>NZ_JANEZT010000343.1 GCF_025403405.1 Frankia tisae
GTCTGCGGCCGCTCGACGCGCCCCCGGCGCAGAGGTGCGTCACCGCGTTTCGACTGCCGCGGGGGAGCGCGAGCCACCGCCAGACCCTCCAGAAGGACCCGGGTGGGCGCTCTCCCACGCATCCGCCGCCTACGCACGGGCGTCGCCGACGGGCGGCCCACTCGCCCCGGTAGGGGAGCGGGCCGCCCGTCGGCGACGGCGGTGTTTTGCTGGGCGCCTCAGCGACCGGCGGGGGTCAGGTTGAGGCTGCGGCCGGCGAGGCCGCGGGAACGGTAGGTGAGACGGTCGGCCACGGCGCGCAGGGCCTTGCTGGCCTCGCTGTCCGGCTCGGAGACGACGAGGGGGACGCCGTTGTCGCCGCCCTCGCGCAGGCGGACGTCCACCGGAATCTGCGCGAGCAGGGGGACGTCGTGGCCGAGGACCCTGGTCAGCCGCTCGGCCACGGCGGCGCCGCCACCGGAGCCGAAGACGTCGACGCGCTCCCCGCAGTGCGGGCAGGGCAGCCAGGCCATGTTCTCGACGACGCCGACGACGTTCTGCCGGGTCTGCACCGCGATGGTGCCGGCGCGCTCGGCGACCTCGGTCGCGGCGAGCTGGGGGGTGGTGACCACCAGCAGCTCGGAGGAGGGCACGAGCTGGGCCAGGGAGATGGCGATGTCGCCGGTGCCGGGCGGCAGGTCGAGCAGGAGGACGTCGAGGTCGCCCCAGAAGACGTCGGACAGGAACTGCTCGAGCGCACGGTGCAGCATCGGTCCGCGCCAGGTCACCGGCTCGTTTCCGCGGGTGAACATGCCGGTGGAGATGACCCGCACGCCATGCGCCTGGGGCGGCATGATCATCTTCTCGACCTGCGTGGGCGGCCGTTCGATGCCCAGCATCCGCGGCACGGAGTGGCCGTAGATATCTGCGTCGAGCACGCCGACGGACAGGCCCGTGCGGGCCATCGCCGCCGCCAGGTTCACGGTGATCGAGGATTTGCCGACGCCGCCCTTGCCGCTGGCGACGCCGTACACCCTGGTCATGGAGCCCGGTTGGGCGAACGGAATCATCTTGGGGGCGACGCCGCCGCGCAGCTTCGTGTGCAGGGCGGTGCGCTGCTCGTCCGTCATGACCTGCAGGTCGACACGGACCTCGCGCACCCCCTCCACCGCGCTGACGGCGCGGCTGACACGGTTGATGATCTCATCCCGCATCGGGCAGCCGGACACGGTGAGCAGCACCGTGATGTCAACCGAGCCGTCGTCGAGCACGTGGACCGACGAGACCATGTCCAGCTCCGTGATGGGGCGGCCGATCTCGGGATCGTGCACCGTCGCCAGAGCCGACTGGATCGCGTCGGAGGAAGGCCGGGATGGAGACAAGGGAAACCTCAGTCACTGATTGGCATCAGATGCGGCCCTCGGAGCCGCCGTTGGCTCCACGATAGCCCGCGGAAAGCTCGTCAGCGTTGGCCCGCCGGCCAGCTGTGAGCCACGGGTGCCAGGATCCGGATGAATCCGTCGGTACCGGTGGTTGCCGACCAGGGTGGCCCGTGGGTTCGGTGGCCCTGTCGGGTATCCGACTCGGAAATCGACCCGTCGCGGTGACCAGGATTTCCCGGCTGCGCGGCGTCCGCCGAGGCCCGGCCGGTGCCGGGCGGAGCAGCCGGCGGGGGCACTTCACGGCATAGGCTGATCGAGGCGGCAGCGGGAGGACGCGATGGCAGTCGAAGAGGTGATCGGCGCCAGCTCCGAGACCGACGCGGACTGGGTCGACGAGCGCGGCATGCGGGCCTGGCGGGGGCTGCTGCAGGCGCACGCGTACGTCACCCGGGTGCTCGAGGCCGAGTTGGAAGCGGCCCACCATCTGCCGTTGGCCTCCTACGACGTGCTCGTCCAGCTGTCCGAGGCGCCGAGCCACGAGCTGCGGATGAGCGAGCTGGCGCAGGCGGTGCTGCTCTCCCGCAGCGGGTTGACCCGGCTGGTCGACCGGATGGAACGCGAGGGGTTGGTCGCCCGCCGGACCTGCCCGTCCGACGCCCGCGGCACGCTCGCCACCCTGACACCGCATGGCCTCGACCGGCTGCGGGCCGCCTCCGGGACCCATCTGAAGGGGGTCGGCCGGCACGTGCTGTCCCACTTCAGCCGGGCGGAGCAGGACCAGCTCGCCGAGCTGCTCGGGCGGCTCGGCCCACCGTGCGCCGATCACGACGGCGCCCGGGGGCGCACCACAGGCGGGTGAGCACGGCCTGACGCCGGTGGCGGGTGCGCCGCCGCGGGTGGGTCAGGCCGGGGGCGGCGCGGTGACAGGTGCCACTCCGGTGGCGGCATCGACGAGTTCCTCGTACGCCTCGCGGCTGGTTGTCTCGGCGGCGAGGCCCTGCGGCTTGCTGCTGCCGTGGAAGTCGCTCGATCCCGTCACGATCAGGCCGAGTTCGGCGGCGAGTCCGCGCAGCCGGCGCCGTTCGCCGGCGTCATGGTCGGGATGGTCGACCTCGACACCGCCGAGCCCCGCCCGGGCCATCTGCTCGATCACGTCGGGGCCGACCGTCACCCCGCGCCGGCTGGCGAACGGGTGCGCGAACACGCTGACCCCGCCGGCGTCGTGGATCAGCCGCAGGGTCTGCCAGACGTCCGGCTGTTCCTTGCCGACCCAGTACGGCCCGCCGGTGCCGATCCAGTCGCGGGTGAACGCCGCCGCCACCGTCGGCACCAGCCCGGCCTCGACCATCGCCGCGGCGATGTGCGGGCGGCCCACCGTCCCGGCAGCGAGCTCCGCCACCCGTTCCCAACGCACCGGATGCCCGTCGGCGGCCAGCAGGTCGGCCATCCTGCGGGCGCGGACGGCCCGATGCTCGCGGACCCGCGCCCGAACCGCGGCGAAGGCGGGCTCGGCCGGGTCGAACAGGTAGGCCAGCACGTGCAGGGAGATCGACCCGCCGGGCACGTCGACGGAACAGGAGATCTCCGCGCCCGGCACCAGGGTGAGACCGGCGGGCAGTGCCGCGGCGGCGCGCCCGATGCCCGCGGTGGTGTCGTGGTCGGTCAGCGCGATGACCGTCAGCCCCGTCTCGGCGGCGAGCCGGACGAGATCCTCCGGTGAGACCAGGCCGTCCGACGCGGTGGAGTGGGTGTGCAGGTCGATGGTCATCCGCTGATGCTGTCAGCTAACCGTTGCCGGCCGCACCCTGTCGACGGCCGGCGGCTCGGGTGGTTACTGGCGGTTCGGGTGGTTACCGGCGGTTCGGGTGGTCAGAGGTCGAGGCCGGTGAGGACCAGGACTCGTTCCTCGGTGAGGTCGGTCATGGCCGCCCGGACGCCTTCGCGGCCGATGCCGGAGCCCTTCGTGCCGCCGTAGGGCATCTGATCGGCCCGGTAGGAGGGGACGTCGCCGATGACGACCCCGCCGACGGCGAGGTCGCGGTGGGCGCGGAACGCGGTGGCCAGGTCGTGGGTGAACACGCCGGTCTGCAGGCCGAACTCGCTGTCGTTGACCCGGGCGAGGCCGTCGTCCAACCCGTCCACCGCGGACACGACGAGGACCGGCCCGAAGACCTCCTCGCGCACGACCCGGGCGTCGGCGGGGACGCCGGTGAGCACGGCCGGGGCGATGCTCGCGCCGGTGCGCGTGCCGCCGCAGACGAGGGTGCCGCCGGCGGCGACGGCCTCGGCGATCCACTCCTCGACCCGGCGAGCCGCGGCGACGTCGATGAGCGGGCCGACGTCGGTGGCCGGGTCGGCCGGGTCGCCGCCGCGCAGCGCCCGCACCGCGGTGACGATCTCGCCGAGCAGCTCGTCGTGGACGGACCGGTCGGCGTAGACGCGCTGCACGGCGATGCAGGACTGGCCGGCCTGGTAGTTGGCGAACAGGGCGATGCGCCCGGCCGCCCGCGCGAGGTCGCCCGGTGCCGCGTAGTCGGCCGCGACCAGCACGGCGCCGTTTCCGCCCAGCTCGAGCACGACGTGCTTGCGTGGCACGGCGTCGCGGATCGACCAGCCGACCGGGCCGGAGCCGGTGAACGACACCACCGGCAGGCGCGGGTCCGTGACGAGGCCGGTGACCTCGCTGTTCGGGACCGGCAGGACCGACCAGGACCCCTCGGGCAGGTCGGTCTCGGCGAGCAGGTCACCGAGGAACAGCGCCGACAGCGGCGTGCGGGGGGCGGGCTTGACGATGATCGGGGCGCCGACCGCCAGCGCCGGCGCGACCTTGTGCGCCACCAGGTTCAGCGGGAAGTTGAAAGGGGTGATCCCGAGCACGGGCCCGCGCGGGAAGCGCCGGCTCAACGCCAGGCGCCCCTCCCCGGTCGGGTCCGTGTCGAGGCGGGTCAGCTCGCCGGTGAAACGGCGGGCCTCCTCCGCGCCCCAGCGAAACGTCGAGCTTGCCCGGGCCACCTCGGCCCGAGCCCAGGTGAGCGGCTTGCCACTCTCGGCGGTGATGAGCCGGGCGAGCTCGTCGCCGCGCTGCGCTATCTGCTTGGACACGTGCGCCAACGCCGAGGCCCGCACGTGCGCGGGCAGCGCCGACAACTGCGGGGCCACCTCGACGGCGGCCGCGACGGCGCGGGCGACCTGCTCGGCGTCGGGCTGCGCCACGGTGGCCACGAGGCTGTCGTCGAAGGGGTGGTGGACATCGATCGTCGAGGCACCCTCGGCTCGGTTACCCGCCAACCAGAACGAGGTGACGTCAGCCATCGCGATCCGCCCGTGTCGTCGCCATCGCCCGTCATCCTAGGCGCAGTCGGAACATCGGTTGGTTCAACGCGCCCGACCGGCCCATCGAGGCATACCGCGTCTGAAGCGGGTGCTGACCTGGGCGGACATGCCGGTCCCGAGCCCGCGGTCGGGGGACGATGTCCAGGTGGATGCCCAGATGGATGCCCAGATGGAGACACCGGTGAGCGAGCAGGCGGGAGCCGACGAGATGATCCCTCCGAACGTGCCGGCCCGCGGCGGCCCGGGGCTGCCCCAGGTGCGCCGCCTCGTCACCGAGATCCCCGGGCCGCGTTCGCGCGCGCTGGCCGCCCGCCGGACCGGCGCGGTGGCCCGCGGGGTGGGGGAGACCCTGCCCGTGTACGTGCACGCCGCCGGCGGCGGGGTCGTCGTCGACGTCGACGGCAACTCGCTGATCGACTTCGGCTCGGGGATCGCCGTGGTCAGCGTCGGCAACGCCGCCGACGGCGTGGTCGAGGCGGTGCGCGAACAGGTCGGCCGGTTCACCCACACCTGCTTCATGATCACACCGTACGAGGGGTACGTCGCTGTCTGTGAGGCCCTCAACCGGCTGACCCCCGGCGACCACGACAAGCGCAGCGCGCTGTTCAACTCCGGCGCGGAGGCCGTCGAGAACGCCGTCAAGATCGCCCGCTCGGCGACCGGGCGCGACGCGGTCGTCGTCTTCGAGCACGCCTACCACGGTCGGACGAACCTGACGTTGGCGATGACGGCGAAATCGATGCCCTACAAGGCCGGCTTCGGTCCCTTCGCGCCCGAGGTCTACCGGGTGCCGCTGGCCTACCCGTACCGCTGGCCGACCGGTCGCGAGCACTGCGGCGAGCAGGCGGCGGCGCGGGTGATCGAACTTGTCCGGGACGAGATCGGCGCGGGCGAGGTGGCCGCGATGGTCATCGAGCCGATCCAGGGGGAAGGCGGCTTCATCGTCCCCGGCCGTGGCTTCCTGCCCCGGCTCGCCGAATTCTGCGCGGACACCGGCATCCTGTTCGTCGCCGACGAGATCCAGACCGGGTTCGCCCGCACCGGCACGATGTTCGCCTGCGAGGACGAGGGCATCGTGCCGGACCTCATCACCACCGCGAAGGGCATCGCCGGCGGCATGCCGCTGGCGGCCGTCACCGGACGAGCCGAGATCATGGACGCCCCGCAGGCCGGCGGCCTCGGCGGCACCTACGGCGGCAACCCGGCGGCGTGCGCGGCGGCGCTCGCCGCGATCGGGCTCATCGAGTCCGCGGATCTCGCCGCCCGCGCGCGGCGCATCGGCGAGCTCGCGCTGCCCCGGCTGCGCGCCCTGGCGGCGCGGCACGACATCGTCGGGGACGTCCGCGGGCGGGGCGCGATGCTCGCCCTGGAGCTCGTCCGCGGCGGTGGCGACACCAGCCCGGACAAGGAACTGACCGCGGCCGTCGCGGCGGCCTGCCACCGCCGCGGCCTGATCGTGCTTACCGCCGGCACCTGGGGCAACGTGCTGCGGCTGCTGCCGCCGCTGGTGATCGACGAACCGCTGCTGCTCGCCGGCCTCGACCTCCTCGACGAGGCGTTCGCCGAGTGCGCCGAGAGCGCCGCCAGCCGCTGACGTGCCCGGCGGTTCGGCACATCAGTGCTGGTGAGACGGTTGCTCGCGGTAGAGGGCGGGAACAGCCGTATCGGAACCGTCGACGTCCGGCGGCCTTTCGCCCACCTACGCCAGGAGGCGCCCGGTGACCATTGCTGCCACCTGCCCTCGTTGTCTCGGCCCGCTCCGCCCGCCCGACCTGTGGAGTAGCCAGTACCGGTGCGACGAGCACGGGGAGGTGAGCCCCTACCGGACGGCCGTCTCCTCCCGCGAGCAGGCGTTGCAATCCCTGGCCACGTCCTCGACCGTGCCCGTCTGGCTGCCGGAGCCCATGCCGGTGCACTGGTATGTCAGCGGGATCGGCTGGGCCGGCGACGACCGCACCGGGCCGCGGGCCAGCGCACTCGCCCTCGCCGGCCCCTGCCCGCTGGGCGGACCGGCGGAGATGATCCTCGTCGCCGAGGCACCCGGGGTGGGCCTCGCCGCCCAACTTGCGGGCCTCGCCGGCCCCGATCCGGAGGCGCTGCCGGGCGCGTCCGAGGCCAAGGTCGAGGCCGCCGGGCATCCCACGGCGATGTGGCCGCTGGCCGTCCGACCCGACCGGGCCGCCTTCGTCGGCGAGGCCCGCGGGGTGTGGCTGTGGCTGGTGCTCTGGCCGGCCGACGCGGCGCTGATCCTGCTGGAACACCTGGTGCTGCGCGACGTGCGGGACGCCCCCGAGATCGGCGAACGGTCGTTCTTCGGCGCCACCAGCGAGCATCTGACCGTCGCGTCGCCCGCGGTGCGGTGAGCGGGGTCACCGCCCCGTAGGCTGACCCGATGGAGGTCGATCGGCGGCTGCTCACCGTGATCGTCAATCCGAGCGCGGGGCGCGGGCGGGCGCTGCGCCTGCTCGACGGCGTCCGCGCCGAGCTCGACCGGTGGGCCGCCGACGTGCGGGTCGTCCCCACCCGCGACCTCGCCCACGCCGGCCAGCTTGCCGCCGAGGCGACCGCGCACGGCCGGGTGGTGGTGGCGCTCGGCGGGGACGGCC
>NZ_JANEZT010000344.1 GCF_025403405.1 Frankia tisae
CCGGGCGACCGGCCCCGGCGGCCGTCGTGATCCGGCCGCCCCACCAGCACCCCGCCGTCCCGGCGACCGACCCCGGTTTTCCCTCCCAGCCCGAGGAGGTTCCACGATCTTGATGATCTCGATGTCGCGTCGGATGCCGTTGCCACGCCGGAGTTCGGACGCACGGCGCAACGATATGGTCGACAACGCGTGACGATTCAACCTCGCGTCACGCGACACGACGATAGGTGGTGGCCGTCGCCCGTTCCGGGGGCTACCGTCCGGAACGTGAAGCCTCGGCGCTGCTCCCGCTCGGCCTGTTCCGCAGCCGCGGTCGCCACGCTCACGTATGCCTACGCCGAGTCGACAGCCGTACTGGGCCCGCTGTCCCCGTACGTCGAGCCGCACTCGTACGACCTGTGCGGCCCGCACGCCGATCGGCTCACCGTGCCGCTCGGCTGGGCGGTCGTCCGGCTCGAGGCCGAAGCGTCGCGTGAGGGTGGCCGTGAGGTTGCCGGGGATGACCTGGAGGCGCTGGCGGACGCTGTGCGCGAGGCCTCCCGGGGTGGTCCCGAGACGCCTCGGCGTGGTCCTGAGCCCCCCCAGGGCCCCCAGGGCTCCCAGGGCGGCCCTCAGACGCCTCCGGGGGGCCGTCGCGGTCACCTGCGGGCGGTGCCAAGCCCTTCCTGAGGCGGACCCGGCGTCCCTGCCCCCGTGAGCGGTGCCGGCCCTGGCCACCCCACCCCCGGGATCAACCGGGGCTGGGTGGCCATCGGGCCGGCCGCGGAGGTGGGTGGGAGCGGCGCGATGTGTCCCGCGTGGGCTTCCTCGGACGCGGTCCAGGGCCTGTCGGACCCGGCGGATAGGCTCGACCGAGCGCGGCCGCTGTGGCGCTGTGCGGGCCCCGGGGGACGGTTCACCCGGTGCGGGGGGACACCAGCCAGAAGGGTGGGGACCGGATGCGCGACCTGTCGCGGATCTTCAAGGCGTACGACGTCCGGGGTGTCGTGCCGGCAGAGTTCGACGCCGAGATCGCCCGGAGCACCGGCGCCGCGTTCGTGCGACTGCTCGACGCGGAGCGAATCGTCACCGCCCACGACATGCGCGAGTCGTCCATCCCGCTGGCCGCGGCCTTCGCCGAGGGTGCGGCCAGCCAGGGCGCCGACGTGATCGCCGCCGGCCTCGGCTCGACGGATCTGCTCTACTTCGCCGCCGGCTCGCTCGACATCCCCGGCGCGATGTTCACCGCCTCGCACAACCCGGCGAAGTACAACGGCATCAAGCTGTGCCGGGCGGGCGCGGCGCCGATAGGCCAGGAGACCGGGCTCGCCGAGATCCGGGCGATGGTCGAGCACGGCGTGCCCGCCGCCCCTGGCCGTGCCGGCACGGTCACCACACGTGACCTCCTTGCCGATTACGTGCGCTACCTGCACACCCTGGTCGACCTGTCCGGCATCCGGCCGCTCACCGTCGCGGTCGACGCCGGCAACGGCATGGGCGGGCTGACCGCCCCGGCGACCTTCGCCGGCCTCCCGCTGACCGTGATCCCGCTCTACTTCGAGCTGGACGGCTCCTTCCCGAACCACGAGGCCAACCCGATCGAGCCGGCGAACCTGCGCGACCTGCAGGCCGCGGTCCGCAGCTCCGGGGCAGATCTCGGGCTTGCCTTCGACGGCGACGCCGACCGCTGCTTCGTCGTCGACGAGCGCGGGGAGATCGTGTCCCCGTCGACCATCACGGCGCTGGTGGCCGACCGCGAGCTCGCCCACGAGCCGGGCGGGACGATCATCCACAACGTCATCGTCAGCCGGGGCGTGCCCGAGCTCGTCACCGAGCGCGGCGGGGTTCCGGTCCGCACCCGCGTGGGCCACTCGTTCATCAAGGCCGAGATGGCTCGTACCGGCGCGATCTTCGGCGGCGAGCACTCTGGCCACTTCTACTTCCGGGACTTCTGGCGGGCGGACTCCGGCATGCTCGCCGCGCTGCACGTGCTCGCCGCGCTCGGCGGCCAGTCCCGGCCGCTGTCCGGCCTGCTCGCCGGCTACGCCCGTTACAGCGCCTCCGGCGAGATCAACTCCGAGGTGGCGGATGTCGTCGCCGCGATGCAGGCGGTCGAGAAGGCCTACGCCCCGCGCGCCGCCGACGTCGACCATCTCGATGGTCTTACCGTCTCGTTCGCGGACGGGTCCTGGTTCAACCTGCGCCCGTCCAATACCGAGCCGCTGCTGCGGCTCAACGTCGAGGGCCCCGACGAGGCCACGATGCGCCGGCTGCGCGACGAGGTCCTCACGCGCGCCCGGGGCGGAAGGGAATCCTGATGAGTCTCGACCCGCTGCTGTTGGAGATCCTCGCCTGTCCGTGCAGCAAGCACGGTGAGCTGCGCTCCGACGAGCTGAACGGCGCTCCGGTGCTGGTCTGTCTCGCCTGCGACCTGGCCTTCCCGGTCCGGGACGATATTCCGGTGATGCTGCTCGACGAGGCCGTGCCGTTCTCCGGCCAGGCCGCGTCGGCGTCGAGCTGACACCCCGCGGCGTCGGCGTGTACCTCGACGAGGCAATCCTCGACGACACGGCCCGGATCGACAGCGGCGACGCCGCGGCGCTGCTGCCGCACACCGCCTCGGCGGCCCTGCAGGTGCGCCAGAGTGCCATCCTCGCGCAGGAGGCGGGGGTGGCGCGGCTGGGCGCCGATGGCCGGCCGCGGGCGGTCCTCGTCGCCGGGGTTGGCGGCTCATCGCTGGCCGCCGGCGTCCTGGCCGCCGTCGCCGGGCCGACAGGCCCCGTTCCGGTCATCGGCCACCACGCCCACGGCCTGCCGGGTTGGGTCGGCGTGTCCGACGTCGTCCTCGCCGTGTCCGCCTCCGGCACCTCGACGGAGACGTGCTCCGCCGTGGAGGAGGCGCACCGGCGCGGCGCGCGGATCGGCGTCATCGCGCCGGCGGACACCCCGCTTGCCCACCTGGCCGCGCTCGCCGGGGCGTCGTTCGTCCCGCTCGTCGGGCAGCGGCCGGCCCAGGCTCTGCTCTGGTCGCTGGCGGTGCCGCTGCTCGTCGCCGCCGAGGCCCTGGGCGTCGTCCGGCTCGGCGACGACGCCGTCGAGGCCGCCGCCGCCCGGCTGGAGGAGGTGGCGACCCGCTGCCGGTCGTCGAGCGAGTCCTTCGTCAACCCGGCGAAGACTCTGGCTCTGGAGCTGGCCGGCGCGCTGCCGGTGATCTGGGGTACCTCAGTGGTGACGGCGGTCGCGGCCGAGCACGCCGCCGCCCAGTTCGCGACGAACGCCAAGTATCCGGCTCTCGTCGGCGCGTTGCCGCATCCCGGCCATCATCAGGTGGCATTGTTCGACGGCCCCTTCGGGGCCGGCCTGGGCGCCGCTGACTCGGGTGGCCGGGACGAACTCGAGGACTTCTTCCGCGACCGGGCCGAGGAGGAGGAATCGACCCGGCTGCGGCTGATCCTGCTGCGCGACCCCGACGCCGAGCGGGCCGAGGTCACCCGCCAGGCGGAGGTCGCCGTCGCCGTCGCCGCCGAGCGTGGGGTCGGCGTCACCGAGCTGCGCACCGAGGGGTCCGGCCCACTGGAGCGGCTCGCCTCCCTGATCGGCCTGTTCGACTTCACGGCCGTGTACCTCGCGCTGGTGCTCGGGCTCGACCCGGCCCAGGTGCCCGCGGCCCGCGATCTCGGTCGGTAGTCCCCGCACCGAGCCAAAAGACCGTTTCGTACCGTTTTATCCGATACGGGTGGACCGACGTTCCGGCACAATGTCACAGGCCCGGCTGTCGGATCGGCGGCCGGCGCGCCGGCCGAGATGCCCGCAACGGCGGGTCGAGCACGGATGTGGCGTCCGGAATCGGGCGAAGAGGATCGGTTGGTGGACTCTGTATGGTCATGCCTGGCCGGTATGGCTGAGTTCGTCGACGAACTCGGCCTGTTCACCTTCGAGACGTACGTCAGGACTCGGGATCAGGTCATCGTCGAGCAGTCCAACCAGCTGCTGGAGCTGTTCACCCCGGTGATCAAGCTGTGGGAGGGGGGTGGACCAGCGGTTCCGGTCTCGGACTTGGCCTGACGGGCAGCCGGCGGCTCGTCGACGAGTTCACGATCGACAGCAGGCCGAGAGTGGGCACTACCGTACGGGTCGTGAAGTGCGCGCTGACCGCGCCCGGTGTGTTCCCGTGGGTGTGAGGACGTCGCGTGGTTCGGCGCGGCCGACCCCTCGGCCTCGCCACCCTCGCGGGCACCGTCGCGGCGGCACATGGCTTCGGTGGCACCGGGCCGCGGCGGGTCCGACGGTCCATCGGCGACCTTGCGGATGCTCTGCTCGCCGCGGCCCACGGGGCCACCGACGACGTCGCGCTCGTCTTCGTGGAGGCGACCGATCCCCGGTGAGTCGCCCGGCTCACCCCGCCCCCGACCTCGCCTGGGGCCGCCGCTGCGGCCGCGTGGCCCTGCCGGCTCGGCGGCCGCAGCCTACCGACCCCCCTGGTTCTGACCGTTCTGACTGCCGCCGTTCGGCTGCCCGCCGTTCTGGGCGCCGCCGTTCTGACCCCCGGTGCCGTTCTGGCCGTTCGGGGTGGTCGGCTGGCCGCCGTTCTGGCCGCCGAGCGGGGCGCTGCGAGCCTGCGGCTGGCCGAACACGCCGGGTAGGAGCTGCTGGCCGAGGTTCTGGAGGGTGTCCCCAAGGCCTGGGGCCGGCGACGGTGCGGGCGGCGGCGGCGGCGGCGGGGTGTTCTGCAGGCCGCCCTTGGTGCCGCGGGCCACGGTCGGGTCGGCGCCGGGCAGCGCGACCACCGGCTGGTTGGCCAACGCCGCCCGCATCGACTTGCCCCAGATGATGGCCGGCAGGTCACCGCCGAAGACCCGTGGCCAGGTCCGGCCGTCCGCGACGACGCCGCGTAGCGGGTGCGTCTCGGCGCCGGTGGGGTCGCCGACGGACACCGCCGCGGTCATCTGCGGGGTGAAGCCGACGTACCAGGCGGCGGAGTACTCGTCGGTGGTGCCGGTCTTACCGGCCGACGGCCGGCCGATCGCGGCGTTGGTCCCGGTGCCGTTGATCGGAACGCCGGCCAGCACGCTGGTCACCGTGTCGGCGACGCCCTTCGCCAGCACCTGCTCGCACTGCGGCGGGCGGGCGATGTCGATCGGGTCCTTGCTGGAGTCCATGGCTCCGGTGGCGAACCGGGGGGCGCAGCGCAGGCCGCCGCCGGCGATCGTCGCGTAGGCGTCGGCCATCTGCAGCGGCGAGACGTACATGTACTGGCCACCGCCGATGGCGGTCGCACCATCCGTCGGCCCGATCTTGTCGGCCTTCGGTGGGACGACGCCGAGCCGCTTGGCCATCTCCATCACCGCCGGGATGCCGGTCTTCTCCGCGAGCTGCACGTAGAAGGTGTTCACCGAGTCCCAGGTGCCGCGGGGGATGTCGTAGATGCCCGCCTCGGCCGGGTCGGAGTTCGAGAAGCCCTTGGCGCAGTCGCCCTCACCGCGGTCCAGGGGGAACTTCGGGCTGACGTAGCAGGCCGGTGAGTAGAAGGCCGTCGACGTGCCGTAGCCCTGTTCGATCGCGGCGGCGAGCACGAACGTCTTGAACGTCGATCCGGGCTGGAACGTCGCGTTCGTGGGCAGCGGCACCACCGTCTGGTTCAGGCCGGCGTTCGACCCGTACACCCGGTTGACCGCCATCGCGAGGATGTTGCCGGTGCCGGGCTGGATGACCACCTCGGTCGCGGACACCCGGTTGTCCGGGGCGATCGTCGAGCTCACCGCGTCCTGCGCCGCCTGCTGGACCAGCGGATCCAGGGTGGTGCGGATCACCAGGCCGCCCTCGTAGATGCGTCGGTTGCGTTCCTCGACGGTGGTGCCGAGCGCCGGGCTCGCCCGTAGCTGCGAGCGGACGTAGTCGCAGAAGAAGGGCGCGGTCGACGTCTCGCAGGAGTCCGCGGCCGGCGGCGGGGCCGGCACCACGTTCAGGGGCATCTGCTTCGCCGCATCCGCCTGTGTCGGCGAGATGTACTTGTTCTCGGCCATCTTGTCGAGCACGGTGTTGCGCCGGGCCGTCGCCGCCTGCGGGTGCGCGGCCGGGTTGTACCGCGACGGGCTCTGCACCAGCCCGGCGAGCAGGGCTGCCTGCTCGAGGGTGACCCGGGAGATGGGCACCCCGAAGTAGTGCTCGGCGGCCGTGCCGACGCCGTACGCGCCGTCGCCGAAGTAGGCGATGTTCAGGTAGCGCTCCAGGATCTCGTCCTTGGAGAAGCGCTTTTCGATGTCGAGGGCGTAGCGGAGCTCCTGGATCTTGCGGTCCAGCGAGTCGCCTGCGGCCACCTCACGTTCCTGGGTCGTGCGTGCGTTCTGCAGCAGCACGTTCTTGACGTACTGCTGGGTCAGCGTGGACCCGCCCTGGGCCACTCCGCCGGCCTCGCTGTTGCGCAGCGCGGCCCGGACGACGCCCTGCGGGTCGACCCCGCCGTGCTCGTAGAAGCGGGCGTCCTCGATGGAGACGATCGCCTCCCGCATGATCTTCGGGATGTCGCTGCCCGGGACGACGATGCGGTTCTCGGCCCCCCGCAGCGTCGCGATCACCGAGCCGTCGGAGGCAAGAATCGTCGAGCTCTGCGGCAGCGGCGGGGTGATGAGCTCGTTCGGCAGCCCGAGGAAATGGTCCGCGCTGCCCTTGGCGAACAGGCCCAGCGCCCCGACGAACGGCAGCGACAGGAGAGCGAGGACCACGCCGAGGGCGCTCGCCGTCAGTGCCATCTTCTTCAGCACGCGGCGCCGGTCCACCGGCGGTCGCGACAGGACGCGAGCCTCCGGCCCGCCGCTCACCGCGCCTGCGGCCGGCGCCTGGGAGTCGAGGGTGTCGCCGCGCCCCGGCCCGCCCGCGGCCCGGCCCGGCCCGTTCGTGGCGGTGCCGGCCGGCGTCACCGGGGCTTCGTCGGTCGCCGCGCGGCCGGTCGTCGCCGTCGGGGCGGCCGTGGCCGAGCGCGTTGCGGCCGGCTCCGAGCGGGTCGCCGCGCCTTCGTGGATCTTCGCACCGGCGGCAGTCGGCCCGGCCTTGGCCGCCGGTCCCGCCGCGCCTCGCGGCACGGCCTTACCCGTCGGTCCGGCCTTGCCCGTCGGTCCAGTCTTGCCCGTCGGTCCAGTCTTGCCCGTCGGCCCGGCCTTGCCCGCCGCTGCTCGTGGCGGGGTGGCTGCGCGTTCGGCCGCGACCCCGCGGGGCGTGCCGTCGGCGCGGGGCGGCACCCCGGTGGATCCCCCTCGCGACGAGCC
>NZ_JANEZT010000345.1 GCF_025403405.1 Frankia tisae
TTCCCGTCCCCCCGAACCCCCAGCCTGGAGGACAGCCGTGACCGACGCGGATCCGGACAACCCCTCACTCGACTGGCTCATCAACAGCTTCGTCGACTTCGTCCCCGGTGTGGCGAACGCGATCCTCGCGTCCTCGGACGGTCACCTGCTCGCGGTGTGCAGCGGCTTCCCCCGCGATCGGGCGGTACAGCTCGGTTCCATCGCCTCGGGGCTGTTCAGCCTGACCCTGGCGGCCGCGGACTTCGTCGACGGCGGCTCGGTGACCCAGACGGTGGTCGAGATGGCGCAGGGCTCACTGCTGCTCATGGCCGTCGGCGAGGGATCCTGCCTGGCGGTGCTCGCCACGAGTACCTGCGACATCGGGCTGGTCGGGTACGAGATGACGGTGCTCGTCGCCCGCACCCGAGAGGCGCTGACCCCGGCGCGGCGGGCCGACACGCGCGAGAGCGTTTGACGCCGCCCGGCCGCCGGTGACAGCCATGGCCTCGGGGAAGCGGGTGAACGGATGAACGGGGACGCGGCGGAGCCGTCGGGGGAGCTCGTCCGGCCGTACACGGCGACCCGTGGCCGAGTGCGGCCGGCCCGCCTGCTCGCGCTCGAGGCCATGGTGACCACGACGCCGTTCGGCCTGGCGCGGCTGCCCGCGCTGCTGTTGGAACAGAAGTCGATCGTCGCGATGTGCGTGCAGCCGCAGTCGGTGATCGAGATCGCCGCGGCGCTGCGCCTGCCGGTGGGCGTCGTGCGGGTTCTCGTCGCCGACGCGGCGGCCGACCGGCTCGTCGACATCTCCCAACTGACCATGCCCACCGGCGCGCCCGCGATGGCGCTGCTCGACCGCGTCCTGACCAACCTGCGCCGGCTCTGAACGGACCGCGCAGGACAGATTGTGACCCTTGACACAATCTGCCGTCTTCGGCAAAATTCTGGCGACTCCGAAAACCGCTGTTTTCGTGCCGAAAAGCATGTGAACGCCCCTGGCGGTAGGGCTGCCGGACCATCTGCAGGCGGGGTCCCCGGACGCCCCCGCGACCATTCTGCGTAAAGGACTTCGACGATGAGTTCTGACCTGTCCGGCAAGGTCGCCTTCATCACCGGCATCGCCCGCGGCCAGGGGCGAGCCCACGCCCTGCGCCTCGCCCGCGACGGCGCCGCGATCATCGGTGTGGACATCTGCGCCGACATCCCGTCGATGAGCTACCCCAACGCCAGCCGCGCCGACCTCGACGAGACCCAGAAGCTCGTCGAGGCCGAGGGAGGGCGAATCCTCACCCGGGTCGCCGACGTCCGCGACCAGGCGGCCCTGCGGACCGTCTTCGACGAGGGCCTCACCGAGCTCGGCCGCATCGACATCGTGATCGCCAACGCCGGCATCATCCGCTTCACCGAGGACGACCCGGTCGCCGAATGGCATGACATCATCGACGTGAACCTGACCGGCGTCTGGAATGCCTGCCGCGTCGCGATTCCAGCCCTCGTCGAGGGCGGCCGGGGCGGATCGATCGTCATCACCAGCTCCACCGCCGGCCTCAAGGGCACCGGCACCGACGCTGCCGGCGGCCAAGCCTACGCCGCGGCCAAACGCGGCCTCGTCGGGCTCATGCAGGTCTTCGCCAACGACCTCGCCCCCCACAACATCCGGGTCAACACGATTCACCCCACCGGCGTCTCCACCGGAATGCTCAACAACCAGGCCTTTCTCGACTTTGTCGCGACCAACACGGCCGGCCTGGCCGCCATGCAGAACGCGCTGCCCGTCGAGATCCTCCAGGCCGACGACATCGCCGAAGTCGTGGCCTGGCTCGTCAGCGACTCCGCCAGGTACCTCACCGGTGTACAACTCCCCGTCGACGCGGGATTCGCCGTCCGCTGACGGCACCCGATGCGGTGGCGGTCGCCTCCGCGAAGGCGACCAGCAGATTCCAGCTCGGTGCCGGGCTGGACAGGACACGCCGACTACGCAACGCTACTAGTCGTGTCCGCATCGTCGCCTGCTGTTGCGCTGAGGGGGGCAGGGTGATCCGCCGCCTCGTCCCCCGCCTGGTCGCGAGTCCGCCGGCGCGTGCCATGCTCGCCCGCGGCCCGATCGCCGCCGGCATCGTCGACCGGTTCGTCGCCGGCCCCGCCGACGCCGACGCCGTCGCCGCGACCGCACGGCTGGCCGATGTCGGCCTGCGGGCGTCGGTCGACCTGCTCGGCGAGGGGGTCACCCAGCCGGACGACGCGCTCGCCACCGTGCTGGCCTACCTGCGGCTGCTCGACCTGGCCGACCGGGCGGGCCTCGCCGCCGGGCTCGACGTTTCGGTCAAGCTGTCCGCCCTCGGGCAGGCCGTGGCGCGCGACGGGCGCAAGCTGTCCTACGAGAACGCCGCGGAGATCTGCGCCCGGGCGGCGGCGGTGAACGCCACCGTCACCGTCGACATGGAGGACCACACCACCACCGACGCGACGCTGGACACGGTCGTCGAACTGCGCCGGGACTTCCCGTCGGTCGCCGCAGTGGTACAGGCCCAGCTGCTGCGCACCGAGGCCGACTGCCGAGACCTGGCCCGGGCCGGCTCGCGGGTACGGCTGTGCAAGGGGGCCTACCGGGAGCCGGCCGGCACCGTGCACCGGGGGCGCCCAGCCGTTCGCGCCGCCTACGCGCGCTGCCTGGGCATCCTGCTTGCCGGCCCGGGGCATCCGATGATCGCCACCCATGACCCGGCGCTGATCGGCGTCGCCGGCCGGCTGGCGGCCGAGCTGCGCCGCGCGCCGACGACCTACGAATATCAGCTCCTGTACGGGGTGCGCCCCGCCGAGCAGCGGCGGCTCGCCGCGACCGGGGCGACGGTGCGCGTGTACCTGCCCTACGGCCCGGACAGCGTGCCCTACCTGACCCGACGGCTCGTGGAGAAGCCCGCCAACCTGCTGCTGGCCGTGCGGGCGCTGGGCAGCCGGCGCGGCGCGTGAGCGCGGGATGGGTGCTCGCGGCCGACAACGAACCGGTGCGCACCTACGCCCCGGGCTCGGCGGAGCGGGCGGGTCTGCGCCGGGCACTGCTCCGCCTGGGCGGTGAGCATCTCGAGCTGACCAACACGATCGGGGGGCAGCACCGACCGGGCGGCGGGCCGCCGCGCGACGTCGTCCAGCCGCACGCCCATCGCAGGGTGCTCGGCACGCTGCGGGAGAGCACCCACGCCGACGCGGCCGCCGCCGTCGCCGCGGCGAAACAGGCCGCCAGACCCTGGCGCGAGCTCGGTTTCACCGGTCGGGCCGCGGTGTTCCTGCGGGCGGCGGACGCGCTCGCCGGACCCTGGCGCGACACCCTCAACGCCGCCACCATGCTCGGCCAGTCCAAGACCTGCCAGCAGGCCGAGATCGACGCCGCCTGCGAGCTGATCGACTTCTGGCGGTTCAACGTGATGTTCGCCGCCGAGCTGCACGACGACCAGCCGCGCAGCGCCGCCGGCGAGTGGAACCGCCTCGACCTGCGCCCGCTGGAGGGATTCGTCTACGCGGTCACGCCGTTCAACTTCACCGCCATCGCCGGGAACCTGCCGACCGCCCCCGCGCTCATGGGCAACACGGTGGTCTGGAAGCCCGCGCCCACGCAGGCGTTCGCCGCGCACCTGCTCATGCGGCTGCTGGAGTCCGCCGGCCTGCCGCCCGGGGTCATCAACCTCGTCGGCGGCTCGGGGGAGCCGGTCAGCGACGTCGTGTTCTCCGACCCCGACCTCGCCGGCGTGCACTTCACCGGTTCCACCGCCGTGTTCACCCGGTTGTGGCGGGCCGTCGCGGACAACCTCGACGGCTACCGTTCCTACCCCCGCATCGTCGGGGAGACCGGAGGCAAGGACTTCGTCGTCGCGCATCCCTCGGCCGACGTCGACGTGCTGCGCACGGCGCTGGTCCGCGGTGCGTTCGAGTACAGCGGGCAGAAGTGCTCGGCGGCGTCGCGGGCCTACGTCCCGGCGAGCCTGTGGCGGCGGATGGACGCCGAGCTCGCCGCGGCCACCGAGGCCCTGTCCGTCGGCGACGTCAACGACTTCGACCACTTCACCGGGGCCGTCATCGACGCCCGCGCCTACGCCCGGCTCGCCGCCGCCTGCACCCGCGCCGCCAGCGACTCCACCGTCACCGTGCTCGCGGGTGCCCAGTGCGACGACGCGGTCGGCTGGTTCGTGCGCCCGACGATCCTGGTCGGCACCGACCCGGGCCGGGAGTGGTTCACCCGCGAGCTGTTCGGCCCCATCCTGTCCGTCCACGTCTACGACGACTCCCGGCCGGACGCCTGGGACGACGTCCTGCGCCTGGTGGACCGCACGTCGGCCTACGCGCTGACCGGCGCGGTCGTCGCCACCGACCGTGCCGCGATCGCGCGGGCCGACGAGCTGCTGCGCTTCGCCGCCGGCAACTTCTACATCAATGACAAACCGACCGGTGCGGTCGTCGGGCGCCAGCCGTTCGGCGGGGCCCGCCGGTCGGGGACCGACGACAAGGCCGGCTCCGCCCAGAACCTCCTGCGCTGGGTCAGCTCCCGGGTGGTCAAGGAGAACCTGTGCCCGCCGGTCGTCCACGACCACCCGCACATGGGCCACGACCACCCGCACATGGGCCACGACCACCCGCACATGGGCGGCGGGGCCGGGATGCGCGGCGACTGTCCCTAAGCAAACGGTAGTGAAAAAAACGACATCTGCCGGAAACCTGGTGAACATTAGGACACCTGGATCTGCGGATCCTAAACTGGCGCCATCGCTCCCTCCCCCGATCCAGGAGTCGACATGCCCGCAGCCGAGAGCTCCCGTCACGTCCTGACCTTCTGTGGAAAGTGCAGCTGTGGCTGTCCGGAGCTGTTCGTCGACCACACCGCGCCCGCCGAGCGCCGCATCGTGCTGACCGACGACTTCGGGCAGCGGATCCAGATGAGCGTCGAGCAGCTCCAGGTCATCGTCGACGAGGCGCGCACCGGCCGCATCACCGAGCTCGTCGACGCGGAACTCGCCCTGGGCGTGGGCTGAGATGCCCGGCGGCCTGCCCCGCGGGGGGAGCGGGTGGGCCGCGGGTCGGGGCACACTGCGCACCTGCGGCCGGGTGTTCGGCATCCGCCGCCCGCCGCGGTGACGCACCAGCACTCTGCGGCGCTGTCCGCGCAGCAGCTTCCCGCGGCCGTGGCACTTGCCGCGGCCGTCGCCACCGGCATCGTCGCGTTGTTCCACGCGACCCGGATCGTCACCGACGAGGGGCGGGCGCACCACGTCCCGGCGTTCGCCCGCCGGGTGCTGCGGGGTCGGTCGGCCGTGTTCGTGCCGGTGGAGATCGGTCACACGATCGTCGCGGTGGGCATGGCGATCATGTTCGTCGGTCCGTCCGGGTTGGCGTCCTCGGGTGCCTTCGCCCTCGCCTACCTCGCCCTCGCCGGGGTGTTCCTGGCCCTCGTGCTGACGAACCCCGCCTGCTGCGAGCCGGCCCAGTGGTCATGCTGTTCGATGCTCGTCGTCGAGACGTTGGCGATGGCGTGCATGGCCCACGCGGGCCGGTGGCCGGTGGGTGACCTCGGCGACCGCGGCGACCTGTCCGGCTGGTTCGCCGTCGTCTTCGCCGTGGCCGCGGCCGCGGCCGTCGGGGGCCCGCTGCTGCGCCGGGCCTGGCCGGCCTGGGATGCCGTCCCCGCGCCGATCACCCCCGTCGCATCCCGGCTGGTCATGGCCGGCGGGATGCTGCTCATGCTGCTCTGAGGCGCCGCTGCCGCGGTCAGTGGGCGGACGACGGTTCCCTCGCTGGTTCCACCGGCGGCGTGGCGGACGGGCCGTCGGCCGTCTCCGGCACCGGCACCGGCCAGCGGGCCGTACCCGCCTTGCCCGGCCGCACCGAGCCCCGCCCGTGGCAGGCACGGCAGCGGCGCCGGTAGGTCTCGCGGCCCGTGCCGTAGAAGGCCTGCCCCTCGCCGCGGCAGCGCGGGCAGTCCAGCTCGACGGCACCGTGATGGCGGCCGGGGATCAGGCGCGCGGCAAGGCTCGCTGCCAGCGCGGCGACGACGACCACCGCCACGTAGCCCCATCGACCGTCCACGGACGTCTGCCGGCCGACGACCCCGGCTCCGACGAGCAGGACGGTAAAGAACGCGACCGCCGCACCTGGAGCTCGCATAGCACACCGTTTCAGTGAAGGAATCTAATAACCGGTATGTCCCCCGTTCCGGGGTGCGCACACTCTCGCGGCGACCGGTATCGGGACGAAGCGTCCGAACGCGTGCGTACCGCGGCGTTCAATGGAGGCATGACACACCCGCTGGGACAGTTCGCGAACGGTCAGCCCGCGGGTCCCCCGTTCGCCCTGGAGGAGGGCGACCGGATGCTGCGGGTCCGCCTCGACGGTGGACAGACGTACGCCAAGCAGGGGTCGATGGTGGCCTACCGGGGCAAGCTCGACTTCGCCTACAAGGGACAGGGCGTGGGTGGATTCCTGCGGCGGGCGGTGACCGGCGAGGGCCAGGACCTGATGCGGGTCACGGGCCGGGGGACCGTCTGGTTCGCCGAGTCGGGCAGCCATATCTCGATCTTCACGCTCGACCGGGACAGCCTGACGGTCAACGGCCGCAGCCTGCTCGCCTTGGAATCCGGGGTGCGTTACAAGGTGACCACGACCTCGGGCGGGATTGGCGCGATGATCGCTGGTGGGGTGTTCAACACCGAGGTTTCCGGCACCGGCGGGGTGGCCGTGCTCTGTCTGGGTTCTCCCCTGGTGCTTCCGACGGACGAGCCGGTGTGTGTCGATCGGGACGCGGCCGTCGCCTGGACCGCGGGCGTGCGTACCCGTGTCGTTTCCACCTTCAAGATGGGGAATCTCGTGGGGCGCAGCTCCGGGGAACTCGCGCAGATTGAGTACTCCGGCAGGGGAGGCTTCGTCGTCGTCCAGTGCGGCGAAACCCCGGCGGCCGGTACAAGCCCCGACAAGCACTGACCCGCCTGCCGGCGCCGCCGCGCCGGGGCAGCTGGGGTGGGGACCCGCCACGCGGGGACCCCTGCGCGTGGGGCCTCACCGGCGTAAGTCCCCGCCGGCAGGAACACTCCTCGCGTGGGGAAAACCCGTCGCGCAGGGAACCGTGATCGCGCAGGGAGCCGTGATGTCGTCGCCAGCAACGCCTCCGGCCGACGCCGCTCTGGCCGGACGGGTCGGACAGGCCGGACGGGTCGAACAAGCAGAACAGGCCGGACAAGCCGGATGGGCCGGGC
>NZ_JANEZT010000346.1 GCF_025403405.1 Frankia tisae
CTACTGCGGTGACGTCCACAGGGGCTGCTCGCCCGCGGTCGGACCCGGCCCGCCGGTCGCCGGCACCGGGGCGATCGCGGCGCCACCGTACTCGATGCGCCACGCCTGGGCGCGCGTGAACGCGCTGGCCTCGTGGACGGCCTGCAGCCGGGTCGGCCACGTGCGCGCCCCGGCGGGATCGTCGGTCAACCGCCAGCCGCACACGTCGGCGATGTAGCGGTGCTCGCCGTCCCAGGCGACCTCGATGCGCCACGCCACACCCTGCTCCACACCAGCCAGCACAACACACACCCCCCGCCATGTCGAACGCTAGTTCGATATTCGTACCAGTTCCGGATATTCCCGGAAACAGCCCCCGGGAACGTCCCTGCCGACCACGGCCTGTCGCGACCCGCACCCGAACCGGTGACGGCAGGGTGTGGACGCCTGCGCACTCGCCTTCGTTCCTGCTCTGCTCCGATTGTTGCTCAACGGGCCGTCGAGGTGCGCTAAGTCCACGCCGGCCCGCAGGTACGTCGAGAAGCATCCACCGGCCCGCAGGCTCGGCATCGATCGGGTATCGATCGGGTGCGGAGTCTGCGCGGCGATGGGCGGGCTGATCCGCAGGCGGCCGGGCTTCTTGCCCGCTCGGCCGCGCGGACCCGCCTGGCCGCCGGGCACGACGTGGTGATTGCGCAGTTCCTGGGCCGTACGGTGTTCATCAAACAAATTGAACGCCTCGCCGACGACGTCGGCGCCGACTTTCCCGAAATCGTTCTGCTCGACGGCAAGCAGAACGCACGACGACGCGGGGAGTCAGGCCTGGCCGCGATAGCTCTCCCCGTCGGCGGCCGGCGCGGTGAGGTGGCGTTGGCGCTGCCAGGCGGCGAGCAGCCGCCACATCCGCCCGGCGACGAAGGCGCCGACGAACATGATCACGTAGACCAGTGGCGTCCAGGCTCCTCCGACGGAGGTGTGCGTTCCGTCGCGATAGGTGAACGTGGCATCGCTGGTCAGGTAGGCGATGCCGGCCCAGTGGAAGGTGCCGGTGGCATCGGGGGCCGCCGTGGTGATCCCGGCGTCGAAGGCGCTCCGGCCGGCGTGGTCGACCAGCATCACGACGACCTCGACGGCGATGAGAGTGAGGGCGGCGGCCGTCCAGGACGGCCGCCGCGACAGCTCGCCGTACTCGGCGGCGAGGTAGCCGGCCGCGAGGATGCGCAGGTCACCCAGCTGTCGCACGGCCTGGCGGGCGCCGACGTCCGCGGCGGCGGCGTGGAGGTTGTCGCGTAGTTCCCGACGCCGGGCGGTCCGGGATCGGCGCGGCAGATCCTGCAGCCGGGTGTTCATCGTCCACACGACGCGTTCGATACGAAGGCGGTCGAGGGTGCTCGGCGAGGCGGCCATCGTCAGGTGTCCTCCGTGGTGGTGGATGGGTCGGGAAGGCGCCGGACCAGCACGGGATGGACCACCGCGGCCAGCGACAGCCAACTTTCGGTGCCCTCGCTCAACGCCTGGGATCCGGCCGGGGTCGGCCGGTAGTACTTGCGGGCCGGACCGGAGCGGGAGGCGACCAGGCGCCCCTGCAGCCGACCTTCGCGTTCCAGGCGCGCCAGCGCCGGGTACACGCTGCCCTCGCCGATGTCGCTCAGCCCGAGCTCGCGCAGCCGCTGGACGACTTCGTAGCCGTAGGACTCCCTCTCGGCGAGCAGCCGCAGCAACAGCAACGACAGGACGCCCTTGAGGAGCTGGGGGTCATGCGTCGGAACCATGGAAGAAAACTAAGCCGAGTACCTGGCATAGTCAAGTAGCAGGCGACGGTGCCCGACGGCGAGCCGACGACCACCAGGGCTACGGGGTACGGGGCTGGCCGACTCATCGCCCCGGCCAGCCCTCCGCCCCGGCCGGGACGGCTTTTTTTGGGCGGGGGGACGCCTTCTCCCGGGCGAGTCAGCCCACCAGCTCGCGCAGGAGCCTGCGTTCCTCCTGCTCGCCGAGGCCTTCCTGGCCCTGCGCCGGGCCGCCGCGGGCGGTGTCCCAGGCGAGCGTGTCCGCCAGGGTCCGCGCCAGGGGACGGATCGTCAGCCCGGCGGCCGTCGCCCGCGAGACGTCGACCTCGTTGATGGCCTCGCACCCGGGTGCGGCGATCCACAGGGGAATCCCCATCCACGGGTTGACCCCGGCGGCGATCAGCCGCTCGCTCGACACCCAGACCGCCGTGGCCGGCTCGTCGGCGAATGCCTGGCAGGCGTCGAAGAACGCGCCGAACGCCAGCGGTCGGCCGGTCACGTTGAACACCCCGCCCACACCCGACGCCGCCGACCGCAGGATCCAGCCCGCCAGGTCGCGCACGTCGATGAACTGGGCGAGGTCCGCCGGGTCCCCGGGCAGCAGGATGCGCCCGCCGCGGGCGAAGCGGCGCGGCCAGTAGGCGAAGCGGTCCGTGGGATCATGCGGTCCGACGATCATGCCGGGGCGGACGATGAGCGCCTGCGCTCCGAAGGCGCCCAGCACCAGCCGTTCGCAGGCCGCCTTCCGCGCGCCGTAGAGCTTCGCCGGCGCCGTGTCGTCGTCGAGTTCCAGCAGGTCGCCGTCCTCGTTCTGCGGGGTGCTCTGGTCGGCCAGGACGGACAGCGAGGAGACGTAGACGTACCGGCCGACCCGGCCGCGTAGCGCGTCGAGGGCGCGGCGCACGACCGGCGGGTCGTAGCCCGCGACGTCGACGACGAGGTCGAAACGGCGCCCGGCGAGCGCGGACAGGTCACGGGTGCGGTCCCCGAGGACGGTCTCGGCCGTGGGAAACAGCCCGGGGTTGGTCTGACCGCGGTGGAACAGCGTCACCTGGTGGCCGTCGGCCAGCGCGGCCTCGACCAGGGTGCGGCCCACGAAACGGGTGCCACCAAGAATGAGAATGCTGCGCGGTCGGGAGATGGTGCCTGGCATGATGTGCGACTCCGGACGAGGTGAGAATGTCCCGGGCCGCGGCGGGGGAAACCGCCTCAGTCGGCGACCCGGATGAGGGCATCGCGAAACTCGCTCACCGCACCCATAGGACCCTCATCTCCCTCATGCGACTCCGACAGCGGTAACCCTAGCAGCGGCCTGCCCACTGCCGCACAGGGTTTTTCGGTGCCCCGAGCAGACCTGCGTCCTGGCCCCGGTCGCACGAGAGGGAAACGGGACGTCTTCGGCCTGGCCTGCGCCCTGCCCCCCGCTGGCGCCGCGGAGCCACGACACCGACGCCGAACCACACCCGACAGCTCGAACGCCGCCCAACATCACACACAGTCACTGCGCACGTCAGCAAGAAAGAGGAAAGTGTCTCGGAAGGCGGCGCCACGCCGCTGCCGCGGCCTTGGCTCAGGGGCGGTTCATGCGGGCCAGCGCAGAACGAGCGGGTTGCCCGGATCCTCGTTGTCGATCAGCACGTCGGCGTGTTCCCGGGGTGCGGCACAGGTCTGGTAGAGCTCCTGGGCGGGCAGGTAGCGCGCTTCGTAGCGTGTGCGGACGGCGGCGTCCGGCCCGTCGATCGCGACGCGTAGAACCCGGTCCGGGACCGCGTTCACCAGCAGGTCGGCGAGGGCACTCACGACGTGGGTGCGCGACGGCGGTGGACCGGGCTCGTCGATCACCTCAGGTGACTTTTTCCCCGAGCATGAAAAAACCATTCTTTGTGTCCATGTGGCTGGCGCCTTCCTGGAGTCGGCATTCCTGCGTTTACATACAATGACTTCCTTAATGACTTCCTTTTGGAGCTCGACAATATGCTATAAGCAGATTTTCCCGGTGCCGATGTCGCATCGTTGACAATCCCCGCCTCATCTTCCAAAGTACGTTTGTGCCGACAGGGATCGCCGCTTCCGCCGCGAGCGGATGAATGTGTCCGGCCGCCTGGTCGGACCAGGCCGTCCAGACCGGGCTCACCTGGGTCCGGCGGCTGTCACCTGCGGCGCTGCTGGCCGCGCTGGGGCTCGTGTACCTGTGGTTCGGCGCGCTGAAACTGGCCGGCGTCTCCCCGGCCGAGGACCTGCTCGGCCGGGCACCGCCCTGGTTCGACCAGGATCTGACGGTGTACACCCTCGGCGGGGTCGAGATCGTCATCGGGCTGGCGCTGCTGAGCCGGCGCAGCCGACCGCTCGCGCTGCTCGCCATGGTCGCGCACCTCGTCGGCACGTTCCTCATGTTCGTGACCGCGCCGTCGGTCATGGTGCGCCACGGCAATCCGTTCCTGCTCACCGCGGGCCTTGTGCTGCTCGGCCTGGAACACCCCGGCGGAAGGACCGCCATCCAACCGGTGAACGAGCCGCCGGCACCGACACCGCCGTCTCCACCCCATCGCCGTGGAGGGCCCTCCGATGACGCGTCAGTCGACACTGTTCGACCCCAGGACTACGCGATCGTCGCCGTCGTCGCCTGAGCGGGGCGCGGTGGGTCAGGTCGGCCAGTCGAGTTGTGAGTCGGGGATGCCGAGGGCGCGGCCGTATTCCTCGGCTTCGGCGCGGCCCTGCGGGTCACCCCGCCGGTAGCGCAGGACCCGGCCGGGGAAGACTATGAAGCTTTCCTGGGCGGTGTGCAGGTCCACGTACCATCCGGACCCGGATGTATCCAGAGCCTTGCTCAGGTGCGCGGCCAGGGCCTCGGCTTCGGCGTCAGCGACGTCGAAGTAGATCAGCGTCCAGACGGGTGGTTGGTCGAGGGTGGCATTCCCTGACGCCGATCGTTGAATTTTCCGAACGAGCAGCGACAGGTCGTCCACGACCGTTCCCACCCGCAGGCTCTCGGCGATCAATACTCCGGCGGCCATGGGCGGCTCCCTGGGGTCAGGCTCTCACGGACGGTGGCGGCAGTGGCGTGGATGACGGTAGCAAGGGCCACGGCCACGGTGCTGCCCGACGGGCGCAGAGCCCGCCGCCGGGCGCCCGCCAGAGCGCCGGGCGCCGTGGAACACCCGCTCAGCGCCGCCGAGCACACCGCGCTCGGTCAACCGGACTCCATCGACGCCCCGCTCGGTTTCGTCACGACCCTCGCGCGGGTGCCCCGGGACCACACCCATCACCGAGCACGCCACCGGCACGCACGGGGTGACGCTGGTCAACGCCGGGTTGTTCGACCTGCTCGGGTTGCGCCTCTCGCCCCGCACCCGAGACCTGGGCAAGATCACTCTCTGCCGGGTGGGGGTCGAAGGCCGAGGCGCAGGGGGCGTTCCTGGCCGTCGCCAGACGAGCCCGCAGGGTTGTTCAGGGCCTGCGGTCGCGGAAGGTGCGGCGCAGGTCGCTGACCCAGGCGTCGGGGTTCTCCCAGGGGATGAAGTGGCCGCCGTGGTCGTGGGCGTTGACGTGGACGTGGTTGAACCAGGCGGCCTGCGGGCCGGTGGTGAACGCCTGGACGCGCTCGGCGGCGGTGTGGATGCCGGGCGGGTTCTCGTAGGTGACGAAGGTGAGGCCGACCGGGGCCTGCACGACCGGGGTGCGGTCGTGGGCGGGGGTCCAGGGGTAACGGTTGGCGTTGGCGTAGTACCGCATCGACGTGGCGATGGAGTTGTTCACCCAGTAGATCGTGGCGTGGGTGAGCAGGTCGTCCTTGGTGAAGACGGACTCGAGGTCGCCGCCGTTGTCGCTCCAGGCGTTCCAGCGTTCCAGCAGCCAGGCGAGCAGCCCGGCGGGTGAGTCGGCGAGCCCGTGGGCGAGGGTGGCGCCGTCGAGAATGTGCACGGCGAGGTGGGAGGCCGAGCGGTGGTCCAGCTCGATGATGCGGGCGCGGATGTCGGCGGGCTGGTCGTCGGTGAGGGGCCGGTTGCGGGCGAGGTCCCAGGCGCGGGGGCCGGTGAAGAAGTCCAGCGGCAGCCCGGAGCCGATGTGGATGCCGTACAGCTCACCTGCGTACTTGTGGCCGAGCTGGCTGGAGATGATCCCGCCGATGTCGCAGCCCCCGGCGGCGTACTTGTCGTAGCCCAGGGTCTCGGTCATCAGGGTGTGCCAGAGGTCGGCGACCTTCCAGAAGTTGACGTCGGGAAAGCCGGTGAGCGGGCCGGGGAAACCGAAGCCGGGCAGGGACGGCACGACGACGTCGAACGCGTCGGCGGGGTCAGCGCCGAACGCGGCCGGGTCGGCAAGCGGGTCGATCACCTTCGACCAGTGCCAGAACGTCCACGGCCAGCCGTGGGTGAGGATCAACGGGATCGGCCGGGGGCCGCGCCCGGGCCTGCGCAGGAAGTGCACCGGGACACCGGCGACGCTCACCTCGTAGTGCTCGTAGGCGTTGAGGGCGGCCTCGGCCCTGCGCCAGTCGTAGCCGTCGCGCCAGTAGGCGACCAGTTCACGCAGATAGCTGTCCGGGACGCCGTAGGACCAGTCCCCGTTCCCCTCGTCCAGCGGCGGACGGGTCAGCGCGAGACGGGCGCGCAGGTCCTCGAGGACCTCGTCGGACACATGGATCGGGGCGGGCTCCAGGGGGAAGGCGTGCGGGGTGGTCATGGCGTGATTCTCCTACTGGGCAGCGGGAAGCTGTGCCGTCGGTCTGTTGGATGGTTGGCGGCGAGCCGGGCTGTTTCAAGGAGTGCGGGCAGCGACGCGGCGTCTGCTCTACCGACGCCAGGCGGCGGACACCGATCACGGACACCGATCACCGAACCGCCATCGGCGGCGTCCCCGCCAGGGGGAGCGGCCGGGCTGTTCAGTGGCCGGGTGGGGTGGGGGTGCGCAGGGTGCGCAGTTCGGCGGCGAGGTCGTCGGCCTGGCGTTCGGCGCGTTCGGCGCGGGTGCGGGCTTCGGCGCGGGCCTCGCTGATCACGGCGAGGCGTTCGGTGGCGGCGTGGCGTTCGGCGTCGAGGCGGGCGTCGGTCTCGGTGCGGATCCGGTCGACGGCGGCGGCGGCCTCGGCGCGGACGCGGGTGATGTCGGCGGCGGCCTCGGCGCGCAGCCGTTGGGTGTCGGCGTCGGCGGCCTGGCGTAGGCGCAGCGCTTCGGCGCGTTCGGTGCGGATGTCCTCGCGCAGGGCGTCGCGTTCGGTGCGCAGCTCGGTGCGGATGCGGGCGTCGCGGTCGGCGTCGCGGTGCGCGGTGGCCAGCGCGGCCAGTGCCTGGTCGCGGGCGGCGGTGGCGGCGCGGGCGTGCTGTTCGGCGCGCACGGCGCGGGCGACGGCCTCGGCGACGCGTTCGGCGGCGTCGGCTTCGGCGGCCTCGCCCTGGGC
>NZ_JANEZT010000347.1 GCF_025403405.1 Frankia tisae
CGCCCGCACCAGCGACGACAGGTTCGGCAACCGCCACTCCCGCTCACCCGGACCACCCGAGGCCAACGCCGCCGCCCGCCGCCGCCAGTACAGCCCGTCCACCAACCGCGACAGCACCTGCACATAGCCGCAGTTCCGGCCCCGGAACAGCCACAGCGCCAACACGAAGTACACCACCAGCCGCGACGGCAACAACCGCCGCCGCAGCTCCACCGTGTCCGTCTCCGCCAGCACCCCATCCACCAGCTCCGGCGGGAACACCCCCGTCAACGCCCCCACCGTCACCCGGTCCGGCAACCAGCCCTCCGGCGACAGTCCCTCACTCGCGTCATGCGGCACATCACAACCCTACCCGCATGACGATCATCTAAAGCATGGCCATTGGGCTTGGGCGGTGGAGCAACCCGCGAGCACCACGAGAGGCACACCCCGGCCGGGGGCCAGGACAATGTCGGTGAAGTCCTTGGTGTTGGTTCGGTCAGCGCTACCGTCGTCGGCTTCCAGGATGAGCTGGCCGGGTTCGGCGTGGCAGGACAGATGCAGGATGTGGAACCGCTCCAGCTCCAACGCCGCGCGGATCGCCTTGCGGCTGCCACCGTTCAACACCCGGACATACGCTTTGCGGCCACGGACAGGACCTACCGCCTCGAGGATCCGAGCCAGCTCCGACTCGTAGTCCAGCAGTTCCCCACCGCCGCGCTTTGGGCTGGCGATCACCGCGAGGATCCGCAACGGCCCCCGGGTGTTCGTCACCGAGGCGGACCCCGGCCCGGTGACGGAGCGATACAGCCGCACCGAAGGATTCAGGACCAGCGGCTCGGCCTGCCCCGGCAGAATGAGCGTCTCCCACGGCAGGTCCCCGACATGGTCGTCGGCGACCTCGATCGCCAGATGGACAGACTCTCCTGTACGCGCTGCCGCGTCGGTCTCCGCGGCCAGCTTCTCGGCCAGCTCAGCGGGGAGGAGGCGTTTCCCAAGCATCCGCCCCACCGCCCACAGCGCATTGTCGAGCCGATCTCCAGCGATTTCACCGGCCCCGAGCACCGGTGCCGCGAGTGGGGTGCGATGTGCACGGGCCAGGAACAGATCGTGGACCGTCCGGTCAGCGGACCAGTCCATCCCCAGCGGACTGCCCTCGACCGATCCCTCCACGGTGGTGAGAGTCACCGCCGTGGGGGCGATCCGCAACGATACCTGCCGAACGATGTCCGCCCCGTCCGATACAGCTACTCCGGTCATTCGGGCGCGTCACCGTCGTCTCCCTGCGCGGCCGGGTCGGCCGGGTCAGCCGGGTCGGGGCTGGGCTCGTCGTCCTCCGGGGCGAATTCGTCGGGCGGCGGGAGCGGCATCGCGCCAACGGACCGTTTACGGGCTCGATATCCTCGATTCGGCGGGTGTCTCGACTGGAATTCCGGATCCCATCCATCCGACCGATCTTCGTTCATCGCAGCCCCTCATCACCAGATTATTTCCAGATAGAGAATATCGTCCCGGCGAAGCAGAACACCTACTTTTCGCCTCTTCACCCCACCGTCAGATCCCCTGATGAATCTACCCTGAGAATCGCAGTGCACCGTTTCGGAAAGATAGAGATCGGATTCCTGCGGAAAACCTGCGGCAAAGGATGCAGGGCCTCCCCGCGCACCCCCGGCGTAGGCGCCGACTATCCAACCGTTCGTCCCGGCGGCATGATCCTTCAGTCGAACACGTACCCACGGGTTCCTCTCGGCCGCCAGATGCATGATCTCGTCCCAGGCACGCGGGCTCGCGACCGGGCCCGGAAGAATACTGTGCAACTTCCCGCGGCGACGGATTTCCCCTCCTGCAACCGCCCCCAGCAAGGCCGGAACTATTGTGTAGCCAAGAGCGACCGGCCATAGCTCCCACGGCAGCGGACCTCGATCGAGCCGCCCACTATGGATGTACTCCATGTACACCCACCACGTGATTGGCGCCGCGAGCGCATGGAATAAGGCAGAGCTGCCCGCGAAGGTCATCAGTTGATCGGCAGCGCCGGCGCGGCCGACCTGCCGTTCGCAGGCAAACGTATAGAGGGCGCCAGGAAGAAGCAGCAGAGCGGTCACCGCGATTGCTTGAAATGTTTCGATCACAGAGAAGCCGCCGTCATTCGAACTGCAGTTGTCGTCGGCGATGCAAGGTGCGCCGTTTCAACAAGCACCACCCGAGCCGCCTCCTTACCCTACCTCCGCCATCTGATTACCCTAGACATCGGGACGCCTCGCAGAGCAGTGGACCCAAAAATACCCCCATGATCATTTACGCTCCTCGTTCTCACCGACTACTGGCCGCCGCCCCGCCGGGCGCGCGTCACGGACCGCCGTCGCAAATGAGCACCGGTCAGGACCTGGTCAAGACATGACCGTCGCCGCGTCACCGCGGAGAACGCTCAGGTCGCCGAGGTGCGCCGCAGAAGGTCGAAGAAGCCCCCGGCGTGCACGCCGCCGTCGACAGGCGGGGCAAGGCAGCGGCTGCGGGCCCGCGCCACGCCCCGTTCGTCGACGAAGACGATCGTCCCGACCGTGTTGTGCTCGGGGGTGTCGAGCCGCCGCCGGCGGGTGAACTGCTGGGCGGCCGGCAGGCCGGAGATCGTGTAGCCCGCGCCGATGACGCCCTCAACCACGCCGTCCTCGGTGAGCACCTCGCCCATCCCGGCGGCGTCACCGTTGTCGAAGACGTGACTTCGCTGGTATACGGCATGACGTGGTCTAGCGGATGGCCGCGTCGGTCTCGGCACCTGCCCCTCCGTCGCGCAGAGATAGCGTCAGCGCTTCGACCTGGGGTGCCGCACCGGCCGTTCGACACCACGGCCGGATTCGACACGGAGGAGCTCCGCACGGACGGACAGGTCGTGGTTCTGCCGGCCGGGCATCCCCTCACCGGCCGGACCCACGTGCAGATGGCCGAGGTCACCGCGCTGCCCGGCCTGCCGATGCCGCGCTGGCCTGGCCCCGACGGTACGTACCCGGACGGCCCCGGCCCTCAGGTTCGGGAACATGCACAGTTGCTGCAGCCGCCGGCCTCGTCCAGACCGCGACGCGTCTCTAGCCACACCTGGTTCCTGTCGTTCGCGGCGCGTTGTCAACCAGCTGGACCGTCGCCGCGTCACCGCGGGAAACGCCCAGGTCGCCGGCGCGGGGACGCCAGGCGTCGAAGAACTCCGGTGGCGGCGGGTTGATTGGCAGCGCCGGCCGGCGCGGCACCGAGATCCGGTAGGAGATCCGCCAGCCCTCCGGGGTGCGCCGCAGAATGTCAAAGAAGTCCCCGGCGTGCACGCTGCCGTCGACGAACGGGGCGAGGTAGCGACTGCGAGCCCGCACCACGCCCTGGGCATCGACGAAGACGATCGTCCCGACCGTGTTGTGCTCGGGGGTGTCGGGCCGCCGCCGCCGGGTGGACTCCTTGGCGGCCGGCAGGCCGGAGATCGTGTAGCCCGCGCCGATGACGCCCTCGACCACCCCGTCCTCCGTGAGCACCTCGCCCATCCCGTCGGCGTCACCGTTGTCGAAGACATGACCGAAACGGGCCAGCAGCTCGTGGATCTCGACCAGATCCTGGGCGCCGAGCGGGGGCATCAGGGCCGCCCCGCGGACGTGCCCAGCCATGGCTCCAGCACCTGCGAGACCGGGACGCCGGTGCCCGCCGGCCGCGGGGTGCGGGGCACGCTGCGGCGGTAGGAGATTCGCCAGCCCCGCGGGGTACACACCAGGACGTCAAGGAACTCGCCGCTGGTCAGCCGGCCCTCCAGGTTGACCCCGAGGTAGCGGCTTCGGGCCCGCACGCTCCCGTCCTCCTGGGGGAGCAGGGAGGTGTTGACGGTGTGATGGTCGGGCTCCGCCGCGCTCCTGGAACGAACATAGTCGGCGAACTCCGCGAGCCCTCGGTAAGTCCGGCTCGGGCCGAGCCCGATGTCGACCCGGACGTCGGACGTGAACACCAGCCCCAGCCCCGCAACATCGTTGTTGTCGAAGACGTGCGCGAACAGCGCCAGGATCTCCTGGATCGCCAGCGCGTCGTCCCGGGGAAGCACACCTGTCATCTCGTTTCCCCCCGCCTGCCGCCCTGACCGCCGGCGCACCGGCCGCGGCGATCCGTCCCCTTCAACGGCCTGCCGCACCAGCACCGGATTGGTGGACTACAGTTTCTTTCCGATGATGTAACCCTGGGCCGTCTGCCCGTACTGGTGCCCACCGGCGCTGTAGATCAGGTTGGCCCAGACGTTGGTGCCCGTGAAGCTCTCCGAGCACCAGGCGCCTGCCGGGGCGGAGCCGATGGTGCCGGTCTGGCCGAGGTCCGCACCGTTCCGGACAGTACCGACCTGGCCCAGGACGGCGTACTTGCCATTTGGTCGCAGGTTACGGAACTGCACGACGAACTGGCTCAGAGACGGGCCCGCCGACCTTGTCCAGATGACGATCTCGGCCGCGCCGTCCTGCTGGCCGTTTTCATCCTGGGGATAGCGGGCCGTAGGGTCCGTGGCCGACGAGTCGAGGGGGACGATCCGCCACCCAGGCAGGTTCTGGCTGCAGAAGCCCTGGGATGCGGATGCAGGCGAGGCACCCACAAAGGTCAGGATTGACGCCGCCACCCCCACCAGGACGACGACCAACAGCCGGCGTAGACGCATGGACGCTCCTCAAAGCGAGAACTGGCGCGCAAACGGTCGACTTGTCGAAACTACCGGCGCACCGTCATCTTTCACGTAAATGGGGTGAGCGTCAAGCTCTTTAAAAACCTCAAGACCCTGCGGGTGGGCCAGCGCCAGGTTCCGCGTGACCGCCGTCAACCCGGGCGACAACTCGCTGCGCTTCCGTGGAGTTTTGATCGGTAAAAGACCCAGAATACGGGAAACAATTCCCGGCAGGTATCGACCTGTCGGCTACCCGACATCTTCTTGCCGCCCGCCGCCGAGTCGCAGCGCCGATGCTACCGTTCTTGAGCCCGGCAACCTGCGGATGCGGTTCTCAATAACGGTCGGTATCGCGAGACAAGCGCCAGTAGATAGGGCCTGCGGCGCACCGGCGAGCACGAAACGCCCAGCGCCGCGTGTAGCCGATGGCCGCAGGCCTGATCTTTACGCGGGGATGCGGCAACGTGCTGCGGTTGCTCGTGGTCGGGCGCTCACGCCGACGGCGTGGTCCTGGTCCTCGTCGTGGTTGGAGATCCCGCACCCTTACATGATCTTCTATGCAAGGAAGCCATCTGGTCGCTCGCGTAAAAATCGCAAAAATCAAAGACCAGACAGCGTCACCTGCAATAAGATGCACTGCATGCAGGCCGTCGCCCCGGCATTTTTCCGTCCAGCCCGTTCCTAGCCGATGTAGGGAGTCAGCCTGCGGGCGAGGTAGTGGTCGAACGTTCGCGAGCAGGGCGTCATCGAAGCGGTAGATGGAGCTGTAGAGCGTAGATGGAGCTGTAGAGCGTCGTGCCGTGCAGGTGGAGGTGAACCCCTGGCACACCGATGGCGTCTTGCAGGTGGGTCAGGCTGAGGCGGACACGTGCCGGCGCCCCGCCGAACACCCCTCTTCAGCTCCCCGCGCGGCCACCGCCGCCGAGCCGGGATCACCGAGAAGCACGCGAATACGCGCCCCACGCCTCGCCTTGCGGATAAGCTGCCTGGCGAGATCGGGAATGCCATCGGTCAGGAACAGTCCGGCGTAGACCAGGACGTCGACACAGTCCTTCGCCTGGTCGAGTAGCCAGGCCCAGAGGTCCAACGGGACGGCGCCCCGGTGAGGGTACAGAGTGACGAACTCAGCGCGGCTCACCCGCCGCTTCAGCCAGGCTCACATAGTCCATCCGTCTACTCGTCAGGGCGGCGCCCAGAGCTCATTTCGCATGCCGACTCCGAAAGGACGCAACGGGACGCCGTGTCGGGCGCCGAGACGTCCCCGGTCGTCCCCTGCAGGCGGTAGCAATGTCCGGAAGCTGAGCGGCCGGTACACGGTGGTGATCGACGTGGACATCACCGCGGCCCAACCGAACCCGACTACGACCCGGTTGCGTTGGCCCGGAGCTTCCGTGGGCAGATCCCCCGCGGCGGCGCGCGTGCAGATCTTCCGGCCGAGAGGCTCCATCGACACAAACCGGTAGGACGCGCGGGAACCCGCCGCAGTCCTGGCGGACGTCGCTGACCGGCTCCTCGACGGCCGGTCAGGCTGCCAGTGCCTCCGCAGTGGCCAGTGAGACCCTCACCGAGGGTGATGATCGCCTTCTCGGGCGGACGCGCGACAGGGTGTCTTTCCAGGGAGAGACAGAGAGAAACCCTGCCAGAGAGGCTCCCGGCAGGCCGGACGCTTTCCGATCCATGATCGGAACCAGTCGCCGGGCCTTGGGTCCGGTTCCCCGGACTCTGTCCGGCGCAAGCTGCCGCTCAATGCCATAGGGGCGCGGACGGCACCAGCCGATCTCCTCGCGGCACCGAGTTGGTGCCAGAACTGGCACCAACTCGGGACGAGCACCAGCAACGGGGACATGTTGCCGGTGCTGGTACGCAGGTTCCGCCCGGCAGTGCCTGCGATCCACGTTCTACGGCGCGTAGAATCCGGCGGGTGCGACGACAGGTGCAGACGGTTCACGCGCGTCGCGGCGGCGCTCGGCGGGGCAGGGTCACCGCCGCGGTCGGCGTCCTCGCCGCGATCCTGCCGGCGCTGCTGCTGGCCCTGGCGGCACCCGCCGCGGCGCACTCCCGGCTCGTGGCCACCACACCGGCCGCGGACAGCGTGCTGCCCACCGCGCCGGGTGAGATCACCCTGAACTTCAACGAGTCCGTCTCGTCCCGCTACACCCACATCGCCGTGACCCGCACCGACGGCACCAGTGTGGTCATCGGCACCACGGTGGTCGCGGGCGCCACCGTGCGCCAACCGCTCGCCGCGCTGGCCGACGGGCGCTACACGGTCTCCTACCAGGCCGTGTCCGAGGACGGCCACCCGGTCGGCGGGACGTTCGCGTTCACCGTCGCGGGACGGGCGAGCCCCTCGGCCGGCACCCCCGGCACCGCGCCACCCGCTGCCGGCAGCGCGGCCACGGCGCCGCCCGCCACGACCTCGCCGGGCATCACGACCTCGCCGAGCAC
>NZ_JANEZT010000348.1 GCF_025403405.1 Frankia tisae
GTGCCCGTCCGGCTGCGGTTCCCGGCGCGCCGGGAACCGCAGCCGGACGGGCACGTACCGCCACCTCACCACCCGAACATGTCGACGTACCACCGGACACGTTGATGTCGCCGGGCGCCGCCACCATCCCCGTCACCGCGGGAAACGCCCCGCAGTCAGTATAAAACCGGCGTGGTCGACGGGCCGGGATGACCGGTCGCGGCGTCCGATCGGGTGTGAGGCGGGGATCAGTCGATGCGGCCGGTGGTGACGAGCTGGTCGACGAGGACGGGGACCTCGGCGAGGGCCCGCAGCGCGTCGTTGAGGTGGGTGCAGCCGTCGGTACCGACGAGGAGTCGGATGACCCGGGCGCGCAGGGTCTGCATCGGCTCGCCGAGCAGCAGGTCCACGTTGCCGGCGGCCGAGGGGCAGGTTTCGAAGGGCAGCACCCGCGGGTCCGCACGGATCCCGACGAGCCGCATGGTGGCCGGGTCGACGGTGGCGTGCACGCCGTATTCGTGCACGATCGTCTCCACGCCCTGCGGACTCCACATGCTGTCGCGGAACGCCGAGTCGACGGTCATGACGCCCTGCTCCCGGGGCTCGGGCGCGATCACGTCCACCCGGCGCCGGCGGCGGAACATCGCCGAGTCGCCGGGGGGTGCCGGGATCCGGTGCCAGGCCAGCGGATCGTCGGCCTGCTCCAACGGGTGGGCGGGGACGAGGTTCTGCTCCAGCCCGCCGCCCTGGGACATCCGTTCCAGCGGGCCGCCGTCGGCCCGCCATCCCGAGCAGACCTCTCGCATCGCCTCGACCCGGCTGGCCTGCGTCGCCGCGGCGAACCTGGCCAGTTTGTCCTGCTCGCCCGGCCACAGTCGCCAGGCGATCGGCGCCACCAGGGTCGCGCCGGGCATGTCGTCGAGCAGGAAGTGCAGGGGCGATCCCGTGGTGACGTCCTCGGGGATCAGGTCGCGCAGGCGGGCTCGGTAGCCGCGGCCGCCGTTCTGGCCGATCAGCCCGGCGAGGGCCCTGCGGGGAGGCACGCTGGTGAGGGAACGCAGCGTCCGGGTGTCGTCGACGGTGACGCGCAGCTGCGCGGAATCGACGACCGTCGCCTGCCCGTCGCGCCCGGTGACGAGGTCACGGGCGCCGGCGCTGAGGTTCATCGGGGATCCGTAGCCGGCGGGCCAGGTCACGTTGAGATGGCTCGTGCGCCGCACCGATCCGGGCATGCGCCGCGGGGCGCCGCGGTGCGGACTGGCCGGCGGCGGGGTCAGGTCGGCGAGCGCCGGCAGTGGTCGTACGGGAGACGGCATCTGGACCTCCGAGCCCGGTCGGGCGGCATGCCGCGGCGGCACACCGCCCATCTGGGCCGCTGCAGCCGCGACATAACCCGTCACCCTTTACGCAGTAAAGCTGAATTTCAAATCTACCCTTCACAATGCCGCTGCGCTGGGTGACATCGACCACGGGCCTCCGTCAGGGGGTCTCTGCCAAGGGGTCTCTGCCAAGGGGTCTCCGTCAGGCCGGGAAGGCGAAGTCCCGGATCAGCGCGACGAGCTCCAGCGGACGGTCGCTCTGCACCGCGTGGCCAGCGCCGTCGACGGCGGCGTAGCGCAGGGACGGCAGCCGGCGGCGGAACTCGGCGACGTCGGCGTCGTGGACGTACTTCGACTCGCCGCCGCGCACGAGCAGCGTCGGCACGCTGATCGTGTCGACCTCGTCCCACAGCGAGGTGAAGTCGAGCCAGTCCGGTGTGCCCGGCGGGGGCGGGCCGAACAGGTCGTAGCGCCACGACCAGCGGCCGTCCGGCAGCCGGCGGGCGTTGTGGCGCACCCCGCGGCGCACCCCGGCGGCGGCCCGCAGCGGACTGAGCGCGACCGCGGCGTCGGCCATCTCCTCGAACGAGGCGTAGGTCGGCGGTCCGCTGACGAGCGCCACCGAGCCGCGTTCGGCCGTCGTCATCGTCCGGCTCTCGTCGTTGACCTGCGGGGTGACGTCGACGATCACCGCCCGGCGGCACAGGTCGGGACGGGTGGCGGCCAGGTGGGTGACGGTCAGGCCGCCGAGCGACATGCCCACGACGACCGCCGCGTTCGGCGCCACGGCCGCCACGGCGACCTCCAGCGCCTCGACATTGCGCCACGGACCGTAGTCGCGGTCGGCGCGCCAGAACGACCGGCCGTGGCCGGGCAGGTCGAACGCCACCGCGGGCCGGCCCAGCGCGAGCGCCACATAGTCCCAGGTGTGGGCGTTCTGGGCACCGCCGTGGAGGAACACCACCTCGGGATCGGCGGTACCCCAGCGGATGTAGCTCAGCCTCCGGTCGGCCGTGAGGTCGAGGTAACCGCGGCTGACATCGGGCCGGCCCGCGAACGGCAGGCCCAGTTCCTCGGCGTTCTCGTGCAGCAGTCCGAACTCGTCGTAGTCGTCGGCCGCCAACGTGCTCTCTACATCGGTCGCCACGTCGCCTCGCTCTCCTCGCACCGGCCCTGCTCTTCTCGCACCGGCCTTCGGATGGCCGTGCCGCCCAGCGAGCCGTGATCCGTCCAGATAAGCCTTGGTCCCGGCCAGATGAGCCGTGATCCGTCCAGTGGGTAATGCTAGGACGGCGCGGGGGGCACCGTGGGCCGCTTCCTGCCGCTCACCGGCGGCCGTGACGGGAATGTTGACCGCCGACCAGTTGTTAGTGTGAGTCAAGCAATCATCGGACGTGGACGCGGGGCACGCCGCCGGCTCGGCCCGGAGTCAGACAGGCCCGGAGTCAGACAGGCCCCTCGCCGCAGCGAAGCGACATCACCCGGCACCACCAGGCCCTCGGTGCCCCGCCTCGCGCCCATGCCATGCAGGACGCCGGGGACCGCCCGTCGGAGCGGACCGGCCCGCATCGGTGACGGAGGGAGCAGCGCCGGATGTCCACGACCGCGGGGACTCCGGTCGACGCAGCGCGCCGGCCACACCAGGACGACAGCTCGAGATATCGCTGGATCGCCCTGTCGAACACGACCATCGGGGTGCTGATGGCGACGGTCAACAGCTCGATCGTCATCATCTCCCTGCCCGCGATCTTCCGCGGGATCCACCTTGACCCGCTGCAGCCGGGCAACGTCAGCTACCTGCTGTGGATGCTGATGGGCTACATGCTCGTCTCCGCCGTGCTGGTGGTGACGCTGGGCCGGCTCGGCGACATGTTCGGCCGCGTCCGGATCTACAACGCCGGGTTCGCCGTCTTCAGCGTCGCCTCGATCGGGCTGGCCCTGACCCCCTGGCAGGGTTCGTCCGGCGCGCTGTGGCTGATCGGCTGGCGGGTCGTGCAGGGCGTCGGCGGCGCGATGCTCATGGCCAACTCGACGGCCATCCTCACCGACGCCTTCCCCACCCGCCAGCGGGGCATGGCGCTGGGCATCAACCAGGTCGCCGCGCTCGCCGGTTCCTTCATCGGGCTGGTCGCCGGCGGCCTGCTGTCGGAGTGGAACTGGCGGGCGGTGTTCTGGGTGAGCGTGCCGATCGGCGTGCTCGGCACCATCTGGTCCTACCGCAGCCTGCGTGACACCGGCCGGCGCGCGCCCGCTCGCATCGACTGGTGGGGCAACATCACCTTCGCGGTCGGGCTGACCGCGTTGCTCGCCGGCGTCACCTACGGCATCCAGCCCTACGGTGGCCACGACATGGGCTGGCTCAACCCGAAGGTCCTCGCCGCGCTCCTCGGCGGCGCCGCCGTCCTCGTCGCGTTCGTCCTGATCGAACGGCGAACCGCGCAGCCGATGTTCAACCTGGCGCTGTTCCGGATCCGGGCGTTCGCCGCCGGCAACGCCGCGGTCCTGCTGTCCTCGATCGCCCGCGGCGGCATGCAGTTCATGCTGATCATCTGGCTGCAGGGAATCTGGCTGCCGCTGCACGGCTACGACTACGTCGACACGCCCCTGTGGGCGGGCATCTACCTGCTTCCCCTGACGGTCGGATTCCTGGTGGCCGGCCCGGTGTCGGGCTTCCTGTCCGACCGGTTCGGCGCCCGCGCCTTCGCCACCGGCGGCCTGACCCTGGTCGCGGCGACCTTCCTCGGCCTGCTGCTGCTGCCGACGGACTTCAGCTACCCGGCGTTCGCCGCGCTGCTGGTCCTCAACGGGATCGGCTCGGGCCTGTTCTCCGCGCCGAACACGACCGCGGTGATGAACGCCGTGCCCGCCGCGGCCCGCGGCGGCGCCTCCGGGATGCGCGCCACGTTCATGAACTCCGGCCAGGTCCTCTCGATCGGCGTGTTCTTCTCCCTGATGATCGCCGGGCTGTCCTCGACGCTGCCGCACTCGCTGCACAGCGGGCTGGCCGCGCAGGGCGTGCCAGCCGACGTCACCGACCGGGTGGCGAACCTGCCGCCCGTCGGCAGCCTGTTCGCCGCCTTCCTCGGCTACAACCCGATGCAGAACCTGCTCGGCGACGACACCCTGCGCCATCTCCCCGCGGCGAACGCGCAGGCGCTGACCGGCAAGGAGTTCTTCCCGAACCTGATCGCCTCGCCGTTCCACCACGGCCTGATCATCGTGTTCTCGCTGGCCATCGCGATGTCACTGATCGCCGCGATCGCCTCCCTGCTGCGCGGCGCGAAGTACGTCCACGTCGAGACCCTGCTCGCCGTCGAGGCCGCCGCCGGCCCCACCGCCGATGACAGCACCGCCGATGGCAGCACAGTTTCGGCAGGAAGCAGCCGTTCGACGAAGATCAGCCATCCGACTGAGGGCGGTCAACCGGCCGAGGGCCTCCTGCCGGCAGAGCGGCTGCGGCCGCCCGACCAGGCGGGCGCCGACCTGGACGCGCCGACAGCACAAATCCCCTAGTGCACTGCCTGCGCCGGAGAGGCAGACGGCCGTCCACCTCCCCGGCCACGCCGATGTTCTTCCCTCCGCGCCACCGGCCTGCCTGCGTCGGCTGCCATCCAGCGCCGGCCGTTGTCCAGCATCGGCTGTTGTCCGTCTGGGATGGGTGGAATGCGGGATGGTTCCCGTGTCGTGTCCGCCCACAGCGGACGAACATGTGTTCGACATCCGGCGCGCGTTGTTCTACCGTTGATCCATGGTTTTTGGCGACATCGGGGACGGCCCTGACCCGCCGGCCCGCCTCGCCACGATCTCCCGGCAGGTCGACGGGCTGCTGTCCGCGGAGCCATGGCGGCTCTCCGACAGCGAGCTGGACGAGCTGATCGAGAGGGTGTGCCGGCTGACCGGCCGGGTCGCGGCGGTACGAGGCCTGCTGTTCGTGGAGGCCCAGGACCGCGGCTTCGCCATCCGCCAGGGCGCGACCGACCTTGCCGGTTGGCTGCGGGAGCGGCTGCAGCTGACCACCCGCGACGCCCGCCGACAGGTCACCCTCGCCCGCGACACCACCGCCTGCACGGCGACGGGGGCGGCGCTGGCCGCCGGGACTGTCACCGTCGAGCACGCCACCGTCGCGTGACTCGTAGCGCAGCGTCAACACGCCGGTGTGCTGGCCGGCGACCCTGTCGGCGCCCTCCAGGCCGAGGAAACGGGCGCCACCGCGGGCCCGGCCCCGGTTGTAGACCGACCCGGGGTTCGCCTCGGCGCGGCCGGGTCGGGATGGTCGACGTCGACCCGGGTCACCGGAAGGCGCTCGCCGCAACAGGCAGACGAGTGCCACGGCCAGGAGGTTATCCAGGCTGCCCGCGACGCGACGCCGGCGAGCACGCACCCCAGGCCAAACTCGAAGCGCTGGTCGGGCGTGCGGTCCTCGGCCTCGCTCAGCTGCTGGGACAGGTGCGGGTGCGCCCCCCGGTCCGGGGCCGCGTGCAGGTAGGGGGCGACCCCGGCCTGCCACTGCCGCCCGATGAGGCCACTGCGCCGGCGAGCCTGGGCCTCGGCGAGCTCTCGGGCGGCGAAGCCGAGGACGTAGACCAGCGATGTCGGGCGGACCGTCCTGACCTGTCGCCCCTGACCTGTCGTCGCTGACCTGTCGTCGCCCGTCGACATCGTCGGTGGCGCCGATGCGCGGCAGATGTGCCGTGCGCCGGGAATTCTCAGGACCACGTAACAACCACCGCACCAGGAGTCGTTGTCCATCCGTTTCGAATGCGCCCTCGGGCGCGGCTCTGCCAACCGGCCGGTAGGCTCCCGCGGGGCGGCGTTGACTCGCGATTTTCGCCCAACGGATGCACGACCATTGCTCCGTGTTGTTCCCATGGACATACGTCGACACAATCTACGATCAGCGGGCAAGATGCCGCGTTGATCTGCGCACGCCGGAGCATGGGCACGGCCCGCTAGTTTGTGGGCCTGCGGCGTACCTCTCGACCGACCCGGCACGGCGGCAGGTCATTCCGGTCAGGACCCCGAATGGTTTCGCACTCCACGCATTGGGACGAATGATGACCAGGGGGCCCTGGAGCGCTGGGAAATCATCCACCGGGGCGACGGCGCCTCTACCCATCAACGACCAGGTCCCAGCGGTTCAGCACCACACCGGCTCCACACTCCACCAGCTCGGCGCAATCACCGGTCGCCTACTCCACCAGCTCGGCAGCCGCACCAGCTCAGCAGCCGCACCAGCCGCAGACTCGGCGGGCCACCGACTCGGCGCGCCGACGACCAGCGAAGCTGGCAGGTTACACAGAGCCGCAAGTCATGACAGATATGAGCAAGTCAGACGAAACAGTCAGACTGCCGCACACCCGACAGACAACGCGGAGCGGGCGGCGGGAGGGGCGCCCAGGGGCCCCTATGGTCACTTCAGGCTACGCGAACCTGTCGACTGGACTAGTAGAGCAGTCCCGACGGGCTCTGGTCCCCACCGGCGATTCGCGCCGCGTATGGTGCGGCCCCTCGGTGGGCGCTGGCGCTTCCACCCGCCGAGGGGCGGTGGCCGGCCGCTCAGCTACCCCCGGTGTGGCGGCAGGGCACGATCCGATACCCGGCGATGCCGGCCAGCGTGCGGGCGTGTTCCTCCGCGAGCTGCACCGAGGACCAGCCGACGAGCGTCTCGACCGGGCTACCGTCCTCATCGAGCACCGTGATCGCGAAATCCAGCGCCCGCGGCACCTGCGGCGGGATCCAGTTCCGGCCCGGCCGGCGGACCGGCAGGCCCCGCGGGGGTACCCGAATCGGGGTGGGGC
>NZ_JANEZT010000349.1 GCF_025403405.1 Frankia tisae
AGTGTGTATAAGAGACAGGAGTTGGACTGTGGCCAGCCGCCGTCCGGGCGGGTCCGGCGTGCCGGTGGTGGGCGTAGGCAGGCGCGGGAGAAGGATCCGCGGCTGGTGGGCGCGTTGCTGGCACTGGTCGAGCCCGATCAGCGCGGGGATCCGGAGTCGCCGCTGCGGTGGACGGTGACATCGACCCGCGTGCTGGCGGCGGAGCTGACCCGGCAGGGGCATCCGGTGGGCGCGGACACGGTCGCGGCCCTGCTCAAGGCTGAGGGGTTCAGTCTGCAGGGCACGTCGCGGACGACCGAAGGCACCCGCCATCCCGACCGGGACGGCCAGTTCCGCTACATCAACGACCGGGTGAAGGAGTTCACCGCTGCGGGACAGCCGGTCATCAGCGTGGACACGAGGAAGAAGGAAGTCCTCGGTGACTATGCGGTCGCCGGCCGGGAGTGGCACCGCAGCGGGCAGCCGGTGCCGGTACGAACTCATGACTTTCCCGAGAAGAACGCGCAGAAGGCGGTGCCCTACGGCGTCTACGATCTCACCGCCGACACCGGCTGGGTGGCGGTCGGCTGTGACGGGGACACCGCCGCGTTCGCGGTGGCGACCCTACGCCGCTGGTGGGACGGGGAAGGCCCATATCGCTACCCGCAGGCGAACAGGCTGCTGATCACCGCCGATGCCGGTGGGGCGAACGGCTACCGGGTCATGGCGTGAGCCTGTCACGCCATGACACGCCCCCGGGCGTGGAAGACCCAACTGGCCGCCTTCGCCCACACGGCCGGTCTGGAGGTGACCGTATGCCATTTCCCGCCGGGAACCTCGACATGGAACACGATCGAGCACCGGCTATTCTCCCGGATCAGCACGAACTGGCGGGGATGCCCGCTGACCCCCGAGGTCGTGGTCAACACGATCGGGGCGACCACCACCCGCACCGGGCTGACCGTCCACGCCGAGTTCGACCCCGGCGCCTACCCCACCGGCATCGTCGTGCCCGACGACGTCATGGCCACCTTGGCGTTGACCGCCCACGACTGGCACAGACAGTGGAACTACACCCTGCGGCCACAGCCGCCGGCGCCGGCTGTCGTCCCGCGCTATGAGGAACGCACCCAGCCCGACGACCGGGCTCCCGACTGGCTGCACCACCCGACCATCACCGGCATGAACCCGGGCGGGTTCGCCGCCCTGCTCGCCTCCGTCGAGCGGTACATCCTCGACCACCCGCCGATCAGCCTGCACCACATGCACGCCCGCCAGCGCATCCTGCGCCGCGGTCCGTTGTCGCTGTCCGACCGGCTGCTGGTCACCGTGATCCGCCACCGGGGGAAGACCCAGCACCAGGCACTCACCCGGCTGCTGGGCGCACCCAGCGGCGCCGTCGGCGACGCGATCCACGAAATGACCTCCGTCCTCGCAGGCCTCGACCGGCGCATTCCACCCGCACCGATCACCGCAGCGGCCGCGCAGAACCTCACCAACCTGATCGACAAAAGCAACATCAAACCCTGAAGTAATTTTCCGGCGGCTCCCTCGGGCGAACCCCCCGCACATCCCACCCCCGTGTTTTTGGTCAGCAAAAGCTCAAGCACGGAGGGCGGGCGGTGGCGCGGCCGTGGCGGCGCCGGCGGCGATCAGCTCGTCGATCGTTTCGCGGGCGATCCCGACTTCGGTGAGCACCTCGATCGTGTGCTCGCCGAGTACCGGCGGGGGCAGATGCAGCTGGGTCGTCAGGTCACCCAAATCCCACAGTGCGCCCGGCTGCTCGAAGCCGCCCCAGTCGTGGTGGGGGTAGCGGGCAATCAGGCCTGCGGCGTCGTTGTCGGCCGAGTCGAAGAACGCGTCGCGCTGGTCGAGCCGGACCTCCTCTGCCGCCACACCCGCCCCGGCGAGCAGATCGAGCACCTCACCGGCCGGGCGGACGGCAGCCGCCGCCGCGAGCTCCGCCGTACTCCCGCAACCGAGCGCCTGGCAGGCCGCCGCGACGTCGCTGTCAGCGGTCGCGGCCATCGCGACCCACCCCTGCGCGCAGGCCAGCAGGCGCCGTCCCGGTGTCGTGGTCAGCTGCGCCTGGTCGAGCATCGGCACCGGGACGAGGGTGCCGTCTGGTCGCAGGTAGGTCTCGCTCGTGGTGAGCACCCCGGCACCCAGCAGGGACGCGGCGACCGAACTCGCCCGACCGGTCCGGTCCCGGGCTAAGACCGCCCATAACGTCGCGGCCGCGGACGACAGCGCGCACTGGTGGTCCATGAACCCGAAGCGGTGCCACATCGGCGGGTTGCCCTCGCCGCCGCCCATCCGCTCCCATCCCAGCGACGACTGGAACAGCTGGTCGTAGCCGGGCCAGTTGGCGCGTGCGCCGTCCGGACCGTACGAGCTCGTGTGACAGAACACCACGTCCGGATTCACCGCACGGACGGCCTGCTCGTCCAGGCCGAGCCGGCGGGCGGCCGGGAGGCGCAGGTTGTGGTGCACGACGTCGGCCCAGCGCAGCAGGGCTTCGACGGCCGGCCGGGCGGCCTCGGACTTGAGGTCGAGGGCCACGGCGCGCTTGCCGCGCTGGCAGCCGACAAACGGCCAGTCGCCCCAGCGGCCAGGTTCGCCGGCCACCGGTTCGACCTTCACGACGTCGGCGCCCAGGTCGGCGAACAGCATCGGCGCGAACGGCCCGGCCAGGAATGCGCCGAAGTCCAGCACCCGTAAGCCCTGGAGCGGGAAACGCAGCGACTCGACCGGCCCGCCCGCGGCGGAGTCTGCGTCGGAGTCTGCGGCGGCGCGGCCGCGGCCGCGGTCGGTGGCCGTGCTGCGGGGCGTCCAGTGCCTGGCGGCCACGTCCTGGTGCTCACCGAGGCGGGGGGCCGGACTGCGGACGGTGGCAGGCGGGTCCAGCGTGACCGGATGGCCGGGCACGGTGATGCGGCCGGTCTCGGGGTCGTCGAGCTGTGTGACATACCGGTTGGCCTTCGCCTGCTCGTCATCGAGGACCGCGCCGAGCGGCAGCACGGGCTGGGCCGGCCGGTCGTTGGACCACAGCTCGGCCAGCCACTCGGCCGCGGGCCGGCGGCGGAACGCCTCGACGTTGGCTCCCCAGTTCGGGAACGCTCTGGCCATGATCCCCGCGGCGTGGCGCCGGTTGGCCTCGGCGACCGCGTCGGCACCCATCTCGTCGAACACCCGCTTCGTCAACGGCAGGTCGTCGGGGGACGGCGGCATGACGTGGATCCATTCGCCGTCGGCGCACTCGAACAGTGGTGTCACCGCCCCGTCCTTGGGCATGCCCGCCGCGAGCAGGGCCGACGGCGCCTCGGCCCGGTGCCAGTGCATCATCATCGGCACGAGCGCGCCCTGGACGAGGCTGGTGTGCACCGGCCCGCCCCGGCCGGTCCGCCCCCGTGCCACCAGCCGGGCCGCGATCCCGGTCGCGCACAGCCACATGGCCCCCCAGCTGCCGAGCGGGAACCGGACGTGGACCGGCCCCGGCCGGTGCCCCTGCTGCTCGTCGAGGATGCCCAGTCGCGCCAGCGCCAGCAGGTCGTCAACCGGACGGTCCGCGTCGACGTGGTTGGCCGGCCACGCGAGTACCGACGAGACGACCAGCGCGGGGTAGCGGCTGCCGACAGTGGCGTCGTCGAGGCCGAGCCGGGCCGCCGTCGTGGGACCGTACGAGTGGACGAGCACGTCGGCGCCGCGCAGCAGCTCGTCGAGCCGTAATCGCCCCTCGGGGGATTCGACGTCCAGCACCAGCGACTGCTTGGAACGGGCCCAGGTACGGAAGCCGGGCAGGGCCCGGTCGGGGTGGCCGCCGGGCGGCTCGACCAGGACGACGTCCGCGCCCGCCTCGGCCATCAGCATCGTCACCGTCGACCCGGCGACACCGGTCGACAGGTCGACGACCCGGATTCCGTCGAGCAGTGGTTCTGGCATGCGGGCTCCCCTTTTTCTCGGGCTCTTCTCGGACGCGGGTGTCACAGCCGGCTGGTCAGACAGTCGGGCGCGTAGTCCCAGGACTGGTCACGGGTCGCGGCTGGCGAACACCGGCTGGCTGGGGTCGAGCCCGGCCAGGTGGCTGGCCCCGGCGAACAGGTCGTCGCTGGCGCGGCGGAAGTCGAGGGAGTCGATGAAGCGCATCAGGCGGGGCATGTCGTCGTGGTCAGTGTCGCCGAACCCCTCGCCCCGCAGGTAGTCCGGCATGATCGTCACGTAGCCCTGCCCGGCGAGCCGCCTGGCCACGTCGACCATCTCGCTGGTCAGACCCCATGCTCCGGCGCCGACGACGACCGCGGGATAGGTTCCCGGCGCCGTCGGCCAGGGTAATACCGCCGTGACGTCACCCGTGGCGGTGGGTAACGACACGTACGAGAGCTGTACGTCCGGTTCGGATTCAGGCAGTGTCGGATACATCCGACACACCCCCAATCTCCAGGCGTTCGGACAACCAGTCGACACTGCGACCTATCGCCGACGCGTAGCCTTCGCCCTCGATGGCGGGCCCGAGGACCTCGATCTCGAACAGGCCTCCACGACGAGTACCCGAAAAGCAGCCCGCAGTCTAAATCAGCTTGATAGCGACTGTCCGGATTCAACGAGGCACATCACCCCGGTGAGCCGCTCGGACTCCTCCCAGAGCCGACGCTGCCGGCCGAGGTCGCGGGCGTGCGCGCTGAACCCGGTGACGACGGGTGGACCGGAGCTGTGGAACAGGCCGTCAGGACCGTAGTACTCGCCGCCGCGGGCATCCGGGTCGACCGCGGCCCGCACCGGTGCCCACGCGCCGGTCTGCGAACTCTGGATGAGCCACGACATCACCGGTGCCATCCGCGCCCCCATGAACACCCGGACCGGGGGCGGGAGGTGGCGGGCCAGCTCGGTTCGGGCGATGCCCGGATGCGCGGCCACCGCGATGGTCGACACGCCGGCCTGCGCGAGGCGGCGCTGCAGGTCGAGGGTGAACATCACGTTGGCGAGCTTCGAGTCCGGGTAGGGCCGGCGGGAGCGCCGCTCTCCCGACGGCAGGCTGTGCGGGTGCTCGACGTCGATGCGCCCGTATCGGTGCAGGAGGCTGGTCACGGTGACGATTCGGGACCCCGCTGTCGCCAGCAGCCGGTCGAGCAGCAGACCGGTCAGGGCGAAGTGGCCGAGGTGGTTGATGCCGAACGTCGGCTCGAAGCCGTCCTCGGTGTGGCCCGGGGGTGGGCGCATCACCCCGGCGTTGTTGATGAGCAGGTCCAGGCGCGGGTGCGCCGCCCGGATCCGTTCGGCCGCCGACCGCACGGAGGTGATCGAGGCGAGATCCAGCTGCTCCACCCGCACATCCGGCTCCACCCGGCGGTACGGCGTGGGGGCACCGGCGCGGATCCGTGCCGCGGCCCGTCGGGCCCGGGCCACATCGCGGCAGGCCAGGACGACGGTGGCACCGTGCTCGGCGAGCACCCTCGCCGTCTCGAAGCCGATGCCGGAGTTGGCGCCGGTGACGACGACGGTGCGTCCACGCTGATCGGGCACGTCGGCCACGGTCCAGCGCGCGATGTCAGTGCTGCGAACTTTCATCACTTCCCTGCAGTCGGGGTGGTCAAGGTGGCGGAAGTGGTCGAGGTGGTCGAGCCGCCGGTCACCGCGGTTCCAGCAGGACCAGGGGGATCACCCGGGCCGTCTTCGTCTGGTAGCCCTCGTACCGGCGGCTGCCGGCGATGACGCGAGGCCACAGCTGGTCGCGTTCCGCCGGCGTGGCCGCTCGGGCCGTCATCGGCTGCCACGGGCCGCCCCTGACCCGCACCGCCACCGCCGGATTCGCACGGACATTCAGAAACCAGTCCGGATGATGATCATCGCCGGCCCGCGACGCGACCAGGACGATGGTCGATCCCTCGCGCAGCGGCGAGGTCACCATGAGGGTGTGGGGGTTACCCGTGCGTCGCCCCGTGGTGGTCAGTTCCAGGACCGGCATCCCACCCGCCCGCCATCCGAGCCGGCCACGGGTGACCTTCAGAAGAACCCGATGCAGAGTGTTGAGCAGCCTCAGTGTCCGAGTGCTCGGCATGCCTCGCTCCTCGTTTCATCCTCGCCCTGTTCCGGCTTTCCGTACCCGGCCGGTCCCGGCGTGTGCCTGCCCGGATGCCCCCCTGAATACTGCCGTTGGACAAGGTGGGCGGCGACCCCGGCGGCTCTCCCCCGCCGACCGGCCGCTCAACGCCGGGTACCCGGTACCGGGTACCCGGTACCGGGTACCCGGTACCGACCATCCGCCGAGTACGGTCGGTCACTCGGCTTCCCGGCAAACGTCCCGGTCCGCGGCACCATACCGGACAAGTCGTACCGAATTCCAGCCCAGCCCGGCCGAACAGGGAGCCGCATTCAGCACCAACCAGACATCACCAATCCAGGTAATTGCCGGTTACCGGCCCAGCAGGAATTCCAGGTACGTACCTCCGCCCGTCGGCCAGCGAGAAGAGCGACCTTTCCCGGAAACAGCAGCGACACAACACTGTGATCCGGGCCGCGGTGAAGATCGGGTCGACCACCCCAGAACGGGGAGGCGGTGGCCCCGAACGGGACGCACCTGCCCTCCGGCACCCGCGCGCCATCCGTGCAGTACTGCGGGCCGATGGCGGGCCGGTGGCAGCGGGCCGGATCGACCAACGGCTGTCGGCTCGCGGACGCGATCGGTGTCAAGGAAGTCACAACCGTGGTTCGCCAGGTGCCCCCCACAGCCCCTTGAGCTGGGAAATCCCCGCAATGTCAACCATGCCAGGCGGCATGTGCGGATTGCGCACGCAGCTCACCACATCGACACATCAGGGGTGGCCCCCTGCCATCCCGGACGTGGCGTCGCGTACCGTTTTAGCTTCCCGCATGATCGCCGATCCGGGGATGTTTCCCCCAAGGAGCTCATGTCTCTGCCGACGGTTCACTCGACCGCGAGCCGGCGCTTGCGAGTCCACCCCCGCGTCCATCCGTGGACCCGCCGGGTTCCGCGCCCGTGAGCGACACA
>NZ_JANEZT010000034.1 GCF_025403405.1 Frankia tisae
GCCCTCACCCCGGGTCCGCCGGCCGCACCTGCCCGCCGGCGAACCCACGCCGCCCCACCGGGCCGGTCGGGCGGACCACCCGCCCGAAGTCGGCCCGGGTTCCCTCAGCAGGCTGACCGGCGAACACCCAGCGGGGAGGCATCATGCGGTTCCTTGTCATCACCCTGATCGTCCATCGGCCGGATCCGGTCACCGGCGTCACCCCGTCGACCCGGGACCGGCTACACGAGGTGGTCGACAGCGCGGTGCTGGCCGAGGAGCTGGGTTTCGACGGGTTCGGCGTCGGTGAGCGGCACGAGCGGCCGTTCATCTCCTCCTCGCCGCCGGTCGTGCTCAGCCACCTCGCGGCGCGCACCTCGCGGATCCGGCTGTTCACCGCGGTGACGACCCTGAGCCTGCTCGACCCGGTACGCGCCTACGAGGACTACGCCACCCTCGACAACCTCTCCGACGGCCGGCTCGACCTGATCATCGGCAAGGGCAACGGCACGGCGCAGCGGGAACTGTTCGCCGTCACCCCCGAGGACCAGTGGGATCGCAACGCCGAGTCCTACGAGCTGTTCCGCCAGATCTGGCGGCAGGACACGATCACCGCGCAGCCACGCTACCGGCCCGCGCTGCACGAGGCCGAGGTCTGGCCACGCCCGTTCCAGCAGCCGATCCGGGTCTGGCACGGCAGCGCCACCAGCCGCGAATCGGTCGACCTCGCCGCCCGCTACGGCGACCCGCTGTTCTCCGCCAACGTCACCAACCCGATCGAACCGTATGCCGAGCTGGTCCACTACTACCGGCAGCGCTGGGCGGAGTACGGCCACGACCCGGCGCTGGCCACGGTCGGCGCCGGCACGGCCGGTTTCCACGTGGCGCGGCGCTCCCAGGACGCCATCGCCGCCTACGCGCCGGTGTTCGCCGGGCAGCTCGCCTTCCAACGTTCGATGGGCCTCGAGCCGGTGTTCCCGACGCTCGAGGACTTCGTCGAACGCAGCTCCGCGCTGATCGGCAGCCCCGAGCAGATCGTCGACAAGGTGCACCGCTACCACGAGCAGTTCGGCCACAGCGTGCTGCACCTGCACGCCGAGGCCGGTGGGTTGCCCGCCGCCGAGCACCGGGCGAGCCTGGAGCTGTTCCAGGCCGCGGTCGCCCCGGCGCTGCGCCGGGACCTCCCCGACCCGCCCTGGCCGTGGGCGCCGGTCCGGCCCGAGGCCGCCACTCCCGAGGCCGCCACTCCCGTGTCCGCGTCCGCGGACTGATCGGACACTGCGCCCACTCGCGCTACGGCGACATGTGGACACCGCGTTCGCCGGGGCGGGACGGCTGACCGCGTACCACGACGGCTCGTTCCCTGCGCGTGCGCTGGTCGGGACGATCGCCCGGGAATCACATCGCAACGTTCCGGGCGCGCGTTGCGTATATCGGTGGAAAGCAGGCCCGCCCGGCGATAGCGCCAAAGTGTCGCTGGCCGGGCTAACCGTCCGGACGACCTCGCGGGCAGTCCTCCCGGCCTGGCGATCCACGCGAAAGCCGCGGAGCTGACCCCGGATTCTGGCGCGCACTGGCCGACCGTCTGCTCCGGCGCCCTCGGCCGGAAGCGGAAAGCTGGCATACCGTTGCCGCGGGACGTGGATATCGATCACCTGCTGATCGGCTCGGGCGGCCTCTTCACCCTCAACACCAAGAACCACCGCGGCGCGCGAATATGGGTCGGCGACCGCGCGGCCACAGTAAACGGCGGCCGGCCCCACTGGTACGTCGAGAAGTCCCGGAAAGAAGCGAACCGCGCATCCGTGGCACTGAGCGGCGCCTGTGGTTTTCCCGTCGCCGTCGCCGGGGTGCTGGTCTTCGTCGAGGCGGACACCCTCGCCGTGGAGCCCTCGCTCAAGGACGTCTACGCGACGCACCACGACCTGATCGCCGACGCTTTCGACACGCTGACCGGAGTCTGGCAACCGGCGGACATCGAAGCGATCTACGCCTCGGCGCGCCGCCGGCGCACCTGGCACGACGCCTGACGCCGCGGCCGGGCGAAGTCGAGGATGACTCGATGCGTCTCCTCAGCCAGCGCTACCACGGCCTCGGGCTAGTTTCGCCATGGCGAGCACTCGTGGGCGCCCCGTTCCCCGGAAACCGAGCCCGTGACGGTAGATCTCCGGCATCCAAAACTGGTCATCCTCCCGAAAGAGAACTCCGTTGACCTCGAGTAGTCGCGCCTCGATCCCGCTAAGGCCAACGGTGGATAGATCCAGAGGCACCCTCTTCGCCTCCTCCGGAAGTCTGCGCATCCGTTCAAAGAGATCGCCGACGGGCGGGTTCTCCTGAGATATCGCACTGATCCTCTCGTCACTGCATACTGGAAGCGCTCGCCGCATGGCGTTGGGAGTGAGGAGCCGGTCGGGCCATCGCGTATCGGCGGTCCCGTCCTCGGCGGAGAGCCGTGCCGCCACCGAGAGAAATGAAACAATATCCCGCGCCTGAACTTGCAGCCGGAAGTCAGAGAGGGCCGCGAGGAACCATTCCTCCGACCGAGCCTCCCGGGACTTCTGCGTTCCCATCTTCTGCCCCCACACCGCGTACAACAGCTGGCTCAGCTTGCTTTCGTGTATTTCGCGCGCCCCGCCCTCCACCCCGGAGAACGCAGAAATTTCGGCGCGTTCGCATACCCAGGCCACCAGCCGCAGTGCCTCGACGCGATTCCATCGCAGTTCGTACTGGCGGTGGCGAGCCAAGAATTGATCGGTATTCTGTTGAATTGCACTGAACACGAGATCTCGCCGAATGAAGACAATGAGCCCCAGCGGACGGCCACGCAGGGATCGCAACCACTCGGTACACCCGACAAGCAGAGCACGCAACGCCCGTTGTTGCCGACCATCGCTACTGAACTCCTGGAAGAGGTCCTCCAGACCGTCCAGAACGAAGATCACATGATTGTTTCTGGCGAGACCCGTAAGCGTCATCTCCGCGTCGTCCGGAGTCGCGAGGAACCCTGCGGATCTCGCGAAGGTCGTAAGCCAGATCCGCCGCCAGGCGGCCTCATCCAGTTCCTCGACAAGCGCCGTAGTAATGAGTTCGCGCAGCTCCAGCAACGCGGCGGGCGACGAACCAGTCAATCGGTGGGCAGCAGCCGTCCGCACGTCTTCGACATCACGAGCGACGTCGTGTCCGAGATTCGTCGAAGTGAGGACGGGTACCAGATCTGCAGCAAGCTCAACATCGTTGACCCCTACCTCACTGGCGAACTCCAGCCAGGTCTGTCGTCTACATAGATGCAGGTGCGTGAATGTCTTTCCCGAACCCTTTGCCCCAACTACAACCTCGATGGGGGCCTCGGTCCGATGTGCGGATACCAGGTTCAGCAGCGGCTCGGTGGGAAGCAGCCTCTCCAATCCAGCCGCGGTCTCGGCATACGTGAGCCGTTCGGCGACGTCGCGCAGGTGCTCGCGCTGTAGGCGTAGGACACCGCTGGTCTGCGCGTCGTCTGCCGATCCGGATGGCGCGGGTAGGGGCCGTAGGCCGTCGACGAGCGGGATGAGGTGGGAATGCAGCTCGACCTCCGCAAGGAGGCCCGCGTTGTCGATCCAGCTCGCGGGAAGGGCAAGCAGACGCGGATCGAACGGGCTGGTGATCGGCTCGAAGTCGATCTCCCGATCCACCGATCCCGTCGACTCGTCCTCACCCTCACCCTCACTGCCGAGGGACGCCGCCACAGTCGCAGCCAGACCATCCTGCAGATCCTTCACCGCCGCACCGACCCGCTCCGAATGATCCTTCTCCAGGAACTGGGTGATAACGACCTGGCACGGTGGATCTGCGGGTCGTTGAGATGGCGCCCGTCGCGCTATCTCTCGCAAGATGAGCCGGGTTCCCTGTAGCGACTGGTCGCTCATCGTCGTGACGAGAACACGTGACACTCTGGCGTCCAGGAGAACGGGCGAGTTCAGCTCACTCGCACCCGCTCTCAGATCGATCAGAACGGTGTCGGCATCGACGCTGTGAGCGAGCTCGGCGATGGCTTCGGTAAGGAAATACGGCGAACGGTCCTCGGTCAGGAGGTCAACCGGCTCGATGACCGGCGGACCGAACCGGCCGCGGTTCCGACGCGCCGGCATCACCACTATGCCTTCCAACTGCTGGTTCAGCAGCGATCTCCGGCCGAGGGCCATGACCTCTCGCCGGTTGTCCTCGTCCGTCACGCCATGCAGCAGCGCAAGGAAGTCCTCGAAGGAGAAGTCGATCCGTGTCCCCTGAGCTTCGAGCATCCATGTGATTCCCGGCGCTTCCAGATCCGCGTCAATCAACAGGACGTTACGTTTACCGGCGGTGCGGGAGGGGCGGATGGCCAACTCTCGCGCGAGCGCGAGACAGTGCAGCGTACGACCGACACCGCCTTTGAACGAGTGGAACGCGCAAATCTCCACGTCGTCGCGGAACTTTTCGTCAGCCGGCTGCGGCAGCCTTTCGGCTACCTGGCGCACGACCCGCCTTTCCGCCCAATGCGGTCGCCGTAGGTGTTTGGCCGGCTCCACCGCGGAGCGCACCTCAACAGGGAACGAGCGCCCCGCGCCTTCGGCATCGAGCAGAATCGCCTCGCCATCGGGATCAACGGTCAGCGGGCCCAGCGCAGCCTTCAGCCATTCCCACAGATCGGTCTCGGCAGTTCCCTCGGCCACCGTGAACTCCACACCGTCCCAGAACGCGCTCACCTCGAACAGCCAGTCAGGCCAGTGACCGTGCACCGCCAACATGATGAAGTGCTCGTCCACATCCACCCAGGTATAGAGGTGGTCCGGGGTCGGGATCGCCCCGATGGACGTCACAGCCCGTGCTCCTTCCGACACCATTCACTCAGAGCCCAGAGGGACGACAGCACCCGCTTCTCGTCCTCCTCGTGGAGTGCAGCGCCATACCTCCAGGCTTCGTGGAGTTCCTGGTGTTGCACCCGCTGCTCGCGAGGCCACCTCCGCCGACAGGAGGACAACCCAGCCAGACCATCCCTGATACGAAGCTCCTTGGCAAGCTCTCGGAGATTGTGCGTACGTAGATAGTCCGGTAGGGCGCTAGTGCCACGAGCCCCGATTCCTCGTTTTCCGAGGTATGCGGCCTTCAGCCCGCATTCGACACTGTAGAAGCCAAGTAGATGGGCCGCCGAGCTATCTTCCCACGTCTCCTCCCTGGACCGCACCGCCGTACCACGCAGTGACGCACACGACCTCTTCAGTTCCCCCACGGAGACATCGACAGACACGCCGGAGATGATACGCCTTGCTCCTCTCGCAAGTTCCGTCTGGGCCAGACAACATCCGTTGGCCGGGGATCCTGTACTCCACCCGCCAGGTGACTCCGATAACTCTTCGGCTTCGACAGACCAAATTCGCAAGCTGAGTGAGATCGGTCGAGGACGGACGTCGAAATCCGCGCGCTGGCTCCGCAGCTGGGTACGTACGAACGGCGGCGCTGGCCGGTTTACCTCGGGGAGCACTCGGTGATCCGGCCGGGGTCCACTGGCGGCCGGATCACCGGGGTGGGGTCAGGCCACGCCGGCCACCGGGCGCGCGGTCGTCGACTTGCGGCTGGCGATGACGTCGTCGATGAGGCCGTAGTCGCGGGCCTCCTCGGCGCTGAAGATCTTGTCGCGCTCGGTGTCGCGACGGATCTCCGTCTCGCTGTGGCCGGTGTGCCGGGCCAGCAGGGTCTCCTGCAGGGCGCGTATCCGCAGGATCTCGCGGGCCTGGATCTCCAGGTCGCTGGACTGGCCCTCCCCCTGCGCCGACGGCTGGTGGATGAGGATGCGGCTGTGGGCCAGGGCGAAGCGCTTGCCCGGGGTCCCCGCCGCCAGCAGCACCGCCGCCGCCGACGCCGCCTGACCCATGCAGATCGTCGAGATGTCCGGCCGCACGAACTGCATCGTGTCGTAGATCGCCGTCAGCGACGTGAACGACCCACCCGGCGAGTTGATGTAGATCGAGATGTCCCGGTCCGGATCCTCCGACTCCAGGAACAGCAGCTGCGCCATCACGTCGTTCGCCGACACGTCGTCGATCTGAACGCCGAGGAAGACGATCCGCTCCTTGAGCAGCTTCGAGTACGGGTCCATCGAGTACTCGCCGCGCGACGTCCGCTCCACGATGTTGGGCAGGACGTGGCGGGCGGTCGGCATGTGGCGGGCGTTCGGCAGATGCTGGGCGTTCGGCGCGCCGAGGCCGGCGTGGACCGGCCAGCCGGCGTTCACCGGGCACTCCCGGCGGGGCCGAAGCCGGTGCGGCCGGCCGCGCGGCGCGGGCCGAGAGCGGCGCCGCCGACGCCGCTGGGCACCTGATCGACCCGTTCGACAACGTGGTCGACCAGGCCGTAGTCGCGGGCCTCCTCGGCGGTGAACCACCGGTCGCGGTCGGAGTCGGCTTCGATCTGCTCGACGGTCTGCCCGCTGTGGAAGGCGATGCGCTGCTGCAGCGTCCGCTTCGTGTACAGCATCTGCTCGGCCTGGATGGAGATGTCGGCGGCGGTGCCCCCGATCCCTCCCGACGGCTGATGCATCATGATCCGCGCGTGGGGGAGGGCGTAACGCTTGCCCGCGGCGCCGGCGCAGAGCAGGAACTGGCCCATGGAGCCGGCGAAGCCGAGGGCGACGGTGGCCACGTCGTTGCCGACGTACTGCATCGTGTCGTAGATCGCCATGCCGGCGCTCACCGAACCACCGGGCGAGTTGATGTAGAGGTAGATGTCGGAGATCGGGTCCTCGGCGGCGAGCAGCAGCAGCTTCGCGCTGATCGCGTTGGCGACGGCGTCCTCCACCACGGCGCCGAGGAAGACGATGCGGTTCTCCAGCAGCCGGCCGAACACCTGGTCGTCGGCGGTGCCGGCGGTGCCGGCCTGGGCGGCGGGGCGACGGGGCCGGCCACCGCCGGGCCCCGCGTGCGTCGCCGATATGTCGATCATGAGACGTGTCCTCCCGCCGGCCGGGTCGGGACTCGTCGCGTTCGACGAAGGGCCGGCCCCTCCAGAGTCACCGGGAAAGACGCTCCTGTACCGACGATCTGCCGGCAGCAGATCTGCTCAGGGCAGACAGGCCGCGACGTTAGTGCTCGTCGCCGCCGAACGGGTCATCGAGGAAGTCGAGGATGGAGTCGTCCAGGTCGGGCCAACCGCCGACGGCCGGCCGGGTGGAGCCATGCCCGGATCCGTCCGCGTCGGCGTCGCCTCGCAGCGACCGGGCCGTGTCGTCACGCAGACCGATCATGAAATCCTCGGCGAGGCGCACCTGTTCCTGCAGCGAGGCGAGCTTCTCCTCGGCCAGGCTGACCCAGGTCTGCAGCCGGTCCTGAAGCTCGGCGCGCAGCTGCGGAGACAGCCCCGGCTGGGCCATCCGCTCACGCAGTGTGAGCAGTGAACGCATCTCCTCCACCGTGAAACCCAACGGCTTCATCTTCTTGATCAGAAAGAATCGATCGAGGGCGTCATCGTCATAGAGCGGGAAACCGCCCGGCGAGCGACCCACGGCGACGAGAAGGCCCGCTTCCTCGTAGAACCTGGCGGTACGCAGGGACAAGGTCACCAGGATGGCGACGTCACCGATCTCGTAGCGCCCGTCGCGGGCGTCGGCGGAAGACCTGGCGCTGCTGGTTGTGGACAATTCAACCCTTATCAGGTGAGCTTGGCGGCTGGTGTTCAGAGATCTAGCGTCTACGCGTCGGCTATCCGCGGCTACACAAAAGCGGTAAAGATCTGGTAATCGCTGACCGGCGGCGGGTCCACCACGAATCCGACTACTCGCGGGTCCCTGCGGGCACTCCCTCGACCGGGACCGGGACGGGACGGCGACGCGGGTCGGCGAGCCTTCCGAAGCGGTCGGAACCGAGCCCACAGGGGACACGCCAGGGCCCGCTTCGTCACCTCGCGTAATCTTCAGGCCCGGCGGACCGATGCGCCCCACGCGGCTACCGTAGCCGGTGACCTGGCACTATGTGTCAACGCTCAACAGCCGCCGATCGGACGGTGGACTAACGATGCGTTATGCCGATCGGTCCGCGTCGCCGTGCAGACCGATAACGAAGTCCTCGGCGACGCCGGCCTGCTGACGCAGGGTGGCGAGCTTCTCCTCGGCCAGCACGACCCAGGTACGCAACAGCTCGCGCAGCTCGGCGCGGCGGGCGTCGGAAATCTTCGGATCGGACAGCTCGTCGCGGACCGACAGCAGCGAGCGCATCTCCTCGAGGGTGAATCCGAGGGATTTCATCTTCTTGATGACGAGCAAGCGGTCGACGGCCTCGTCGCCATAAAGACGGAAACCGCCGGGGGTACGGCCGGCGGTGGTGAGCAGCCCGGCCTCCTCGTAGTACCGGACCGTGCGCAACGAGAGCCCGACCCGCTCGGCCACCTCACCTATCTGATACGTGGTTCCGCGGGCCGCGCGGAGCGCGGATGGATCGCGACGCGTCGTGGACAAGGTGACCCTAACGTTCGTGGCTCGACGCCGGGAGTATGGCTGATAACAGACGACTCTACGACGTTCCGGACAGCAAGCCGATACGGGTCGCTTCGGATCACCGTGCGCCCCCGGACGACCCCCGACCCGGTCCGCGCAGGCGCCGCGCACCCCGACCGGGCCGCCGGCCGCCGGACCGCCCCGGGCACCACCGCGACCGCCGTCACCTGCGCCATCTGCCCGCATCGGTCGACGCGAGGGTCACGAACGGGCAATGTCTGTGTCGAGGCCCAGCCCGGAGGCCGCTCGTCGCGGGCACCATCATCGGCAGGATCCGGCCGCCCGGCCGGCGGAACGAGGAGAGCGTTGTGCTGACCAGGATCGATCACGTCGGGATCGCGGTGGCTTCGCTGGCCGAGGCGATTCCGCGCTACGAGGAGGCGTTCGGCCTGAAGGTCGTGCATCAGGAGGACAACGACCGGCAGGGCGTGCGCGAGGCGATGCTGCTGGTACACGGCGGCGAGGCCGGCAACTCCTACGTCCAGCTGCTCGAGCCGCTACGCGAGGACAGCCCGGTGGGGAAGTTCCTGGCCAAGCGGGGCCCGGGCATCCACCACATCGCCTACGGCGTGGCTGACATCGACAGCGCCCTGGCCGCGCTGACCACCACCGGTTTCGATCTGGTCAACAAGACCCCGGTGCACGGCACCGCCGGCAGCCGGATCGCCTTCGTCCACCCCAAGGGGCTCGGCGGAGTGCTCACCGAACTGGTCGAGGCCGCCGAGGGCCACTGAACACCGACCCGTCAGGGCGTCGCGGCCCGTGCCGGGCGCGGGGCCCCCGCGTCCGGCACGGCCGGGATGACCGCCGAACTGGTCAGCGGCGGCTCGCCGAGGCGGAGGAGGTGGCGCTCGGGATCGGGTCGAGCGGCGTCACCGAGGAGCCGTTCCACTGGTAGCGGACCGTGGCCCCGCCGGCGGTCGGGCAGCACATCGGATCGCCCGGCTTGTAGAGGTCGTACTGCAGGGCCACCACCCGGTCGGTGGACCAGATCCAGCGGATCGTCGCGCTCGCCTGAGCCGAGTCCCGGCCGACGAGGGCCCCGCGGTGGAAGAAGAACGCCCGCTGTGGGTGCCCGTCCACGGAGGTCGAGCGCAGCCCGACGATCACACTGAGGCCGCTGTTCTGGTCGTAGCCGCCCAGTGAGATCGGCGTGTAGCCGGCGGCGCGTACGACCGATGACGCCTTTGCGACGCTGAGCGCGGGCGCGCCCACCGCGCTCGACGCCGCCGAGGCGACGCCGGTAAGTCCTCCTACCAGGATGAGTGCACCGATCATCACCGAAACGGCAATTCTGCGACGTAGAGTCATGAGAACCCCCAGGTTCCGTGTTGACCCGACCACGCTAGATGCCCTCTTCGACGCCCGCCGCCCGGGCAGGGCCTATGGGCGGTATGTCGCCCGGTTCGACCGCAATCGGCACCCGACAATCAGCACTCGGCCGCCGGTACTCGGCCACCGGCGGGCTGTCGCGGGACGCGGGTCAGCGGTCGGAGGGGGTGGCCGAGGCGCGGCCGTGGCGGCGGCGGGCGGCCCAGCCGACCGCGGCGAGCAGCCCGGGCGGGCGTTGGAAGGCGGCCAGCGTGGTGCCGGGCAGCGGCAGGCGCAGCGTGGCCACCGAGCGGGGACGGGCGAACTCGCGCAGCCCCTCGGCGCCGTGCACCCGGCCGAAGCCGCTTTCGCCGCTGCCCCCGAAGGGCAGGGCGGGTATCCCGGCGAAGGAGAGCACAGCGTTGACCGACACCATGCCGGCGTCGAGTCGACGGGCGATCTCGTCGCCGCGGCGGCGGGAGAACACCGTGGCCCCCAGCGCGTACGGGGTACCGTTGGCAAGGGCGACGGCCTCGTCGACGTCGGCGACGACACGCACGGTGACGACGGGACCGAAGGTCTCCTCCTGCACAGCAGGGCTGTCCTCAGGGACGTCGACGAGGACGATCGGGGAGATGAACGTCTCGCCCACCGCGTCGACTCCGCCGAGCAGGGCCGTCGCGCCGCGGGCCAGCGCGTCGCAGACGTGGCGGCGCACGACGGTGGCCTGGCCCGGCGTCGTCATCGCGCCATAGGGGGCGTCCGGCTCGCCACCCGGCCGCACCCCGGTCAGGACCCGGCGGAGCTCGGCGAGGAACGGCTCGGCGATCGCCGTGGTGACGTAGATCCGTTCGACGCCGGCGCAGGTCTGCCCGGCGTTCGACATCGCCCCCCAGGCAGCCGCGCGGGCGGCGGCGACCACGTCGGCGTCGTCGGCGACAATGCACGGGTCCTTGCCGCCGCACTCGATGACGACCGGGGTCAGCGACTGCGCGCAGGCCGCCATCACCTTGCGGCCGCTGGCCGGGGAACCGGTGAAAGCGATCTTGTCGGCGCCGGCGGCGCAGAGCGCGGCGCCGGTGGCACCGAACCCGGTGACCACGCCCAGCACCCCGGCGGGGGCGGCCGGGTTCGCGGCGGCGAAGGACGACACCAGCCGGCTGCCCAGCGCCGGGGTGTACTCGCTGGGCTTGAACACCACCGGGTTGCCGGCGGCGAGGGCGTACGCGATCGAGCCGACCGGGGTCAGCAGCGGGTAGTTCCACGGCCCGATCACCCCGACGACGCCGAGGGGGCGATACTCCACCCGGGCGGTGTGATTGGCCAGGAACGGGCCGGGAAGTACCCGACGCGTGCGCAGCACGCGGGCGGCGTTGCGGGCCGCCCAGCGGATGTGTTCGAGGGTGAGCAGCAGTTCGATGCGGGCGTCGGCGGCGGACTTGCCGTTCTCCGCGTGGAGCAGCTCGACAAGCTCGCCGTCGTGGCGAACGAGGTGGGCGGCCCAGCGCAGCAGGTGCTCGCGGCGCCCGGCGGCACCGAGCCCGGCCCACCAGGGTGCCGCGGCGCGGGCGGCCACCACCGCGGCCGCAACCTGCTGCGGTGAGGACACCGGAAACCGACCCACGACCGCGCCGGTGACCGGATTCGCGGAGACGAACGTCGACCCGAGCGCGTCCCCGAACGCGTCGGTCGCATCAGCCTCAGCGCCCGGGGGCGCATCGGCACCGGGGGGAGGAGTCCAGGGGTCGCTCGTGGCCGGCTGGCCAGGCACCGCAGCCGTCTCCGTCCCGGAGGCAGCCGCCTGGCCTGGCGACGTCGTCGTCGCAGCCTGCTGCACCGCACGCCCCTCGATGGTCGTCGCGGATCCCTCCTCCTGCAAGCCCCCGGGGAAAGCATAGGTCGCGCCCGCACCGAGGTCGACCGTGGCTACAGGAAGGAGTCCCGGTAGGCGGTGAACCATTCTCGCTGAGTCCGCTGGTCGACCGTCTCGTCCACGGAGACGTTGCCGAACATGGTGACCGCGGGCGGCGGGTCCAGGGCGAGGCAGTCGCGGCGCAGGTCGGCCGCGGCGTCGTCGGCGTGCTCGCGGACCTCGTCGAACCAGCCGGCGGCCACGTCGGCGGCCAGCAGCAGCCGAAGTCGGTCGATGGGGTCCCGCGCCCGCCAGATCGCGAGCTCCGCGGCCGGCTGGTACCGGGTTGCATCGTCCGAGGTGGTGTGGGGCGCCATCCGGTAGGTGTTGGCCTCGATGAGAACCGGGCCGCCGCCACCGCGAGCATGCTCGAGTGCCCAGGTGGTGACCGCGTGCATGGCGAGCACGTCGTTGCCGTCGACGCGCACGCCCGGGAAGCCGAACCCGTCGGCGCGCCGCGCCAGCTGCATCGCCGACTGCCGCCGGGTCGGGGTGGAGATCGCCCACTGGTTGTTCTGGCAGAGGAACACCACCGGCGCGCCGAAGCTCGCCGCCCAGACGAACGCCTCGTTGGCGTCGCCCTGGCTCATCGCGCCGTCGCCGAGGTAGACCAGCACGGCGCCGTCGCGGTCCGGATCGCCGGTGCCGGCCGCGCCGTCGAACACCATGCCCATTCCGTAGCCGACGGCATGCAGGGTCTGCGAGGCCAGGACGATCGCATAGTTGGCCATGTGGTGCTTCGCCGCATCCCAGCCGTCGTGGCTCACCCCGCGCAGCAGGCGGATGACCTCGGCGGCCGGCACCCCCAGGTGCCAGGCGACGGCGTGCTCGCGGTAGCTGGGGAAGACGAAGTCGTGCGCCCTGATCGCCGCCGCGGAACCGACCTGCGCCGCCTCCTGCCCGCGCAGCGGGATCCACAGCACCAGTTCACCCTGCCGCTGCAGGGCCGTGGCTTCCTCGTCCAGGCGGCGTGCCAGCACCATCGACGAGTAGAACGTCCGGCACAGGTCGTGGTCGGCGAGGGCGACGAAGCGCGGGTCGGTGACCCGGGTGCCGTCCGGAGCGAGCAGGCGCACGCCGGAGTCGGCCGGCTCCGGCGGCGGGATCGACATCGCCGGTGGTACGGCGGCCGCCGGAACCGGTCCCGGTGGCCGCACCGGCCGCTCCGCAATCAACTCCGGCCCGCGTACGACATTCATGGCGAGTACCTCTCCCCCACCGGAAGATCGCAGGACGTCCTACGATCGGAAACCATCGAAAAAGAGCCGTATACCGGTAAGACAGTACGCGGTCCGGGATCGACGGGAACGCCGGATCACCTCACTTCATTCACGCGGTACTCCTACCCCCACCGACCGCCCGGGATTCCAAGGACGTCCGACGATCGGAAACCATCGAGCGGTAAACGGCTCGGTTGTGAACCCACCCGAAACTCAAGCGCCGTTACAACTCACACAGGTAAGGGGAATATTTCGGCCGGAACCCGACCGGCCCCGGAGCCGGATCCTGATACCCGTTCCACAACTATCCGCCCAGAGCTGACCCGACCGGTCGGTAACGCGGCGCTCGCCGCCGGTGGACACATGGGGCCGGTCCGATGGGCACCCGGCGCGGGGCGGCCCCGGCCCGACCCGGCGCACAATGGCGCCATGGCAGGCGAGGCGGGACGCGTCCGGGTGGTGTTGGAACGATCCGGCGGGCTGCTGGGACGGTCGGTCCGGCGAGGGCTGGACAGCGCCGACCTGCCCGAGTCGGAGGCCGTCCGGCTGCGCGCGCTGGCCCGCGAGGCGGTCGCACCGGCCGGCGGGCCGGACCGGCGGGCCGGGGGCGCCGCGCCGCAGGGTGGGCCGGTCGAAGGTGAGCGGGTCAAGGGCGCGGACCGGTTCGTCTACACCCTCGAGGTCGACTACACCCCGGCAGCCGACCAGCCGGGCAAGCACGCCGTGCGGACCTTCTCCGAGCCGGTCCCGGAAGAACTCGGCCCGCTGCTGGCCCTGCTGCGGGCCGCTCCCCTCCTGCCGGCCCGCGGCCGCGACGCGCCACGCTGACCCGCACTGATCCACGCCGCCCCGCACCAAGGCGGAAAATCATTCGCCGGGCGGTCGTGAACCGGGCATCCTGAACGGGCGGAGCGGCATGGAAGCCGAAGCATGAATTCTCCCCGACCGGGCTTCGGTGCCGATGAAGCCACCCGGGCCGGCTTGTTCCCGAGCTTCCGGTGACGAGGAACCTTCGGCGCGAACCCCTGATTCGGGCCGCCCGCAGGAATCCGGGTGACCGGGTTGAATGCGTTCGGCCGGCAAGAGGTTAATAGCGAGACCCCGCCCCCCGTCGAGGGAAGGAACCAACCGATGAGCCCCGTCGCGACGCTCGACGCAGCGGCGCACCCGATCTGGCTGTGGACCCGGCCCGAGGAGGTCGAAAGCGCCGCGCTGGACCAGCTGCGCAATGTCGCGTCCCTGCCCTACATCCATCACCATGTCGCGGTGATGCCCGACGTGCACCTTGGCTACGGCGCCACGGTCGGCTCCGTGATCGCCCTGCGTGATGCCGTCTCCCCCGCCGCCGTCGGGGTCGACATCGGCTGCGGGATGGCCGCGGCGCGGACCAACCTCACCGCGGCCGACCTGCCCGACGACCTGGGTCCGCTGCGGGCCGCGCTGGAGGCGGCCGTCCCGGTCGGGATGACCGGCCACCGGGAGCCAACCGCGCGGGCCCGGCGCCAGGACGACCTGTGGAGCACCTACGACGCGCTGCATCCCCGCGTCGCCGGGCGGCTGGCGAAGGCGATGAACCAGCTGGGCACCCTCGGCTCGGGCAACCACTTCCTCGAGGTATGCCTGGACACCGACGACGCCGTCTGGATCATGTTGCACTCCGGTTCGCGCAACGTCGGCAAGGAGCTCGCCGAGGGCCACATCCGCGTCGCCAAGCAGCTCGAGCACAACGCCGGCCTGGCCGACCGCGACCTCGCCGTGTTCCTCGCCGGCACCCCCGAGATGAGCGCCTACCGCCACGACCTGCACTGGGCGCAGACGTACGCGCGGCGCAACCGGGACCTGATGCTCGCCGCGGCCGTCGAGGCGCTGCGCGGACCGCTGCCCGGGTTGCGGGTGCCCGTCCCACCGGCCGACGGCCCGCACGCCGGCGACCGCGACTTCGCCCTCGTGAACTGCCACCACAACTACGTCGCCGAGGAACACCACTTCGGCGCCGATGTGCTCGTCACCCGCAAGGGCGCCATCTCCGCCCGGGAGGGCGAATACGGCATCATCCCCGGTTCGATGGGAACAAGGTCCTACCTGGTGCGCGGGCGGGGAAACCCCGACTCGTTCCATTCCGCCAGCCACGGCGCCGGCCGCACGATGAGCCGCAACCGGGCGCGGCGGACGTTCACCGTCGACGACCTCGCCGCCCAGACCCGCGGGGTCGAATGCCGCAAGGACGCCGGTGTCCTCGACGAGATCCCCGCGGCGTACAAGGACATCGACACCGTCCTCGCCCGCCAGAGCGACCTCGTCGAGATCGTCGCCCAACTGCACGCCGTGCTCTGCGTGAAGGGCTGATGGTCCTGACCGTGGCGACGGGTCAGACGTAGGCCTCGTCGACGTAGCACCAGCGCCAGTCCTCGCCCGGTTCGAAGGAGCGGACGATCGGGTGGTTGTGCCCGGCGGCATGAGCGCTGGCGTGCCGGGACGGCGAGGAGTCGCAGCAGCCGACGTTGCCGCAGGTCAGGCAGAGGCGCAGGTGGACCCAGCGGCCGCCGGAGCGCAGGCATTCGCCGCAGCCCTCCGGCGTGGCCGGCTCGACGTCGCGGATCGCGGACAGGTGTGGATCCTGGGTGGTGGTCATCGGCCGCTGGCGATCCTCTCCGAGGCGGCGCAGACGCGGATGCGGGTGCGCCTGGTCAGCCTGTCACTGATAGCTGTGCCCCGTCCGGCCCCCTCTCACGTCGGTGTCCGGGCAGCCTGTCTCGGCCCACCCGGGAGATGGGCCGAACCGGGGATGGGCGGATGGCCCTGCCGGTGCCTCGTGCAGCGCCGGCGGGGTCCGATCAGGCTGCGTCGTGGAAGATCAGTCCAAGAGTGTGACGCTCGCCTGTTCGGACGGTGCTGACTCCGTGCCGCATGGGCGAGGCGGACCAGCCTCGCGCCGAAGGAGTCGGCCGGTCCCGGGTGGTAAAGATCAGGGCATGGCCCCTTGGGAGGATGTGGGCGCTGCCCCGGGACTGGGCTCGCATCCTCTGCTCGACGAGCAGGAACTCGCCGCCGGTGTAGTCCACGCCGGGGGCGTCAAGGCCGATCACGATCTGGAGTGGGAAAACCAGCTCGCCGTAAAGGTCGCGGTGCAGCGCGTTCCAGTCGCCCGCCCGGTATCGCAGGAGCAGCGGCGTGGGCAGGCGCTGCCCAGCACGATGGCAGTCGGCCAGCCACGCGTCGAGGGTGTCCGGCCACGGTGCGGCCCGGCCCAGCCGGGCGGCCCACAGCCGGGCGACGGGTAGCAGAAATGGATAGAACGCGGCGCGCAGGGCACGGACTGGCGGGGGAAGAGGATCGCCGAAGTAGCGGTACTCCCCGGACCCGAGTCGGTGACGGCCCATGTCCACGGTGGACCGGAAGCGCTTGTCGTCGCCGTAGAGCTCGGCGATCTCCTGGCACTGCGCCACGGTGAGTAGCGGGCCGGTCAGGGCGCAGCCGATCGCGTCCAGCTCCGCGGCGAGCGCGGACCAGTCCATCGCTCGCACGTACTCCCCGACGTCCACCCCCGCCGCACCCGCCAGTTCGGCCGAGGCCGTCACCCTGCCCACTCCATCCGGCCCATCCAGACTGTCCGGGACCGCCCCCGATCGGACTGGGCCGGCCGTCACCCGCGGCTCCTGCCCGTGGCTGTCGGCGCGGTCTCGAGGTCCAGCGTCGGCGCCAGCGCGCCTTCATGGCGCAGCAGGAACTCCTTGCGGGGCAGGCCCGCGGCGAACCCGCGCAGCGCCCCATCGGCCCCGATGACCCGGTGGCACGGGCGCACCAGCAGCAGGGGATTGGCGCCGACGGCCGTGCCGACGGCGCGGACGTCACGGCGATCGGCCCCGATCCGGTCGGCGAGCTGGCCGTAGCTGACGGTGGTGCCGTAGGGAATGGACTCCAGCGCCTCCCACACCCGCTCCTGGAACTCGGTCCCCCGGGCGCGCAGGGGCAGGGTGAAGGCGCGCCGCTCGCCGGCAAAGTATTCGGCGATCTGCCGGGCGGCCTCGGTGAACGGCTGCTCAGCCCGCCGCCACTGCGGCGCGATCGCCGGGGCGCCGCGCTGCTGCGGCATGGACAGCGAGGCCAGGGCGAGCCCCCCGAGCGCCTGGTCCGACGCGGCGCCCACCAACAGCAGGTCTCCCACTGGGCTGGTCAGCGTCATGTACACGATCATTGGCTCATATCCTTTCTGTTCATGCCCATCGGGGCTGGTTCCATCTGCATGGTCATGCCGGGCGGCGCGCCGTGTGCAGCGGGGCGACCTCGGCTCGGGCCGTCTCGGCGGGGGCGGCCGTCTCGGCCCGCGGCGCTGCCGTGATCCACAGGTGGTGCGCCGCGTAGGACCGCCACGGCGCCCAGGCCGCCTCCGCGGTCGTGGCGACACTCGAGGCGAGATCGTGGCGGCGCAGTGCGGCCCGCAGGGCGGCGTCGCCCGCGGGAAGCACGTCCGGGTCGCCGAGCCCGCGCATCCGGATGTAGCCGGCGGTCCAGCGCCCGATGCCCCGCACGGTCAGCAGCGACCGTTCGGCCTCGGCGCGATCGACGCCCGCGTCGAGCTCGACGTCGCCGGCGGCGAGGGCGGCGGCGAGCGCGCGCACCGTCTCCCGGCGGGCCGCGGGCATGCCCAGCTCGTGCAGAGACGCGTCGGCGAGCGTGTCGGCGCCGGGGAACAGCAGGGTGAGCCCTCCACTCGGGGTGGGTAGCGGTTCGCCGTATGCGGCGAGCAGGGTCTCACCCAGGCGCCGCCCGGCGGGCACCGAGACATGCTGGCCGAGCACCGCCCGCACGGCCAGCTCGTGCGCGTCGGTGGCCCCCGGGGCGCGCAGGCCCGGGTGGCGGGCCACCAGGGGCGCCAGGACCGGATCGGCCCCGAGCCGCTCGGCGACCGCCCGTGGGTCGGCGTCCAGGTCGAACAGCCGCCGCACCCGGCTGACCGCGGCGGTCAGATCGCGCAGGTCGCTCAGGGACAGGCGGCACTCCAGCCAGCCGGCGTCGTCGGCGCCTTGGCGCTCGGCCACCTCCGCGATGCCGTGTCCGCGGGTGAGCCGCAGCGTCCGCCGGTAGGTCCGCCGGCCGCGATCGCCGACGACCTCCTCGGCTCCGCGCAGCGCCCGGCGGGCCAGATAGTCGAACATCTCGCCCGCCGCGTACGGCCGGCGGTAGCCCAGCCGGACCACCAGCCCGCCCGGGCCGGCGGGTCCGCCCTCCCCCCTGCCGGGGGAGGCGGAGCGCGCCGACCGTGGTCCACGAAGGTCACTCGGCGTCGCCGCGTAGACCGCTCGGATGGTGTCGTTGAACTGGCGGACGCTCGCGAAGCCGGCGGCGAAGGCCACCTCGGTGGCGGGCAGGGCGCTCGCCTGCAGCAGCAGCCGAGCGGTGTGCGCACGCTGCGCCCGGGCCAGGGCGAGCGGGCCGGCCCCCACCTCGGCGGTCAGGTGCCGTTGGAGCTGGCGGGCGCTGTAGCCCAGCCGGGCGGCGAGGCCGACCACGCCTTCCCGGTCGACGACACCGTCGCCGATCAGGCGCATCGCCCGGCCGACCACGTCGGCGCGGACGTTCCACTCGGCGGAGCCGGGCACCGCGTCCGGGCGGCACCGCCGGCAGGCCCGGAAGCCGGCGCCGTGCGCCGCCGCGGCCGTCGGGAAGAACCGGACGTTCGCCCGCTTCGGGGTCACCGCCGGGCAGCTCGGCCGGCAGTAGATGCCCGTGGAGGTGACGGCGACGTAGAAGGCGCCGTCGAATCGGGCGTCCCGGCTGGCCACCGCCTCGTATCGGCCCTCGTCCGTCCGCATGCCCCCACTCTCGGTGCGATCGCCCCCGGATGCTGGCGGGAATCGGACGTCGGGTCAGCGGGCCGGATCGGCGCAGCCTCAGACGAGCGGCTTGCGCAGGACGACGAAGTACAGGTCGGGCCGCAGCGGGCGGCCGAACCGCTCGTCGGCGTAGGGGAACGGTCGCGTCGCCGTGGTCGGGAGATATCCCTTGCGGCGGTACCAGTCGATGAGTTCGGTCCGCTGGGCGATGACCTGCATCTCCATCCACGCCGCCGACCAGGCGGTGACGGCGTGCCGTTCGGCGAGTCGCAGCAACGCCCCGCCCAGACCGGCCCCCTGCCGGGTGGGGCTGACGGCGAACATGCCGAAGTAGGCCCCCACCGCGGCGGTGATCCCCGCGCCGGTCAATCCCTCGACCCCGCCTGCCTGGGCCACCAGCTCACCCGTCCGGACCATGCCGGCTTCGCCATGCGCCGACGGCTCGATCCGACGTTCCACGTGGCAGCAGCCCACGAGGAGACCGGGAGGATGCTCCGCGAGCAGGACTCTCCCGTGGGGGCCCGTCAGGGTGGCGCGGACCTCCTCGACATCCGTGCGATGGCCGCCGAGCAGATCCGCCTCGGTGGTCCACCCCGCCCGGCTGGACTCCCCTCGGTACGCGGATTCGACCAGAGCGACGATCGCCGCCGCTTCGGCGGCGCTGTCGGTGGCGGGACGGAACGCCACGTTCGCGGGCTGGGGGCGGGAGACCGATCGCATTGCCCCATCCTCACAGCCCGGCGGGCGAATCCCCCGTCAGGGCGAGGGACGCCACGGTCCGTGACGGTCCGAGCGTCCGCTCGCCGCGGGTGACGACGGCGGCCAACCGGGGCAGCAGCGTTCCGAGCGGAGCATCGACACGCACCATCGCCCGGCTATCCCCGCGGGTGGACCCCTGGTTGACGATCGCGACCGGAATACCGAGTTCCGCCGCTCGCAGAACGAATCGATATCCCGACATCACGGTCAGCGACGATCCGAGGATCATCAACGCGCGGGCGCCCTCGACCAGGTCGAACGCCTGCGCCACGCGGGGCCGCGGCACGGTCGCGCCGAAGAACACCACGTCCGGCTCCAGGTGATCACCGCCGCAGCCGCGGCAGGCGACCATGACGAACTGGGCGACCGCCTCCTCCGAAAGGGTGACGTCACCGTCCGGGTTGGTGGGGGCCCCGGATATGCGGAAGCCCGGGTTCGCCGCGCTCAGCCGCTCGTCGAGGTCGCGGCGCGGACTCACCTCCCCGCAGTCGACGCACACCACACGGGACAGGCTTCCATGCAGATCGATCACCTGACGGGAACCGGCGCGCTGGTGCAGCTCGTCGACGTTCTGGGTGACGATGCCGGTGACCAGCCCCGCCTGTTCCAGCCGGGCCACCGCGCGGTGGCCCTCGTTCGGCTCGGCCCGGGCGACCTGCCGCCAGCCGGCGTGGCTGCGGGCCCAGTAGCGGTGGCGGGCGCCCGGCTCCTTGGTGAACTGCTGGTAGGTCATCGGGGTGTGGCGGCGCAGAGCCCCGTTCGGACCCCGATAGTCCGGGATGCCGGAGTCGGTCGAGATGCCCGCCCCGCTCACGACGGCGACACCGCCGGCCGCGACGAGGGCGCACAGCCGGTCGAACGCCTCGCCGTCGTTGGTCGCGTTTACTCCCACCTCTCCCATGCTGCCCGATCGCGCGGCCGCGGACCCCTTCAGACGCTGGAGTGGCCCGTTCGGCCGAGCAGACCCGGGCGTCGGCTCCGACCCCGATCACCTCAATCCGCGTCGACTGGTGACCTCCGAACGCGGGTCGTACCGTTGCGCCGGGTAGACCTGTATCGAGGTGATGACCCATGAACGACCAGGTCAGAAGCATCAGTACGCCGCTGCGTCGAACGCTGGACGCCCCCAGCGCCGCCCCGGCCTCCCCTGGACGGCGCAGGCCACGCATCCCCGAAGTGGGCGACGACGCCACCCGTTCGGGACCCGAACGGCTCTCGGCGTGGGAGGCCGCACGGGCCGCCGCCCATCCGGGCCCCGAAGCACCCGTCTGTGGTGCGGCCGGGCAGGTCGCCGGGCCGGGAGAGACGATCGAGGCCGAGATCATCCGGTGCCTGCCGGGCTCGGTCGCACTTGTCCGGACACCCGCCGGCACGGAGGAGATCGGTCTCGCCCTCGTCCAGGCACACATCGGCGACACGGTGCTGGTCCATGCCGGGGAGGCGATCACCGTTCTTTGACGTCCTCCCCGCCTGAGCGGGGGATTCCCACTCCTACCCGCCCAGTGCAGGAGCGGGCGACCGGTGTCGAGATTCGCGGTTCGTGGGCTGGGCCGGGCGCGACGCGTGGTCCGCCCGCGAGTGAAAGGGCTAACGATGAGAACGGTTCAGGCACCACTCGACCGGGCGGTGGCAATCGCCGACGCGACGATCTACCGGTGCGATCCGGATCAGCGCGCGCGGTCCGGCGCAGGCCGGCCGAGCGGGCTCGCCGGGGTGCTGACCCCGGTGGCGTACGCCGCGCGCCATCCGGATGAGCGGGCGCACGTCCACGCGGAATTCCTGTTGGCGGCCGACCTCGACGCCGTGCTGACCACGCGGGTGCGCTGGCTGCAGATCACCACGAGGGAACAGCAGGTCCTCCGGCCGGGTGGTGCCGGCGGCGGGGCAGCGCTCGACGCCGACCCCGACGACCAGGCCGAGTTTCTGCCGCACGAGGTCGACGAGGCCGTGGCGGTCACGGACCTGCTGGCGGTGCGCCCCCAGCCGATGGCGCCTTCCCCAAGCGGAGAATGGCCGCGCGGCTGGCTGCCGCATCTGAGTGCCCCCCGACCGGACCCCTGGGAGCCGGCCGGCGCGGCGGCGGGCGGGTCGGGCTCCACCCGGTCGGGGGCCCACACGGTCCAGCTCAGTGCGCCGTCCGGACGCCGGGTGCGGACGGTGGATCACGGTGGCGGCGCGGCACCGACCAGGATCACCTGGGACAGCTGGTCCGCCCGGGCGGAGCTGCGGCTCAGCGCCGGGCTGTATCCCGGTCCGCACTCACTGCTGCGGCTGCGCGCGGAGGTGGTCAACACCTCCAGTTGGCCCTCTCAGGCCGACGAGGCCGGGGAGTGGATCCCGGCGGGCTGGACCGCCCGAGCCCCCCGCCGGCGGGCGCTGCGCCACGCGTTGATCGCGGTCCACGTGGTCCTCGGGACGGATCGGGGTCGGTTCGTCTCCTTGACCGCGCCGCCCGACTGGGCCAGGGATGCGGCGCGGGACTGCGTCAACGACGGCTTGTGGCCGGCGGTGGTCGGCGGTCCCGCCGACCCCACCGCCGTGCTGATCGCGCCGGTCCGGATCCCGGACGATCGGCAACCTCCGCCATTCCGTTCCGAAGCGTGAGGGGACCGTCCGGGGGCATACGCACATCCGTCCGGAGCCTGCGCCGCGATCCGGCATCAAGCCCGGAGCCCGGAGCCGTTACGGCCGCGAACCCGGATCCGCCACGGGGGCGGGGTCACGATCAACGCCGGTGGCAGGATCACCGCCCAGGTCGGAGGACCGATCACGGCTCATGTCGGTGACGGGATCACAGTCCGCGGCGGGGGCCGGATCACGATTCGCGGCGGGGGGCGTCGAGGGTGGCGGGTCGCTCGTCGGCGACTGCTGGCTGGGCAGATCGGTGAAGGTGACGTCCACCTGCTGGAAGCTTTTGAACTGCTCCGCCTTGGCGTAGGAGGTGTAGGCCCGCCGGTCGGATTCAGTGAGCTCGACGTCGTCGGTGAACGGGGTCAGCAGCGCCCGCGGGAAGAGCCGGCCCGCCCGCACCGCGTTGATCTCCATGGCGAGGACCACGACGACGGCGAGGAAGTACAGCCAGGTCATCAGACCGAGAACGAGCCCGAACAGTCCGTAGACCTGGGTGGAACCCTTGAGCTGGTGGGCAATGTAGTAGCCGCCCAGCGTCTGCACGAGCTGCCAGCCCAACGCCGCGAACACCGCCCCGGGCAGGTTCTCCCGCACCCGGACGGACCGGGCGGTCAGGACCTTGAAGGCGACGAGGATCAGGCCGGCGTTGCCCGCCGTGGAGATCGCGACCGCGAGCACCTGGAACCCGGCGGCCAGTCGACCGAACGCCGACGCCCCGGTCGTGACACTGGAGAGCACCGTCGTCATCAGTACACCGAGGCCGAGCAGGCCGATGAGGCTGAGGCTGCGCAACCGGGCGAAGAACGGGTTCGGTCGGGACCGACGCGGCACCGCCCAGACGGTGTCCAGGGCGTTGCCGATGGCTCGGGCGACGCCGAGGCTGCCGGAGATGGCGCCGAGGACGCCGACGGCGACGGCGATCCCGCTGCCCTTGAGGGCCTGCACGTCGTCGCGGAGCTGGTCGCCGATGATCGGGAACTGGCTGAGCGTGGAGGTCACGACCTGCTCCTGCAGATCGTGATGGCCGTGCAGGACGAAGCCCAGCCCGGTCGTGAGCAGCAGCAACAGCGGGAACAGCGACAGGAAGGCATAGAAGGTGATCAGGGCGGCGAGGTAGCCGCCCTGATCATCGGCGAACTTGTAGATGACAGCGATGACAAAGCCGACCCCACGGTTACGTTGCTGGGCCCGGTCGATGCGGCCACCGAGCGCCATCCCGCGCCTCCCAAGGCCGTCCGCTGTCATGAGGGTCTCCCCCGTCGGGGTGGGTCGCATACCTGCCGGACTGCCGGTAATGCGCCTTGACCTGCTGGCAAGGCACCTCCCACCGCATCGCATCCGAATCGCCCCCGTGGCTGGCCCGCTCGGGTGACGTACCGGGCCGCGCGGCCGATCACCGCCCGCATCCCCGGTTCAGGCGGCGCCACCGGCGGTCCCGTCCGCCGGCTCATCATCGCGTTGACGGACGGGCTCCCATTGATCGATCACGGATTCGCGACGGTCCGCCGTCCGAAGGGAGCCCGCGGAGGCGACGAGGTCTCAGGGCGACGAGGTCTCAGGGGGATCGTTCCGGGGATAGGCGTGGGCCTGCTTCACCTCGTCGTCGTCCTGCTCCTGGCCGCTCCTGGCCGGGCCGGGCCCCGGGGCAGACCCGGTTGGGGCCGGCCCGGTCGGGGCAACGCTATCGCAGGGCGGTCACCTGCCTGCGCCGCCGGCCTCCGCGGACTCCGTGCCGCCCGAACGGGGGGCCACCTCTGGCAACGCGAACCGACGCACGGCAGGGTTGCGGCCGTCGGCGGCGGAACCGCCCCATCTGGCCGGCCGGCCGGCCCGGCTCACCGCCCCCCGCCGCCGCCCGGCAGCTGCGACACGGCGCCGGCGTAGATGCCGGTCTGCTCGGTGGCGTCGATCGTGGGTTGCCGCCCGTTGTCGAAACCGAGCTGCACGATCTGGTGCGGGATGACCAGGTCCAGTGCCCAGTCCGTGAGCACCCTGGCCCGATTGGACCCGTTGTTCAGTGCGTACGCGTGGTACGCCCGGGTGACCACGACCGCCGGCAGGCCATGCAGGGTCAGCCCGAACGGGTTGGCCACAGCGTCCCGCCCACCCAGGTCGACGACGAACCCGAGGTCCCGGTGCCGGTACGGCCGGGCAGTGCCGTGACCGAGGGACGCGGCCACGTTGCGGGCGGCGGCCACGGCCTGGCGCACCGCATGCTGGGCGGTCTGGCCGGCGGGGGCGCCTGCACGGGTCACGTCGGGCACAGCCGCGGCGTCCCCCAGTGCGAACAGGCCCTCCACCTCGGGGACGCGGAAGCAGTCGTCGACGACGAGGCGCCCGTGCGTGGTGGGCAGGCCGAGGTTCGTCATGAGCGGACTGGGCGACACCCCCGCGCACCAGACCACCGTGTGGGTGTCGATCGTCTCGTGCTGGTCGGCGTGCTCCCCCTGGCCCAACCGGACGGTGCGCTCGGTGATCTCGTTCACCGACGTCCGCAGCCGCAGCTCGACGCCGCGGGCGGTGAGCACTTCGGCGGCCCGGTGGCCGAGGGACGGCGCGAGTTCGTGCAGCAGGCTCGGCGCGTGGTCGACGAGCACCCAGCGGACACCCTCGGCGTGCACCCGCGGGTAGTTCGCCACCGCGCGCCGGCTGAAGCGGGTCATCTGCGCGGCGAGCTCCGTACCCGTGTAGCCGCCACCGACGATCACGAAGGTGCACAGGGCGCGCCGGCCGGCGTCGTCCGCGGTGGCGTCCGCCCGCTCGAACTGCCGCAGCACGTGGTCACGCAGGTGGACGGCCTCGGCGAGGTTCTTCAGGCCGATCGCGTGCTCGCGCACGCCCGGGATGTCGAAGGTCCGCGTGACGGAGCCGGGGGCCAGCACGAGCCGATCCCAGCCCAGCTCGTCGACTGTGCCGTCATTGCCGCGGACGGTCACCGTGCGGGCCTGGGTGTCCACCGCCACCGCACGACCGAGGCGCAGCACGGTGCGGCGCAGCGCCCCCCGGGTGGCCACCGCCAGGTGCCGCGGCTCCACCGAACTCGCGCAGACCTGCGGCATCAGGGAGGTGTAGAGCAGGTGATCCACCGGGGAGACGACGGTGAGCTCCGCCGCCGACGCCGGCAGCAGGCTCTCCAGCCGCCGCAGCAACCGCAGCCCGGCGAACCCGCTGCCCACCACGACCACGCGGGACGCACCCCCCGCCGCGACGGACCCGGCGGCCCTGGACACCGGAGTCGGACGATCGGTCGCCCGGCCGGCGCGCAGGAATCGACGCAGGGGCACCGGCAACGACGTTGATCCGGGCACGTTCCACCTCCGGAGGGCCGTACATGGCAAGATCGGACCAGGCGACGGATCCACGGCAGCGCTGAAGAACACGCACCGTCTCCGCCTCCTCCGACGTGCCCGGGGATCCAGGCGAGCAATCGCCTGGTACGTCTCTTGGTATCCGCCACCCCTGCACTTTTTTGATCATGGCGCGGAATGCTGTCAACGGCGTTGATTATTGTTATTGGATCGTCAGGTGTCGTCCGTGCCGGATGTGATCAGGGCGAGCACGGGAGTGACCTCGTCTGCGGACAGATTTCGGGCGAGCAGCGTCCGGAAGGTGTCATCCCCGAGCTGCTGTCGCAGCCGGGCCAGCCAGAACACATCGTCAGAAACCTCCGGCGCGCCGATCTCCACGTGGATGTTCAGGGCCTGAAGATGGTGGTACACCGCGTCAGCGATCCTCCCCTTCTCGGCAGCGAGGATTCCCAGCTGTGCGGTCGTGACCGCGATGCCGGCGCGGTCCCCGATCTCCACGAAGATGGCGTTGGCTCGACGGCAGCGGTCTTCTGCGGACGAGTGATCTCCCTGCACGTGGTCCAGCAGTCCGAGTTGATGCACGCTGTTGGCGGCGCCGACGCGATCCCCGATCCTCCTGGTGATTGCGAGGGATCGATGGTAAAGGTCTTCCGCGTCCGCATACTCTCCCCGCGCCTGAGCGATCATGCCGAGTTGGTGGAGGCTGCCGGCAATGCCGGCCTCGTCCCCAAGCTCCTCGTCGATGGCGAGGGACTGTCGGTAGAGCTCTTCCGCGGCCAAGTATTCGCCTCGCAGTTCGGCGACCATGCCGAGTTGATGGAGGCAGGCGGATACGGCAGGGCGGTCCCGGAACCCCGCATGAATGGCGAGGGCTTCCCGATAGAAACCTTCCGCGGCCGAGTAATCCTCCTCATGCTCGACGATCAAACCGAGCTGATGAAGGCTGGCAGCGATGCCGAAACGGTCCCCGAGCTTCTCGAATATATCGTGAGCTTGCCGGCAGCATTGTTTCGCTACCGGGTAGTAGCCCTGAAGTTCAGCGAGTATGCCCAGGTGGAGGGAAGTGCGCGCGACGCCGGCGCGGTCCCCGAGGTCATCGGCGATCTCACGGGCCCGTTGGTAGTAGTCCTCGGCGACCGGGTAATATCCCCTGAGTTCGGCGATTCTGCCGAGCCGATGAAGACTGTTGGCTATACCAGAAAGATCCCCCAGATCCTCACCGATAGCGAGGGACTGCAGGTACAGCGCTTCAGCAGCCGTATATTTTCCCTGGTCTTGGGCGACGATTCCGAGCTGGTGTGTGCTCCTGGCGATGCCGGGGCGATCTCCGAGTTCCACAAAGATCACACAGGCCCGCTGGTAGTAGTCCTCCGCAGCCGGGTAAGCTCCACGAGCCTGCGCCATGTTGCCGAGTTCGCCGTAGTTGCTGGCGACGCCAGCGCGATCTCCGAGTTCCAAAAAGATCACACAGGCCCGCTGGTAGTAGTCCTCCGCAGCCGAGTAGTCCTCTCGCATCCGGGCGACGATACCGAGTTGGTGCAGGTTGGTGGCGATGCCGAGACGGTCCCCGACCCTCTCGAAGAGGGCAAGGGATTGGTTGCAGCTATCTTCCGCCTCAGTGAGATTCCCCCGATGCCAAGCGAGGACGCCGAGCTGCTGATGGAACGCAGCGGTGAGCTGGCCGGTGCGAGGAAGACGATCTAGGGTATGCCGGCAGACATCTTCCTCTCGGTCCCATTCGCCCAAGGTATGAAGCTGATCGCAGGCTTTGTAGGTGGTCGCTTTCAGGTGGTCGATGTCACCGGCTTCGAGATGGTGATGGCCGGCCTCGAGGAGCTGAGTAACGCTGGCGCTCCGATCCTGGCACCACTGCCAGTAGGCGGCTGCGGCCCGGTGGGCGGCGGTGCGGTCTTCGTCTTCGGCCCGACGAAGGATCGCGGTGGCGATCCAGCGATACACGATGAACCTAGCCGTGTCGTCGCTGCCGCCGCTGCCGGCGGGAGCAAGCAGGCCGAGATCGAGAACGACTCTCCAGGCCGGCTCAAAGCCGTCGGGGCTGGCCAGCGGTCGCCGGGGCTGTCCAGTGTTCTGGGCATCGAGGCCGGAATCCGCGGAGTGGTCGAGAGGCTCGGAAATCTGCCAGACCAGACCATCGGCGTCAACCCTCCGGCGGTAGACAGCGGCGCCGGTGATGAGGCGGCGGGCGTGGGGGACGGTGTCGAGGCGGGCAAGGAGGTCGTCGAGGAAGACGTCGTCGCCGACGAGCATGACCGTCTCGGCAAGCGCCCGGTTCAGGTCGACGTGGATTTCGGCACGCCAGGCGGCGGGGTCACTGATCCCCCGGGCGCGCAGGGCGGCCTCGACCTTGCCGGTGACGTCACCAAACCGGCCGGGGCCGCCGGCGAGGATGGCGTCGAGGTACTCCAGGGCACGAGGGTGGCCGCCCACGTCGGCAATGACCCGGATCTTCTCGGCGTGCTCGAGCCTATCGAGGGCGGGTAGGCGCCAGAGAAGCTTGCGAGTTTCGGCGGAGGACAACGGGCCGAGGTGAAGGTGGGTTAGCCGCTGGCCGGTGTCACGATCGACAGGCAGCGGGAACCTGCTGGTGATCAACAGCCGTGCCCGCCCGGGCAGCGCCGTCCACGCAGCAACGAATGCTCCGACCTGCTCGTCGGCGAACGCACGTTCGGTGCCGGCGCCGGTTGGGGTGAGAAGGCTCTCGGCGTGGTCGAGGAACAGGGTCACCGGTAGGACGGGGAGGAGATGCTCGGCCAGCAGTCCGAGCCCGTCGACCCAGGCGACCCGACCGGAGCTCAGCCGTTCGGCCAGGCCGCGGATGGTGTCGTCAGCCTCGTGATCGGAGCACCATGACACCAGCCGGCCGGCGACCGCGGCAAGGATCTCGTTGACGCCGACCCGGCCGGTCAGCGAGACGAGCAGACCGGCCTTCTCGCCGAGGGTGGCGAGGAACTCGGTGGCGAGGGCGGACTTGCCGACTCCGCCCAGCCCGTGAATCACCACACCCGCCAGGTCGGCACTCAGGTGGTTGGCCAGGCTGCGCAGTTCGCCGCGGCGGCCGACGAAGTCCCCGACCCGACGGACGACGATCCCCTCGGCCAGCACCGGCATCACTGGCTCGGTGATGGTGTCGTCCGGGCCGCCCGGATCATAGAGGCGGGTCGACGGTCCGTTGAGGAACAGCGCCGGTACGGCCCATTCCGCGGGCGGCCGCGCGGAGGAGGACAGCCCCTTCTGGGCATCGGCTCTGGCAACTCGGGAGGCTTCGGCGGCCCGGCGAGCGTCGGAGAAGGCAGCAAGTGGTTCGGGGTAGTGCCGGTTGACGAGTTCTCCGTAGAACCGCGAGGTCAGATCGGCGGCATAGTCGTCGGTAACCGAGCTGGTCATCGCCAACACCGCCGGCACACCCCTGGCAAGCAGCCCCTGGGCCAACCCCGGTAGCGGTTCATCACCACTCCCAGCCGCGCCGTGGGAGCCGCTACCGCTGTGGCCAGAATCCCCCTCGATCGGGGCTTGGGCGCAATGGACATGCTTTAAGGGATTGCTTGGAGATTTGTGTTCAGGGTGACCGTCTGGGGTGGAGGCAGTGGAGCTCGAGGCGGTGTTCGACTGGGCTGGTGCCTGGGTCGCCGGGTTGGCGGGTGGGGTAGGCGCCGGGTCTCTTGCTCGTGCGGGGTGTGGTGCGTGGGGGCCGGTCACGGATGGTGAAGGCTGGTTCGACGAGTTTGAGTAGGAAGGTGAGAAGTGCCTGATCAGGGGGGAAAGGCCGCGCCGATCGAGTCGGTCGCGGCGGTCAGGGTGTGCCGGAAACTGATCGTTGAGGGGGGTAGGCCGGTGGCGTCGGCGGCGGTGCCCATGAGCCGGTGCAACGCCTGGTAGACGGCGAAAAGGGCCCACATCTCCTGGGCGACGCCCTCAGGGTCGCGGCTGCGTAGGACCGCCTGGCCCTCGCCGAGGTCGGTCTTGTGGTGGCCGATCACGGTCTCCACGCCCCACCGGTCGCGGTAGGCGCAGGCCAGGTCCAACGCCGGCCACTCCTCGACGTCGAGGAGGTCGGTGACCAGGCAGAACAGCTCCGAGCTGGCCGTGCCACCGGGGCCGGTGGTGTGCACGGTGTACTCGATCACCCGGACGGTCAGCGCCGGGCCGTCGGTCTTACGGGCCGGGTTCAGCCGGGCCAGGTAGGTCCCGTCCGCCAGCACCTCCACCGGCTTCAGCGCGAACGACGCCTTCGCCCGCCACAGCAGGTGCGCGCCGGCCGCGAGCACGTCGCGGGCCAGCGCGTGCGACAGGAAGTTGCGATCGGCCAGTACCAGCATCCCCGGCCCGAGCGCAGCCAGCAGGTCCCGGACCAGCACCTGCTCGCCCGCCGTGTACGGGCCGAACGCCGCTCCCAGCAGCGCCCCGGTCCCCGACTCGGCCGCCGCCACCCAGCGGACCTGCGGGAACGGCCCCGGCCCGCCGCCGTTCGACGGCCCACCGAACACCGCCCGGTTGCCCGCCGTGTCCGGCACGTCCGACGTCGTCCCGTCCACCGCCACCAGCCGCAGCCCACCCAGCCAC
>NZ_JANEZT010000350.1 GCF_025403405.1 Frankia tisae
GGCCCTCGCCGGCGCCGGCTGCGCGACCGTCGACGCGGGGCTTCCCGCGCAGGCGCGGCCGCTGGTCACGACGGCCGCCCCATCCCCGCCGGCCACGGGCGTCCCGGCACCGGCGGGCAGCGGTGGAAGCTGCGGCGATCCGCAGGCGAGCCTGCGGCCACCGGCCGTGCCCCCGGCGCCCGGCGCGATGCCGGCCGGCACGTTCCTCGCGGCGATCCAGCAACGCGGCTACCTGCGGGCCGCGGTGCTCGCCGACGTCCCCCCGTTCGGTTCGATCAACGCGTTCAACGGCCAGTTCGAGGGCTTCGACGTGGACCTGGCGAACCGCATCGGCCGGGCGATCTTCGGCACGGACGGCCACGTCCGGTTCCGCGCGACGACCTACGCCGAGCGCATCCCGGTGCTGCTGCACGGGGACGTGGACATCGTCGTCGCGACCATGACGACGAACTGCGAGCGACGCCGGCAGATCGACTTCTCCACCGTCTACTGGTACGAGACGCAGCGGATACTGGTCCCTCTCGACTCACCCGCCCGTGGCCTGGACGGCCTCGGGGGGCAGCCGGTGTGCACCGCGGCGGGGACCACCACGGTGGACACCCTGCGCCGGGCGCCGTCGCACCCGGTGGTGCGGACCGTGCCGAACATCGCCGACTGCCTCGTGCTGCTCCAGTCCGGCCAGGTCGCGGCGATCTCGACGACGAGCGCGGTCCTCGCCGGCATGGCGGCGCAGGACCCCCGGGTCCACCTCGTCGGCCCGGGGCTGTCCAACGAGCCGGACGCGATCGGCATCGCCCGCGGCCATCCGGAGCTGACCCGCTTCGTCAACGGCGTCCTCGCCGACGTGCTGCACGACGGCACCTGGACCGCGCTGGTCCAACGCTGGCTGCCGGCGCTGCGCCCACCCCCGACAGCACCGGTCCCCCGCTACACCGACGGCGGCTGACGCGGCGCACCCGCACCCGGCCAGCCTGGCCCTACCTGTCAAGATGAGGCGAGACAGTCGAAGTATGCCGCCGATCTACTCGTGGAATCGGGTCAGACGCTCGCTCAGGACCCGGTCGAGCGCCGCCCGTCCCGCCGGACCCCACGCCGGCTTGCCGCCGGGCAGGCCGCGGTCCCCGTTCTGGCCCATCAGCATCAGGAAGAGGCTCTTCAGCACGGCCAGCCCGCGGGCACGCCGGACCGTCGCCTCGTCAGCCTCCGCGTACGCGGCGAAGAAGCGTGCGGCCGCGCCCGCCGGCAGCAGCACCCAGGCGGCCGCCAGGTCCGACGCCGGGTCGCCGACGAACAGGTCGCCGAAGTCGACGACGCCCGCCAGCGTCCCGTCCGCGACGACGACGTTCGCGGGATGCAGGTCGCCGTGCACCCACACCGGCGGACCCTCCCAGGCGGGGGCCGCGACGGCGTCGTCCCAGACCGCCCGGACGTCGGCGGCGTCGGCGCCGATCGCGTCAGCGTCGACGGAGCCGAAGAACTTGTCGAAGACGTTCGTGCAGTTCCTGGGGTGCGCGCCGCGGCCCGTGTCACCCGGTGCGTCGGCGGGCGCTGCCACATGCAGCGCCCGCAGGAACGCCGCCAGGGTGTCGGCCGCGTGCTCGCCGCGGGTGATCGACCCGTGGTCCAGCGGCAGGCCCGGCACCCACGTCATGACCGTCCAGATCTTGGGGAAACGCTCGGAGGGCGCGCCACTGCGCACCGGGACGGGGATGGGCAGCGGCAGGCGTGGGGCGAGCAGCGGCAGCCACCGGCGCTCCTTGAGCTGGTGATCGGGGTCGGTGTCCATGCGCTGGATCCGCACGGCCAGCTCGTCCCCGAGCCGCCACATCTGGTTGCCCCAGCCGCCCGCCACCTCGCGCAGGGGCAGCTCGGCCAGGTCCGGATGCTGGTCCCGCAGCAGGTCGCGGATGAGAGCCGCGGTGATCTCGGTCTCGATCTCGGCCATGCGGAGCAACCATACTGGGTTCGGCCACGACAACGCTGTCCGACCGTTCCGACGTGCGATCGATGCGCAAGCTCCAGAGCATCACACCATCGCTGCTGCCCCTGTGGCCGCCGCGGCCGAGGTGTGGCGGAAACTGTCGCGCGGAGCCCCCAGACGGGCGAGAAGAGGCTGCGGGAGGTCCGCGGCCCGGCGGTGGAGCTCGCGCAGGGTTGGCGCTTTCATTGTCCGAGCAGGAGGCCACTTTTCTCGCACCGCCGGTACCAAATCCTCCCGTCGCATTACCCGCCGTTTCCCAAACCCGTCGAAGACGCCCTGCCCCGATCGCGCCAGGCGTCCACCGACGAGCGGGCGAAAGACTGCTCCGGTCCGCCTGTCCAGCTGCTGACCGCACGCATTACAGAAACCACGCTGCCGGGCTCCCCACCCCGCGAGAGAGCCACCGATGTCACCACATCACGTAGTCGATCGAGATCGATGTGCTACCTCGCCGCAGCCCTGCAACAGTCCCACCATCAGGCGCGAACGCCACCGCCCGCACGCGACCGGGACCGGGACCGGTGATGCCGGACTCCAGAAGTCCAGGCGGTGGACCGCCCGTCCGATCTCCCGACGGTGACGAAGCACCGTCGACATCCCCCGGGATGCTCATGCCGGCATTGTAGGACTTCCATGCTTCTTCCCGGTCCGGCCGGATTCGCCCTGCTCCCGGGTCCGGACCGCCTAACATGCCGGCACCGTGAGCCGGGCGAGGTGACGACAAGGCGACATCGCCCCACGGAAGTCGCTCGACCGATTTACGATCAGTCATCCCGTGGAGTCGGACCGCCCCAGGCGCCCTGACCACCGCGGCTCAGGGCGGGCGATGCAGGCGCGGGCGTCCCGGCGAGGCCGGGACGGCGGCGAGACGGACGATCGGGGCGGTGGTACTCAGGGCATGGCATGCATGTCAGATGCCGCGGGGGCGAGTCGCGCGCCACGAGCGGCCCGGTTGGCGCGCCTCGTCGGCGCCCGCGCACCACGTCCCGCCCGGCCCGTCCGGCCCTCGCCCCGTCGGGCAGCGGGATCGCTCGCGCCGGCGCATGGGGCGTGACCGGCGATGCGTACCCGTTCGGACGTCGACGCGGCCCTGACCGGGCTGCGTTCGGGCAGCGCGCGGCTCGCCGCCGAGCTGCTGGACCTCGATGCCGTCATCGACGGGCACCTCGGCGATCCGCCGCGGCTACGCGGGCGCACGGCCGAGATCGCCACCGACGCCGGCCGCCGGTTGGTGGATCTCTGGGAGACCCACGGCGCGCTCAACGACCTGCTCACCGCGGCCGCGGCCGAACGGGGGGAGGGCCCGCGCCTCGGCGCGCGGCGCACCGCTCGGCTGGCGGCGCTGCTGCTGGGCGCCGAGCCCGGGGGTGACCGGCCGACCGGCGGGGTGGACGGTGCCGAGGGACCCGACGTTCCCGCCCAGCGCCGCCTCGACGAGGCGCTCGCGAACGTACGCGCCCTGCGCGCCGCCGCCGACGAGGTCATCACTGCACGGGCCGCGCACCGCGAGACGCTGGCACCACTCGGCCGGCAGCTCAGCGCGGCGCTGGCGACGGCACAGCGCCTCGGGCTTACCCCGGATGGCGCCGCCAGGGGCAACGACGTCGGCTCCATGGACGCCGACGACGGCTCCGCGGACGGTGAGATCGCGGCACTCGCGACAGCCCGCGCAGCGCTGGCGCTCGCCCAGGCCGCGGTGGCCGCCGACCCGCTCGACGTGCCGGCGGAGCTGCTGGCCGCGGCCGGCGACGCGCTCGCCCCGGCCGTCGACGCCGTCGCCGCGCTCGCGCGGGCACACGATCATCTCGCCGAGGACCTCGCCGCCGCCGACGCGCTGCTGGCGCAGGTGATTGCGGCCGCGCAGGTCGGCGAGCGCCGCGCCCGGGAGGTCGTCGAGCGGGTCAGCGCCCACGCCGACGGTCTGCTGCGGCTGTCCGACGGGTGGTTCGACGCGCCGCGGCGCGGCCTGCGGCCCTGGCTGGACCGGTTGACCGCCGCCGGCGAGGCCGGTGACTGGCAGCTGGTCGCCTACGGCCTGCCGGCGTGGCGGCGCACTGCGCAGGCGACGCTGGCGACGGCGACGATGATTGCCGAGACGAACGCGGCGCCGGTGCGCCGCCGCGACGAGCTGCGCGGGCTGCTCCGCGCGCTGCGGGCCAAGGCCGGGCGCACCGGCCTGGGTGAATCCGCCGCGTTGGAGGCCCGCTACGCCCCCGCGCTGGCCGCGCTGGGCTCGGCCCCGATCGACCTGGACCGGGCCGAGAGGCTCGTCCGCACCTACGCGGACGCCCTGCTGGCAGCCGCGCCCGCCCGAGACCCCTCCCGAAGCGAGGAGCATTCATGACCGAGGCGATCCGGTGTCCCGAGCCGGACTGTGAGGGCGTCATCGAGGACGGCTACTGCACGATCACCGGTCTCGCCTACCGGCCGCCCGGACCCGCGGCCGCCGGCGTCACCGGCCCGGCGGCGACCGGCGCTGCCACCGCTGGGAGCGCCGGGCCCGCGGCGACGGGCAGTGCCACCGGGGGAAGCTTCAGGCCCGCGGCGACGGGCAGTGCCACCGGGGGAAGCGTCGGTTCGGCGTCGACGGGGGTCGGCGGCTCGCGGCGGTCCCGGCGCGGCTCGACGAGTCGCAGCGCGCCCGACCGGCTGGGCGCCGGGTTGGTGCGCATGCCCGAGATCGAGCTGCCCGATCCGGCGTCGCTGCTGCTCACCGACCCCCAGCTCCCGCAGCGGCTACGGCGCTGCGCTCGCTGCGACGAGCCGGTCGGGCGCTCCCGCGGGGGCCAGCCGGCGTTGGCGGAGGGGTTCTGCGCGGGCTGCGGGCAGCCGTACTCGTTCCGCCCGGCGTTGCAGGCCGGCGACCGCATCGGCCAGTACGAGATCGCCGGTGCCCTCGCCCACGGCGGGCAGGGCTGGATCTACCTGGCCCGCGACCACGGCGTCGGGGGGGACTTCTGGGTGGTGTTCAAGGGGCTGCTCGACTCCGGCGACCGCCACGCCCAGGCCGCGGCGATAGCCGAACGCCGGTTCCTGGCCTCGGTCGACCATCCCGCGATCGTCAAGATCTACACGTTCGTCGAGCATGCCGGGACCGGCTACATCGTGATGGAGTACGTCGGCGGTACGTCGCTGCGCGACGTGCTGCGCCGGCGCCGGGCCGCCGCGGGCCGGACCGACCCGCTGCCGGCGGCCGAGGCCGTCGCCTACCTGCTCGCGGTGCTGCCCGCGTTCGCCTACCTGCACCGCAACGGCCTGGTGTTCTGCGACTTCAAGCCGGACAACATGATGCTCGGCCGGGAGTCGGTGCGGCTGATCGACCTCGGCGCGGTACGGCGCATCGACGACCACGACGGCGCCGTCTACGGCACGGCCGGCTACCAGGCGCCGGAGGTGCCCACCGAGGGCCCGTCGGTGGCCTCCGACCTTTACACGGTGGGCCGGACGCTGGCCACCCTCATCCTCGACTTCCGCGGCAACACCTCGACCTACCGCCACACCCTGCCACCGGCGTCCGGCCACCCGGTGCTCGCCCGGCACGAATCGCTGTACCGCCTGCTGGCCAAGGCCACGGCGGTCGACCCGGACAGGCGCTTCGCCAGCGCCGAGGAGATGCACGGCGAGCTGCTCGGCGTCCTGCGGGAGATCGTCGCCGCGGAGCAGGGCACCCCGATGCCGGCCCGCAGCGCCCGCTTCACCGGTGACGCCCACCCCACCGGCGAGCCGCCTGCTCCGACGCCCTGGGCGCTGCTGCCGAGGCTGCTGCCCGATCCGGACGATCCCGCGGCCGCCGAGCTCGCCACGTTGCCCGACGTCGCCCCGCACCAGCTTGTCGAGCTGCTCGGCGCGATGGGCACCACGAGCGTTGGTGCCCGGCTGCGCCTGGCCGACCTGCGGACCCGGCTCGGTGAGCGCGACGCGGCCCGGGAGCTGCTCGACGCCATCGCCGCCGAGGATCCGCTCGCCTGGCGGGTGCACTGGCAGCGCGGCCTGCTGCTGCTCGCCGAGGACGACCCCGCAGGGGCGGTGGCCGCGTTCGAGCGGGTGTACGGCGAGGTGCCCGGCGAGCTCGCGCCGAAGCTGGCGCTGGCCCGCGCCGCCGAGGCCGGCGGCGACCTGCCCCGGGCGCGGCAGCTCTACGACCTGGTCTCGCGCACCGACGACACGTTCACCAGCGCCGCGTTCGGGCTGGCCCGGGTCCGCCTCGCCGCCGGTGACCGCGCCGGCGCCGCGCAGGCCTACCAGCGGGTGCCGGCGGCCTCGGCGGCCGGCGTCGAGGCGCGGATACGCCTGGCCCGGGTGCTCGGCACCGTCACCACTGCGGGTGCCCCGGACCGGGCCGGCCTGCTGGCGGCGTCGACGATCCTCGACGATCTGGACCTCGATCCGGCGGCCCAGGCAGCCCTGCGCCGAGACCTGCTGGCCGGCGCGCTCGACCTGGTCACCTCCGGCGCGGTGGCGGCGGACCCCCAGGTGCACGTCGCCGGCTCACCGCTGCGGCCCGCCGCACTACGCCGCGGCCTGGAACGCACCTACCGGACGCTCGCCCGCCTGGCCGCGACGCCCGACGAGCGCTACGCCCTGGTCGATCTCGCCAACGGCGTCCGTCCACGGACCCTGGTTTGACCGCCGAGCGGCCCCCGCGCCCGGAAATCCCCCTTCCCGGCGCGTCACCGGGCGCCGACGAGTCGCCGGGCACCCGACGGTGCCCGGCGTGCGCGGCGGTCGTCTTCCCGGACGACCGGTTCTGCGAGCGGTGCGGCACCGGGCTGGGCCTGGGCGCCCCGCCCGCCGACCGCATCGATCTCGATCTCGGCAGCGCCGCGGGAGTGTCCGACCGCGGTCTGGTGCACCGGACCAACGAGGACGGTTTCGGGCTGCATGTCCTCGCCGGGCCCGCCGGTGGCCCGGCGATCGCGACCCTCGCCGTCGTCTGCGACGGGGTGTCGACGGCCCCGGGATCGGGACCGGCCGCGGTGCGGGCGGCCCGCGACGCGGTGGACCTGCTCGCGCAGCTGGCGGCCACCCTGACCGCGCCCCCGCCC
>NZ_JANEZT010000351.1 GCF_025403405.1 Frankia tisae
GTCCCGCTGGCAGCGACGTCGGTCCACCCGCCGCCTCCGACCAGGCCGATGCCCGCCCCCCTGCCCTGGTCGCGACGCGGCTGCGCTGCTCGGGTGTCGCGTGGCAGAGCAGCGGCCGGCCCGTGCCACAGATCGTGGTCGATTCCGCGGCGGGCGTCCGCGGGCCGGCCTGGTGGACGCCTCGGCGGTCCCGGCCGCGCGCGTCGGACCCGATCGTGCGACGGCTCGTCGACGGCAGCCAGGCCACTGCGGCGGGCCGCTTCCTCCTGCCGCCCTGGGCCGAGCCCGACTGCCTTCCGCTCGCCCCGCCGGGATTGTTCACCGTGCACCTGGGCAGCGGCGCCGCCGGCTTCCAGGCCCTCGGTCGGCCCCTCCCGCCGTCGTTGCTGGCCCGGGTGATCCGCGCCTGCCCCGAGTGGCGCGGCCGGCCGCTGCTGCTGCTGCCACAGCCACAGCCGGCGCCTGACCGCCTCGCCCGGCTGGTCACCGCCCTGGTCGCCGACCTGCGGATCCCCGTCTACACCGCCGACGCGGGCGTCTGGCTGCTGGCCGGTGCCGCGGTCACCGGCGCGACCTTCCGACGCTGGCCCGTCCGGCGCCCCGACGGCGAGGCCGGTCCGGGGGTCCCGACCGCCGTCGGTTCGTGGCTGCCCCGGCCCGAGCCCCTGACCATCCGGTCACGCCCGGCTCGCCAGACCTGCCCGAGTGCTCCTGCGGCGCCGGTCGAGCTTCCTGCGGCGCCGGTCGAGGCTGCTGCGGTACCGGTTGCGTCTGCGGTACCGGTTGCGTCTGCGGTACCGGTCGAGGCTGCGGTACCGGTCGAGGCCATGGCCGAGGTGCGCCCGTTGCCCCTGGGCGCGGTGAGGGGACCGGGCGAACTCGGCCCCGTGCCCGGGGTGCTGCGGCGCGCTCTGCCCGCTGACAGCGGTCATGGGTACCTACAGGGAGTCGGCGGGCCCCCGTGGCCGACGCAGGTTGATGGCGGGCACGGGTATCCGTCGGCAGGGAACGGGTGGGGCGGCGCGGCCGCGTCCACCGCGACGCGGGCCGGCGTGGTCGGCCCCGGGCCGGGTGGGAGGAGCGGGGTTCCGGGTCGCCGCGGTCGTCTGCTGACGTTCCCCGGAGGGCGGCCACCCCGGCCACCCGGCTCCGAAGCCGCCCAGAGGGAAACGGACCGGGGGTATCCCGCGAGCGACGCCGGGCGGGGGATCGCCGGCCCGCCGGGCCACGGAGGGAGCCTCCCATCCGGCGATCTCCCTGCGCTCTGGGATCCCACCGAGGGCGAGGAACGTCCCACGCTCTGGGATCCCGCTGAGGGCGGGGACTTCGCCGACGCCGCCGGTTCCCCCGCGGCCGGCAGAGCACAAGTGTCTGCGCCGGGCGCGCAGGCGGGCGCGGCGGGCGGGCGCCGGCCCTGGTGGGCGGTGCCTCCCCACGCGACGGTGGCGGATCGTGACCGGTTGCGGGTCGTGCTCGGGTGGCGCTACGAAAGCCACGCCCGCGCCGTGCTGAGCACGCTCGCGCTGCATCCCGGCCTGCGGGCGGCGGCCGGGCCGGACGACGTCCTCGCCGGCCTCGTCTGCGTGCGCGCCTACCTGACCGGGGCCGGGCGGCCGGCCGACGCAGAGGGACCTGCCGGCCCCGGCCCCACCGGCGCGCAGCCGGGTCACCGGGTGGACCTGGTGCTGCGTGACGGCGGCCGACGCCCGGCCGACGCCGATGCCTTCCTGCTGGCCCGCTGCGCCTGCGCGGGGCTGGCCAGGCTGCCGGCGGTCGTTGGCCCGGTGTACCGCACCGCCCGCCCGGACCAGGCCGTCGCCGGCCGCTACCGGCCCGGCGACGTGCTGGTCGAACCGGGCTTCCTCACGGTGTCGACGGAACCGGGGGAGTTGACGGGGCCGGGGGCGCGGCCAGGAGCGGCGGAACGTTCCGGGCACCTGGTGGAGTACGTCATCTGGTCCTCGACGGCCCGCCGGACCAGTGGGCTCGTCCCGGATCGGGACCGCTCCTCGGCCGACGCCCTGTTCGCCGCCGGGACCCGCTTCGCCGTGCTCGCCGTCGAGCACGGCGCCGCCGGCCGTGACGTCGGCGCCGCCGCTGACGGCGATGGTGCCGGCGACCGTGACCGGGTCGGCCAGGGCACCGGAGCCGGCGTGACCTCGCCGCGGGTACTGCTGCGCGAACTGGTCGGCGGTCGCCTCGACAGCGCGATGGACGAGCGTGCACTGCAACGGCTGCACGAGCGCCTGGAGGCTCGGCCACCCTCCGCTTCCGGTCCGAGGGGTGCCATCGCGAGGGGTGCCGCTGCGGGGGGTGCCCCGTCGGCTGGGCCGCGGACCGCCGTCGGGCTCGATGACGACGGCCGCGCCTTCGACCCCGACGGGGCCCATCCGGTCGACGGCGCCGGACCGGCCGCGGCGCGATGACGCACCACCGGGGACACGCCCAAGGAGCAAGCGATGACCGCAACCGTCCTGTCCGTCTCCGCCACGGACGCCGACTGTGTGACCGGGATCGGGCGGGCACTCGTCGCCGCGGGTCCGGGGGACACCGTCGCCGTGCGTCCCGGGCTGTACCGGGAGTCGCTGGTGTTCACCCGGGACGTCATCCTGGTCGCCGAGGAGGGGCCCGGCAGCGTCGTCATCGAAGTGCCATCCGGTGCCGCCCTGCTCGTCGCCGGCGGTGAGGTGTGGCTGCGCGATCTGGAACTGCGCGGCGGTGACGAGCACCTGCCGCTGGTGCAGGTGGCCGGCGGGCTGCTGCGGATGGACGACTGCGAGATCCGTGCCAGTGCGGCGGCCGCGGTGCACCTGCGCGGCGGGCGGGCGTTGATGCGCGGGGGCAGCATCGCCAACCCGGCCGGCGCTGCCGTGGTGGCCGACGCCGGCGACGCCGAGTTCACCGGCGTCGTGGTGGAGTCGATCGGGGGGCCCGGGCTCGTCGTGTCCGGTGATGCCTCGCCGGTGCTGCGCGGCTGCGTGATCCGCGGCGTCAACGGGATCGGGGTGCTGGCCGCCGGGACGGGCTCGCCGCTGCTGGCGGACTGCCGGATCGGCCCGGTGACGGGCTTCGGCGTCCTCGCCCAGCAGGAGACCCGGCTGCGGCTGGTCACCTCCGAGATCTCCGGTGGTCAGGTCAGTCTGCTCGCCGCCGACGGCGCCCGGCCCACCCTCGACCGGTGCGCGCTGCGGGAGGCGGCGGGCCACGGCGTCGTCACCCGGGACCGGGCCGAGCCGGGCCTGGTGGACTGCATCATCGAGCGTCCCGCCGGCCATGGGCTGCACGCCGCGGGCCGCTCCGCACCCGTCCTCGACCGCTGCGCGGTGCGCGGCAGCGGCGCGGCCGGGGTGGTCGCCGACGAGGCCGCCCGCCCGACGGTGTCCGCCAGTGAGATCGACGGCTGCGCCGACGTCGGTGTCCTGCTGCTCGGCGAGTCGACGGCGCGCCTCGACGGGGTGCGGGTGCACGCCAGCCCGATCGGGGTGGCCATCGAGGGCGCCGCCGCGCCGCGGCTGAGCGGGCTCGACCTCGACGATGTCACCTACGGTCTGCACGCCACCGGCGGCGCCGGCCGGTTCGCGGACAGCCGCGTGCATGACGCCCGGCGTGCCGGGGTGCGCCTGGCGGGGGAGGCGACGACCGAGTTGCACAACGTCCGGGTCGCCCAGGGCCGGATCGGCATCGAGATCGTCGCGCAGGCATCCCCGATCCTGCGTGCTGTGGAGGTCGACGGTGCCCGGGACGCCGGGATCCTCGTCCGCGACGGTGCCTACGCGCGGCTGACCAGCAGCCGGGTGCACGGCACCGCCGGGCCCGGGGTTGTCCTCGGGCCGGGCACTCGGGCGACGATCTCCGACACCGAACTGGTCGGCAATCGAGGGCCGGGCCTGCTCGTCGAGACCGACCAGGAGGTCACGATCTCCGGCGGCGTGGTGCGCGGCAACGCCGGCGACGCCGTCCAGGCGGCGACGCCGCCGGCGCGGCTGCGGATGAGCGGCGTCGACCTGGGCCACAACAACATTCCCGTCGACCTGCCGAGCCCGGCGCAGGTCACCGCGCCCGCCCGGCCGGCGCCCACCGGGTGGCCCCCCGCACCGGCGCCGCAGTCGTCCGTGTCCCCGCAGTCGTCCGTGCACCCCGAGCCCAGGTCATCGGAGCCCGGGTCACCCGCGCCCGCGGGGCATCGCGATGGATCCGGCGGGGCCGGCGGGCCGGCGGGCCGGCCGGTGGGGGATCCGGCGCCCGGCCTGCGGGTTCCGCCTGAGCAGACCCCGACGGACCCGACCGATCCGACGGGTGGCGGCCCGTCCCCGGCCGGTCCGGACCTGGCGGAGCCCGACCCGGTGGCGGCGCTGCTCGTCGAGCTGGACGCCCTCGTCGGGCTGGACGGTGTCAAGCGGGAGGTCGCCACCCTCGTCGGGCTGCACCAGGTGGCCAAGCGGCGGCGGGAGGCCCGGCTCAGCGTCCCGCCGATGTCGCGCCACCTGGTCTTCGCCGGCCCGCCGGGAACCGGCAAGACCACCGTCGCCCGGCTGTTCGGCCGGATCCTGGCCGCGCTCGGGGTGCTCACCGGCGGAAAGATCGTCGAGGTGGCCCGCGCCGATCTCGTTGCCGAACATGTCGGCGGCACCGCGGTGAAGACCACCGCCAAGTTCGAAGAGGCGCTCGGCGGGGTGCTGTTCATCGACGAGGCGTACACGCTGACCCCGGCGGACGGCAGCGGTCACGACTTCGGCCGGGAGGCCATCGACACGCTGGTGAAACTGATGGAGGACCACCGCGACGAACTCGTCGTCGTGGTCGCCGGTTACTCCACGCAGATGCGTTCCTTCCTCGCCGCCAACCCCGGCCTGGACTCCCGCTTCTCCAAGACCATCGAGTTCGCCAGCTACTCCAGTACCGAGCTCGTCACGATCGTGCAGCGGCTCTGCCGCAGCCACCACTACGCCCTGGAGTACGAGACCCAGGAGGCGCTGCGCGGGCACTTCGAGTCGTTGCCGCGCACGGAGACCTTCGGCAACGCCCGGGTCGCCCGGCAGGTGTTCGAGGAGATGCTGGGACGCCAGGCGTACCGGCTGGCGGCCACCCCGGACGCCCCCGAGCTCGAACTCGCCCGGCTGCTGCCCGAGGACCTCGGCGACACCGCCGCCGACGACCAGGAGGCGGCCGCCGGCCAGCGCCGCGCCGTCGACGCGCTGCTCCAGCGCCTCGACGCGATGATCGGCCTGGACGAGGTCAAGCGGGAGGTCGCCGACCTGGTCGACCTCATCGCGTCGGCGAAGGCACGCCTGGAGGCGGGCCTGCCCGCGCCGTCGCTGTCCCGGCATCTGGTCTTCGCCGGGCCGCCCGGCACCGGGAAGACGACGGTGGCCCGCCTGTACGGGCAGCTCCTGGCCGCCCTCGGCGTCCTGCGCACCGGTCAGGTCGTCGAGGTCTCCCGTGCCGACCTGGTCGGCCAGTACGTCGGGCACACGGCGGTGAAGACGACGAAGGTGTTCGACTCCGCGCGCGGCGGCGTGCTGTTCATCGACGAGGCGTACACGCTCACCGCCCACGGGGAGGGCCACGACTTCGGCCGGGAGGCCATCGACACGCTGGTCAAGCTGATGGAGGACCACCGCGACGACATCGTCGTCATCGCCGCCGGCTACACCGCGGACATGGCCCGGTTCCTGGCCAGCAACGCCGGTCTCGCCTCCCGGTTCAGCCACGAGATCCGCTTCGCCTCCTACTCCGCCGACGACCTGGTGTCGATCTTCGGGCGGATGGCCCGCGCGGGCGGTTACGAGCCGCACGGCGAGGCCCTGGAGCTGCTGCGCCGCCACTTCGCCGGCCTGCGTCGCGACGAGACCTTCGGCAACGGCCGTTACGCCCGCCAGACCCTCGACCGGGTGATCGTGCGCCAGGCCGGCCGCCTGCGCACGGTCCCCGCCCCGACCACCGACGACCTGCAGCAGCTGCTGCTGGCCGACGTGAGCGCGGCGCTGGCCCCCCGATGAGGGCTGCCGGCGGCCGCTCGCCGGCGGCCGCTCGCCGGCGGGTGCGAAAGGTCGGCGAACGTGACGGCCGCCGGGGCTTCAGCTGGAGCGCAGGCCGCTGCTCTCGGCCTCGCGGCGCAACGTCCGCAGGGCGTAGTGCACCCGGCTCTTGACCGTCCCCTCCGGGATGCCCAGGGCCGCGGCGGCCTGCGCGCAGGTGCGGTCCCGCAGGTACACCTCGACGACGGCGGCCCGGTGCTGCGGCCAGATGCGGCCCAGTGCCGCCTGCACCGTGGCCGACAGCAGCACCGACTCGGCATGGTCGGGCTGCGCGGCGACCTCGGCGTGCTCCGCCGCGAGCGCCAGCTCGGGTGGGCGGGCCTGGCGGGTGCGGTGCCCGTCGACGACCAGGTTGTGGGCGACCCGGCGCAGCCAGCCGTGCACCGATCCGTGTTCGGGCGTCAGCCGGTCGAGGTGGTGCCAGGCACGCAGGAACGTCTCCTGGACGATGTCCTCCGCCCGGCCGCGGTCACCGCCGGTGAGCCGGGTGGTGTAGGCGAGCAGGGCGCTGCGGTGCATGCGCACGAGGTCGTCGAACGGATCCTCCGGCGGTCGCCCAGCGCCGGGGGACGCCGGCCCGGCGGTGTCCGCGGGGGGAGACGGCAGTCCGGCGAGGTCCGTGGCGGCGGGCTCGGCCGGGACGACGGGTGTGGCGTCGGTGCGTGTCTGCGGCATGCCACGACCGTCGCCGTTTGGCGGGGGGCGGCTCTACGGAGCTGTCCCCCAGGACCGGGGTGGCGTCCCCCGACCCGGGTAGGGCTGTCCCTACCCGGGTCGGACTGCTGCGACAGCTCCCTCCGCCGGCGCCCGCGGCGCGGTCGGCGAGGCGCTCGCCGGCGCCGTGGACGGAGAGCCCTGCGACCGGTGCGCGTAGCCGTAGAGCCCGCCGGCGAGCGCCGCAAGCAGCAGGACGGCGACGGCGACGATGATGCCGACCGCCAGGCGGCGGCGGCTCAGCGGCGGACGCGGGCTCAGCGG
>NZ_JANEZT010000352.1 GCF_025403405.1 Frankia tisae
CTCCGCGAGCCCATCGGCGACGCCGCCCCCCGCCCGCCCCCCGCCGGTCCCGTCGGAGAGACGTCCCGCGACCCGTACTGGTTCAAGCGGGCCGTGTTCTACGAGGTGCTCATCCGGGGTTTCGCCGACTCCAACGGCGACGGCACGGGCGACATCCGCGGTCTGATCTCCAAGCTCGACTATCTGGAATGGCTCGGCGTCGACTGCCTGTGGCTGCTGCCGATCTACTCCTCGCCGCTGCGCGACGGCGGTTACGACATCAGCGACTACTTCCAGATCCTGCCCGAGTTCGGTGACCTCGGCGATTTCGTCAGCCTCGTCGACGAGGCGCACCGTCGTGGCATCCGGATCGTCGCCGACCTGGTGATGAACCACACCTCCGATGCCCACCCGTGGTTCCAGGCGTCCCGGTCCGATCCGGAGGGGCCGTTCGGGGACTTCTACGTCTGGTCCGACACGGACGAACGGTATCCCGAGGCTCGGATCATCTTCGTCGACACCGAGAAGTCGAACTGGTCCTGGGACCCGGTGCGCGGCCAGTACTACTGGCACCGTTTCTTCTCCCACCAGCCCGACCTCAACTACGACAACCCCGATGTCCAGGAGGCGATGCTGGAGGTCCTGCGCTTCTGGCTGGACCTCGGCATCGACGGTTTCCGGCTCGACGCGGTGCCCTACCTCTACGTGCGGGACGACACCAACGGCGAGAACCTGCCGGAGACCCACGAGTACCTCCGGCGGGTCCGCAAGGAGGTCGACGCGAAGTACGCCGACCGGGTGCTGCTCGCCGAGGCCAACCAGTGGCCCTCCGACGTCGTCGAGTACTTCGGCAACGACGACGAGTGCCACATGGCGTTCCACTTCCCGCTGATGCCGCGCATCTTCATGGCGGTGCGGCGGGAGTCGCGCTACCCCATCTCCGAGATCCTCGCCCAGACGCCGCAGATCCCACCGAACTGCCAGTGGGGGATCTTCCTGCGCAACCACGACGAGCTGACCCTGGAGATGGTGACCGACGACGAGCGTGACTACATGTGGGCGGAGTACGCCAAGGACCCCCGCATGAAGGCGAACATCGGCATCCGCCGCCGGCTGGCCCCGCTGCTGGACAACAGCCGCGACCAGATGGAGCTGTTCACCGCCCTGCTGCTGTCGCTGCCGGGTTCCCCGGTGCTGTACTACGGCGACGAGATCGGCATGGGCGACAACATCTACCTCGGCGACCGGGACAGCGTGCGCACCCCGATGCAGTGGTCGCCCGACCGTAACGCCGGCTTCTCCACGTCCGACCCGGCCCGGCTCTACCTGCCTCTGATCATGGACCCGGTGTACGGCTACCAGGCTCTCAACGTCGAGGCCGGCCAGCGGATGCCGACGTCGTTCCTGGCCTGGACCAAACGGATGATCGAGGTGCGCAAGCGCCATCCCGTCTTCGGTCTGGGTACGTACGAGGAGCTGGCCGCGTCCAATCCGTCGGTCTTCGCGTACGTGCGCGAGTTCGGCGACGACCGGGTGCTGTGCGTCGCGAACCTGTCCCGCTTCGCCCAGCCGGTGGAGCTCGATCTGCGGCGATTCGAGGGACTGGTGCCCGTCGAGCTGCTCGGCCGGGTGCACTTCCCACCGATCGGTGAGCTGCCTTACCTTCTGACGTTGCCCGGACACGGACATTACTGGTTCGCGTTGACCGTACCGGGGGAATTCACCCCCTAGCCCCCTGCGGCCGTCGGGGGGAGAGTAGGACGCAGGATCCGACCTTGGTGACGGTGGCCGGGTCAGGTGAGACCGAGGGCCGGCCGGCGGACCGCGGGACGGGGTCGGCGGGAACACCGGGGTCGGCGCGGAGGTACGCGCGACACGGCCGACGAAAGGTAACTTTCGGGATATTCGACGTTAGGTGCACACGATGATCGTCGAGCACAGGCATCGGGAGGTCGAGGATGGGTGACCACCACGCCGAGCTGACCGGCCTGCTGACCGACTGGCTTCCTCGACAGCGCTGGTTCGCCGGCAAGGGCCGCGGCGTCGGGCGGATCCGGATCCGCCGGGACATCTCCGTCTTCGAGCCGCTGCGGCTGCTCATCGTGGACGTCGACTACGACCACGGGCCGCCGGACCACTACCAGGTGCCCATGGTGATCCGGGCCGACGCCCCCTTCGGCCACGAGGGTTTCCTGATCGGCGAGTGCGGCGGCGGGCTGGTGTACGACGGGCTGCACGACCCCGACGGCAGCTCCGCCCTGCTGCAGTTCCTCGGCCGCTCCGCCCGCCGGGACGACCTCGTCGCCGAGACGACGCGCGTGCTGGACGACCTGCCCGCGCACGCCGTCGGCGCGGAACAGTCCAACACCTCGATCATCTACGGGGACGCCTACATCCTCAAGGTGTTCCGCCGGCTCTGGCCGGGCCTCAACCCGGACCTGGAGGTCACCCGGGCCCTCGCCGAATCCGGCAGCACGCACGTCGCCGCCCCGGTCGCGTGGTTCTCCGGGGAGCTCGAGGGGCAGCCGACCACGTTCGGTTTCCTCCAGGAGTACCTGCGCAGCGGAACCGAGGGCTGGCGGCTGGCACTGGCCAGCGTGCGCGATCTCTACGCCGAGGCCGACCTGCACGCCGACGAGGTCGGCGGGGACTTCTCCGCGGAGGCCGAGCGGCTCGGCGCGGCCACCGCCGAGGTGCACGCGGACCTCGCCCGGGCACTGCCGACGCGCCAGCCCACCGCGGACGCGCTGCGCGCCCTGGTGACCTACCTGCACGGCCGCCTCGACGCCGCCGTCGAGGCGATCGCCGAGCTGCGCCCTTTCGAGGCCGCCGTACGCAAGTGCTACGACGAGCTGACCGGCGCGGCGCCGTCGGCCGTCCACCCCCGGCCGTTCCAGCGACTGCACGGCGACCTGCATCTCGGCCAGGTCCTTCGGGTCGACTCGGGCTGGGTGCTGTTCGACTTCGAGGGCGAGCCGGCCCGCCCGGTCACCGAACGGGTGGGGTTGGAGTCACCGCTGCGCGACGTCGCCGGAATGCTGCGCTCGTTCGATTACGCGGCCCGTTCCATGCTGCTGGAGCGGGACGACGAACCCGCGCTGGTCTACCGGGCCCAGGAGTGGGCCGACCGCAACCGGGAGGCGTTCTGCCGGGGGTACGGCGCCGTGGCCGGTCGCGACCCGCAGGAGGACGCGGCGATGCTGCGCGCGTTCGAGCTCGACAAGGCCGTCTACGAGGTGCTGTACGAGGTGCGTCACCGGCCGGGGTGGATCGGCATCCCGATGGCCTCGGTGGAGCGGCTCACCCAGACCCACCCGCCGGCCGAATGAGCGGGCGCGGGGCGGATCGACCCGCCGCCGGCACCGGTCAGCCAGACCATCAGCCCCATCGCGAAGAGAGAGGCAGGGGTGTCCCAGTGAACAATGGCGACGTCAACAACGGCACGGCGCGGACGGGACACCGCGGCGCCGGGCAGATCACCGGCCGGCCCGACCTCGATCCGGCGAGCGCACCGGTCCGCGGCCGATCGGGCCGCGTGGCCCTGGCCGACCGGGAGCCGGGACGCCTTCGCGACCTCGACGACGCGGACACCGCCGCACCGACGGCGACGGGCGCACCGACGGCGGCCGACGCGCCGACGGCGGTGGGCGACCAGCCGGCCCCGGGCGGCCCCGACGCGGCCCCGACCACCGCTGCCGCCGGCCCCGGCAGCCCCGGTGGCGCCACCGCGCAGGCGCCGGCCGCGTCGATCGGCCTGGTCCGGGAGGACCTGGAACGGCTCGTCAACGGCACCCACCACGACCCGCACGCGCTGCTCGGGGCGCACCCGGCCGGGGACACGACCGTCGTGCGGGTGCTGCGTCCCGACGCGAGCGCCGTGACCGTGCTCGTCGGCGAGGACCGCCACCCGGCGACCCGACTGCACAGCGGCGGGGTGTTCGCCGCGGCGCTGCCGGGGATCCTGCCCGACTACCGCGTCGAGGTGGCCTACCCGCACGACTCACACGTCGTCGACGACCCCTACCGCCACCTGCCGACTCTCGGCGAAGTGGACCTGCATCTGATCAGCGAGGGCCGGCACGAGGAGCTCTGGAAGGTACTCGGAGCGCACCTGCGCGAGCTGACGACCCCGGGCGGTGCGACCGTCACCGGGGTGGGCTTCGCCGTGTGGGCGCCGTCGGCACGAGGGGTGCGCCTGGTCGGCGACTTCGACTTCTGGGACGGCCGGGCGTTCCCGATGCGCTCGCTGGGCCACAGCGGCATCTGGGAGCTGTTCGTGCCCGGCGCCGGCGTCGGGCTGCGGTACAAGTACGAGATCCTCGGCTTCGACGGGGTATGGCGGCAGAAGGCCGACCCGATGGCGTTCCGCACCGAGGTCCCGCCCGCCACCGCAAGTGTCGTCACCCACTCGGACTACACGTGGGAGGACCAGGACTGGCTCGCCCGGCGCGCCCGCACGGCGTGGCACGCCGAGCCGATCAGCGTGTACGAGATCCACCTGGGCTCGTGGCGGCGCGGGCTGTCCTACCGCGAGCTCGCCGACCAGCTCACCGCCTACGTCCTGGACAACGGCTTCACACATGTGGAGATGCTGCCCGTCGCCGAGCACCCGTTCGGCGGCTCCTGGGGTTACCAGGTGTCGGCGTACTACGCCCCGACGGCGCGTTTCGGCAGCCCGGACGAGTTCCGCCACCTCGTCGACACGCTGCACCGCGCCGGCATCGGCGTGATCGTCGACTGGGTGCCGGCGCACTTCCCCCGGGACTCCTGGGCGCTGGGCCGCTTCGACGGCACCCCGCTGTACGAGCACCCCGATCCGCGCCGGGGCGAGCAGCCCGACTGGGGGACCTACGTCTTCGACGTCGGCCGCAACGAGGTGCGCAACTTCCTCGTCGCCAACGCGGTGTACTGGTTCGAGGAGTTCCACATCGACGGCCTGCGGGTCGACGCCGTGGCCTCGATGCTCTACCTCGACTACTCCCGCCCGGAGGGCGGCTGGGTGCCGAACGTGCACGGTGGCCGAGAGAACCTCGAGGCGGTGGCGTTCCTGCAGGAGACCAACGCGACGGTCTACCGGCGCTTCCCGGGCGTCATGATGATCGCCGAGGAGTCGACGGCCTGGCCCGGCGTCACCCGCCCCACCCATCTCGGCGGGCTCGGGTTCGGGTTCAAATGGAACATGGGCTGGATGCACGACACCCTGGACTACAACTCCCGCCAGCCGGTGCACCGCAGCTACCACCACCACCAGATGACGTTCTCGATGGTCTACGCCTACTCGGAGAACTTCGTCCTGCCGTTCAGCCACGACGAGGTCGTCCACGGCAAGGGTTCACTGCTGCGCAAGATGCCGGGCTCCCGGTGGGAGCAGCTGGCGAACCTGCGCGCGCTCTACGCCTACATGTGGGCGCATCCCGGCAAGAAGCTGCTGTTCATGGGCTGCGAGTTCGGCCAGGACAACGAGTGGAACGAGGCCGCCTCGCTCGACTGGCCGCTGCTGAGTGACCCTCCGCACCGGGGCGTGGCCAACCTGCTGGCGGACCTCAACGAGCTGTACCGATCCACCCCGGCCCTCTACCGCCGGGACAGCGATCCGACCGGCTTCTCCTGGATCGACGCCAACGACACCGCCAACAACGTGTTCTCGTTCCTACGCTGGTCGGACGGAACCGCCGCCGGCGGCCGCCCGGCCGGAGCCGAGCTGACCGGAGCCGGCGTGGCGGGCAGGCCGGCGGCCGGCGGCGGCCCGGCGGGCGTGGAGGTGACGGACGGCGGGGTACTGGCCTGCGTCACGAACTTCGCCGGAGTCGGCCACCACGGCTACCGCCTCGGTCTGCCCTTCCCCGGCCGCTGGCGGGAGGTACTCAACTCCGACGGGCAACGCTACGGCGGCGGCAACGTCGGCAACTTCGGCGCCGTGCAGGCCGTCGAGGAACCCCACCACGGCCTGCCCGCCTCCGCGACCCTCACCCTGCCGCCGCTCGCGTCGGTCTGGCTGGTGCCCGAATAGGACCTACCCGGCTGGGGTGTCTCAGCGGCACCGAGGGGCTGGACGCGGTCACCGTGCGGTGATCACGTCCGCCCCCTCGGTGCTCGCCGGCAAGGACACGAGGCGCGGCAGCGCGGCAGGCCGGCTGCGAACCTCAGAACAGGGCTGCGGCCAGGGAGCGACGGGCGGGGGCGACAGCGGGCTCGGCGTCGCCGAGCGCCTGGAACAGGCCGACGAGGTGGGCACGCGCCTGCTCTCGCTCCGGACCGGACGTGCGCCGCACGACCGCGACAAGGCCGGCGAGCGCGCTGGCCACGTCGCCCTGCGCGATGCCCAGGTCCGCAGCGGCGATCGCGGCGTCGACGTCGTCCGGATCGGCCGCGAGCCGCCTGCGGATGTCCGCTGGGTCGTGATCGCGCACCCGGCGCAGCAGCTCGGCGCGGGCGAGGCCGGTGAGCGCCTCCGTGTCCCCCGGCGCATCGGCGAGGCGGACCCGGTAGGACTCGACCGCCGTGTCGATGTCGCCGCGGGCCAGCGCATCCTCCGCCGCTGCCAAATAGGGGTCCCGCGCCGGATCCCCGGCCGCCGCACCGGGCACCCCGCCCATCGCCTCGTCGACGAGGGAGAGCAGCTGATCGAGCCAGTTGCGCACCTCGCGCTCGGGCACGGCGCCGGTGAACTCGCCGATGATGCGCCCGCCGACGACGGCCTTCACCGCCGGGATGCCCTGCACTCCCGCCGCCTGGGCGAGCCCCGGGTTGGCGTCGACGTCGATCTTGGCGAGAACCCAGCGGCCGCCGTCGGCCACGGCCAGTTTCTCCAGCACCGGGCTGAGCTGCTTGCAGGGACCGCACCAGGACGCCCAGAAGTCGAGCACGACCGGCACCTGCATCGAGCGGCTGACGACGTCGCCCGCGAAGCTCTCCTCGGTGACGTCGATGACCACGGGGCCGGCGGACGCGCCGTCAGGGCCGGCGGCGGCGCCTGTCG
>NZ_JANEZT010000353.1 GCF_025403405.1 Frankia tisae
GCCCGCACCACCCCCACCACCGCGATCAACCGGCATCGCCCGGGTGGCGCAGGGCCAGCTCGGCCTGTGGGAGGGCATCGGCGACGACCCGGCCACCGGGCCCCGCCGCATCTCCGCCGGCGTCGCAGCGGACGACGACAGCGTCGCAGCGGACGACGACGGCGGGGGAGCGGACGACGACGGCGGGAGAGCGGGCGGCGGGGGAGCGGGCACCAGCGGCGCGTTCGGGACCGGGCCGCTGACGGCGGACGGCCAGCTCGACGCCGGCTGGCTGCATCGGGCCGCGACACCCGGTGAGGCGCTGCGCCGCGCGACCAGTCTCGCCGCGCTCGCGCTGCACACCCAGGACCGTCAGCAGGCAGCGCTGGGCAGCCTCCCCGACCGGCGCGCCCGCCCCGGCCGGATCACCCTGGCGGTCCTGACCGCCCGCGCCGAATCCGCCGCGGAACTGCTTGTCCGTGAGCTCGAACGCGACGGCCTGCCCGTCGACCGCGCCACCGCCGAAACACTGCTCGGCGAGCTCATCGGCCCACCACCGCGCACCGACGCCGACGAGCTCACCGCCCGCCGCCGCCGCGACGCCCCGGTCCTCACCCACCTGCGCGGGCCCGTCGACCTGCGCAACCCCGCCGCCGTGCGGGCCGCCCTGCGCACGGTGGGCATCGACGTCCCCGACACCCGCTCGGGCCGCCTCGAACCGCTGCGCGACGCCCATCCCGCCGTCGCCGCGCTGCTGACCTGGCGACGCACCGAGCGCATCGCCACCACCTACGGCCACCGCTGGCTCGACACCCACGTCGGCCCCGACGGGCGGCTACGCGGCGCCTGGCACGCCAGCGACGGCGCCGCCGGGCGGATGACCGCCCAGGCCGGCCTGCACAACCTGCCCGCCGACCTGCGTGTCGCCGTCGTCGCCGAACCGGGCCGGGTGTTCGTCCGCGCCGACCTCGGCCAGATCGAACCCCGGGTACTCGCCGTCGTCTCCGCCGACCAGGCCCTCGCCGCCGCCACCCAGGCCGACGACATGTACGCCCCGGTGGCCGCGCAGCTCGGCCGCGCCCGAGCCCAGGCCAAGATCGCCGTGCTCGCCGCGATGTACGGCCAGACCACCGGTTCGGCTGGCGAGGCCCTGCGCCGGATGCGCCGCGCCTACCCGACCGCGCTGGCCTTCCTCGACGCGGCCGACGCCGCCGGCCGCGCCGGCCGCGACCTGCGCACCTTCGGTGGCCGCCGTCTGCGCCTCACCCCCGCGGCGGGCCCACCCCGGGGCCTGACCGACCCGGCACCGCCCGACGAGGCACCCACCGGCGGCATCCCCGAGACGGCCCGCGGTCGCTTCGCCCGCAATGCCGTCATCCAGGGTCCCGCCGCCGAGCTGTTCAAGGCCTGGGCGGTGACGGTCCGCGCCGAGCTGCCCGCCCTCGGTGGCGAGATCGTGCTCTGCCTGCACGACGAACTGCTCCTGCAGGTCCCCGCCGCGCACGCCGAAGCCGCCGCCGACCTGCTGCACCGCTCCCTGGCCGCCACGGCCGCCTACTGGGCCGCGGGCAGCGGGGTGCGGTTCGTCGCCGACGTGTCGATCCTGCGCCGTTGGTCCGACGCCGCCCACTGAACCCCGCGTCCCACTTACCCCCTCAAGATAATCAACGCTGTTGACGAAACGGCAACCATCTTGATCATCTTCACGGATCACCCAGAACAGCAACCTGGGGGAGAGTCGCCCGCTCGAGGGTGCTGCTCGTGCCGGTCACTTCCGGTCACTTCCGTTCCAGTGCGGCGAGCCGCAGCTCAAGCTGGTCAACCCGGTGCCGTAGCAGGGTGACCTGGGCTTCCAGGCTGACTTCCCGTTCCGCCCTGCGCTGAATGCGCGGTGACGCGGCGGCGCGCTCGATCACCGCGTCCAACTGGACCAGGCGCTGCGGCCCGTTCGGGCCGTCCGCCAGCCGGGACTGGATCTCGCCATTGCGGTACCAGGACCGCAGGGCCGAGCGGGAAACGCCGGTTTCGGCTTCCGCCTTGGCCAACGTGACCCAGGGTGTCTCGTCCAGCTGCTCGAACAGCTCCAGCTCATTCTGCCAGCGTGCGAGCCGGTCCTCCCAGTCCGACGGTGTCTCCATCACACCCTCCCTTCAGCAGGGTGACCATATCAATAACAGTGTATTGACATGGTTGAGACCATGGAGCCATGCCATTCGAAAGGTTCACGGTGGAAGCTCGCAGGGTGGTTGTCACGGCTCAGGAGGAGGCGAGGCTGCTCAAGCACACCTACATCGGTACGGAGCACATCCTGTTGGGGCTGCTCGACGCGCCGGACAGCATGGCGGCGAAAGTTCTGCACCAGCTCGGGTACGACAAGGAGACGGCGCGGGTCGATATCGCCGCGGTGGTCAAGCCCGGCACGCAGGAGCTGAGCGGCCATATCCCGTTCGCGCCGAGCGCGAAGAAGACGCTGGACCTCGCCCTGCGCGAGGCGCTGCAGCTGCACCACACCTACATCGGTACGGAACACATCCTGCTCGCCCTGGTCAGGGAAGGTGAGGGCGTCGGCGCGACGGTACTTGCCGAGCGGATCAATCCGATCAGCAGGATCCGTGCCGCGGTGCTGGCGTCGTCGCAGGGATCGCAGGACGTCGCGGTCAGCCCATGGCCGGCCGGCACATCTGCCACCGAGGACACCGTGTCCGCCGCCAGCGCGCTGGCCGGTGGCGCACCGGTCGGCAGCCATCACCTGCTCGAGGCGATGCTGCGGGCGGAGAACAGCATGGCGGCCAAGGTGCTGCGCGCACTTGGGGTCGACCCGGACGCGGTCGCCGCCAAGATCGACGAACTGGATCCGGAGACGACCACGGACGCGAACCCGGAGGAGGCCGCCGCGCGCACGATGGAAATCCGGCTGGTCGACGATGAGGTGCACCTGATCCTGCGGGACCCGACAACGGTCACGGTCGCCAAGAAGGTCACCGAGCTGTCCCACGGCCCGATCCAGGGCGTCGGGCCGGTCGCCGGCATGTTCGTCCCACTCTGGCAGTCGACCAACCAACTGCTGCTGCAGATCCAACGTGTGCTGGAACCGGAACCCGGAGAAGAGGACGGATCCGCCGCGAGCAACGTGGCCAAGGTCGTGCGCACGGTCCTCGCGCCCCGGCTCCGCCGGTGAAGCGGCTGATCAGCTGCACGTGAACGGCATCGACGCCGTCGTGTACGAACGGGATTCGCATCCGCCGACCCGTGGCCTGCTGTCCTTCGCCGACGGCCGCAGTGCGACGTACGACCTGCTGGTCGGCGCCGACGGCGCGGACTCCCGGGTCCGCGCGCTGCTCACCGACGCCCGACCGGTGCACACCGGCCACAACCTCGTCGAGCTCGGTATTGCCGACATCGACCGCACCCACCCCGACCTCGCGGCGAGGGTGGGGCGCGGCAACTACTGGGTGCTCGGCCACGGACAGTCCCTGTCGGCGCAGCGCAACGGCGACGGCCGCGTACGCATCTACCTCAGCTTCTACAACAGCGACGAGGACTGGTTCACGACCAGTGGGATCCCGTTCGGCGACCCGGCCGCCGCCCGGGTGCGGCTGATCGACCTGTTCACCGGCTGGGACCCGCGGTTCACCGCACTGATCGCCGCCTGCGACGACACGGTCCTACCGCGGTCGATCACCACTCTCCCGGTCGGCCTGACCTGGCCGTCGAGGCCGGACGTCACGATGCTCGGCGATGCCGCGCACCTGATGCCACCGGTGGGGCAGGGCGCCAACATGGCGCTGCTCGACGGCGCCCTGCTCGGCCTCGCGCTGGCCGCGCACCCGGACGACGTTCCCGCCGCCGTCGAGGAATACGAACGCGAGATGTTCGCACGCACCAGCGCCGCCGGCCGGCAGTCCGCACACATGCAGGACATCCGACCGGCCTGGGTTCGCGTTCGTGTGCCATAACAGCTTGTGTGACAGCGCCCGACTCCCCGGACAGCGTCGAGACCGTCTTCGACCGGCGCGCCGCGACGTACAGCAACCACACCTGGCACGTCCGATACGCCGAACGGCTCGTCGCACTCGCCGCCCCCACCGCGGGTGTGCGCATCCTGGATGCCGCCACCGGTACCGGGCTCGCCGCGATCGCCGCCGCCCGAGCCACGGGGCCGACCGGACACGTGGTGGGCGTCGACATCTCCACGGGCATGCTCACCCGAGCCCGGCAGGCGATCACCGCCGCCAGGCTGACGAACATCGAGCTGGTCAGGGCGGACGCCACCACCCTGCCCCGGTTTGGCGACGGCTCGTTCGACCTGATCCTCTGCTCCGCCGGTCTGCTCTACCTGCCGGTCCAGGCGACCCTGAGGGAATGGCACCGGCTGCTGACGCCAGGCGGACAGATCGGATTCTCCACGATAGGCGGCGGGTTTTCCCGTCACGGCCAGGCTCTTTCGCGACCATGCCCGCCGCCACGGCCTGACCCTCACCGACCCGGCCACCGCCCTGGGGACGCGGACGCGATGCCGTCAGGCACTGCGCGACGCCGGATTCACTCCGGCGACGCTGGCGGGGGAGACCATCCGCTTCTCCTCACACGACCTGGAACACGCCTGGGAGGCCCACGCCCGCGGCCCACACCACGACGCGGTCGCCACCCTCACGCCGAAGCAGGCAGAGACGTTCCAGCGCGACTACACCAAAGCCCTGGCCGATCTTCTCCGCACCCACGTAGACCACCTCCTCACCGCGGAAGTGATCTTTGCTTTCGGTGAACGGTAGGCACTCTGTGGCACGTACGTCGGCCGCGGCGACCGGGTACGGCGGCGATCGGCCGGGAACTCGGATGTCCTGGCACGGGATTGATAATCCTGAGGTGGAGTCGTCCCGCGGTCGTGTCGTGCGTGCGCTCGCCGACCTGGTGCTGGCCGCATGCCAGGACCGGGTGCTGCGCGTCGCGATCGACGGCCCGGACGCGGCCGGTAAGACGACGTTGGCCGACGAGCTCGCTGGCACGCTCACGGATCGAGGCCGGCCCGTCATCCGCGCCAGTGTCGATGGTTTCCACCAGCCCCGGGACACACGTCGGCGCCGAGGGCCGTTGTCGCCGAAGGGCTACTTTCTGGACGCGTTCGACTACGCGTCTCTGCGGCGTCTCCTCCTCGACCCGCTGAGCCCCGCCGGTGACCGGCGCTACCGCACGGCCGCGTTCGACCATCTCAGCGACTCCCCGCTGGACTGCCCCGCCCGCGAGGCAGGGGTCGACGCGGTGCTCCTCGTCGACGGGGTCTTTCTCCTGCGCGACGAACTGCGCGACTACTGGGATCTCACCGTGTTCCTGCAGATCAGCCCCACCGAGTCGCTACGCCGTGCACTCCGGCGCGATGTCATCCTCCTCGGCTCGCCCGCCGAGGTCCGCGAACGCTACGAGGCGCGCTACCTACCTGGACAGGAGCTCTACCAGGCCTGCGCCGCGCCCCGGGACCACGCCGATGTGTTGATCGATCACGAACATCCGCAGGATCCCCGAGTACTGCGCTGGCCCGCGTGAGGAGGCCCTGAGCCGTCGACGGCAGGCGAACAGCCCGGCGTGCAACCTCACCCCTCCGGCGTGGGGCACGGTGAGCGGGCCGTCGACCATCCGGTTGTTCTTCATTAAGATAATCAACACTGTTGACGATGTATCACACCATGATCAAAAACAAAACACAAAGCCATGCCCCTAAGCACCGGGGGACTCTGCATGATCGACATCTGTATGATCAACATGTCATGATCGACATGTTGGACCCGACCGTGCTCGGCCAGAGTTGATCTTTTGAAGGCGGGTGGATCGGAGACCTGGCTGATCCGCCGGCCGTGGAACTTGCGGGTACCGGCTCGGGATTCCGTCTGTCGCCGCTGCCTGCCGTCCCAGGGTTCAGACGATGGGGGGAGCAGTCGACATGGTTCTACTTGACATAATGTGCATTATCGGCGCATGCGGTGGGGTGGTGGTTGTTGGGGTTTGGGGTTGTCTGGAGTGGTGAGCTGGTGGTGGGCGAGCCGGCCGGTGCGTGGGTGCACCGGCGGCGGCCCGGTCGGTGGTTGGGGTGGGTCAGTGGGTGTCGAGGTCGAGGGCGAGGCTGTTCATGCAGTAGCGCTGGCCGGTGGGTCCGGGGCCGTCGTCGAAGAGGTGACCGAGGTGTCCCCCGCAGTGGGCGCAGCGGACCTCGGTGCGGATCATGCCGTGGGAGCGGTCCTCGACGAGTTCGACGGCGTCGGCGACGGCGGGTTCGGTGAAGCTGGGCCAGCCGGAGCCGGAGTCGTACTTGGTGTCGGAGGTGAACAGGGCGGCGCCGCAGCCGCCGCACCGGTAGGTGCCGGTTTCCTTGTTGTGGGTGTAGGCGCCGGTGAAGGGGGGTTCGGTGGCGGCTTGGCGCAGGACGGCGTAGCGCTGGGGGGATAGTTCGGCGCGCCACTGCTCGTCGCTTTTGATGACGTTGTCGGGGCCGGTGGTGGCGTGGTCGCTGGTGGTCATGGCGTCACGGTCCTTTCTGGGCGGATTCGTCGGCGGGGTGGATCCGTCGGTGGACGGGTGCCCGGGGTTTGGTGGGGTTACTCCCCCGGTCTGGTGTGGGTGGTGCGGGTCAGGGGTGCTGCGGCGGCGACGCCGCCGAGGGCGGCGGTGGCCATGGCGGTGCCGAGGGCGGGTGGCAGGTGGCCGCGGGCGGTGGAGGTCGCGAAGACGGAAACGTCGGCGGCGTCGGCGATCATTCCGGCCCACAGCCAGGTGGTGGTGTCGCGGTTGGTGGTCAGGGCGGTGAGTAGGCCGGCGCCGAGGGCGAGGTCGCGGATGCCGGCGAGGCGGGCGACCCAGGCCAGGTGGGTGGCGGTGAGTCGGTCGACGCCGGTGATGCGCAGGGTGTCCACGGCGCGGGTGAGGGCGAGGGTGCCGACGGCGCAGCGGGTGATACCGAGGGTGGCGATGTGCAGGGTGCGCAGGG
>NZ_JANEZT010000354.1 GCF_025403405.1 Frankia tisae
GGATGGTGCTGCATCCGCGGCGGGACTCCGCGGAGGCGGTCGGGGCGGTCCTCGGCTGGGCCGCCGAGCGGGACGTAACCGTGCTCGGCATCGGCGGCGAGATCGAGCGGCTGCGGTGCACCGCGGTGGCGGTGCCCGCCGAGGAGCTGGCCGGGCGTAGCGACCTGCTGGTCAGCCTCGGCGGGGACGGGACGATGCTGCGCGCGATGCGGCTGGCCGACGGCCGGGCGGCCCCCGTGCTGGGCGTGAACCTCGGCCGGCTGGGCTTTCTCACCGAGGTCGACGTGCCGGAGCTGGCGGCGGCGCTGTCCGCGATCGACCGCAACGAGTACACGGTGGAGCCGCGTCTCGCCGTCGACGCGCGGATCGGCACGGTGACCGTGAGCGCCTTCAACGACGTTGCCGTCGTGCGGGTCCCCGGGCACGGCGGGAGCGCGGCGGTGGCGCTGCGGGTCAATGGGCGGCCGTTCGTCCGCTACGCCGCGGACGCCGTCGTCGTGTCGACCCCGGCGGGGTCGACGGCGTACAGCTTCTCGGCCGGCGGGCCGATCGTCAGCCCGTCCGTGGAGGCGCTGCTGGTCACCCCGGCCGCACCGCACTCGGCGTTCAACCGGGGCGTGGTGCTGTCGGTCCGCGACGCCCTCGCCCTCGACGTGCTGCCTGGCAGCGCCCGCCTCGCCGTCGAGGTCGACGGCCGGGTTCACGACTACCTGGAGGCGGGGGCGACGGTCGCGCTGCACGCCCGGCCCGGCGCGGCCGGGGTCGTCCGCCTCGGCCGGACCACCTTCTACGAGCGGGCCGCGCGCAAGCTGCGGTTGGCCAGCTCCGCCGAGGTCGACGGCCCAGGCCCAGGCCCAGGCCCAGGCCCCGGAGCCGGAGCCGGAGCCGGATCAGCCTGACGCGCAGACAGCGCCGGGTCGGCGGATCAGCGGCCGGCGGCCCAGCGGCGGTCGGACTCGTCCCAGGCCTCGTTGCGGTCGTCCAGCCGCGCCCGCCAGTGCGCCGCCTGCTCGGCGCTGTCGTAGGGACCGAGGCGGCGGTGTCCCGGCGCGTCCGGCGGGTTCTCCGCCCGCCCGTGATCGAGGCACCACCACCAGCCGGTCGGATTCCACGCCGAGCTGTCCGCCGCCCGGCCGCGGCCCCGCCCGGACACTCGCTGCAACCACCTGAACATGGTCGATCAATACCCCGAATCGCGCCGCGTCCACCACCCGCCGCCCACCGACGATCCGGACGGCCGACGGACCGACGGGCAACCGGTCGAGCCCGGGAACCCGCCCGCCTAATATGCGACCTGTTCGCGGTCCGGCCCACTTCTTCGCGGTCCGGCCCACTTCGGCAGCCCTGCACGCCCCGGGAGTCGCCTCATGCCCGTCGACGGAGTCCCGTCCGCCCCGGCCCGCTCCCCCGCGGGGCTCGCCGCGCTGCTCGGCGTGCGGATTCCCATCGTCCAGGCGCCGATGACCTACATCGCCGGCGCCCAGCTCGCCGCCGCAGTGTCGAACGCCGGTGCGCTCGGCGTCATCGAGACGACTTCGGTGCAGGGCCGCGAGGACCTCGGGCGGGTGCGCGACCTCACCGACGCGCCCGTCGCGGCGAACATCGCGCTGGCCGCCCGCAACGACCCGGCCACCGTGGACGTGCTCGCAGCCGCCGGCATCCGCACCGTGATCACCTCCGCCGGCGACCCCAGGGTGATGACCGGACGGCTGCACGACGCCGGGATGACCGTGTTCCACGTCGTCGGCAGCCTGCGCAACGCGCTCAAGGCCGCCGATGCGGGCGTCGACGGGGTGATCGTCGAGGGCGTCGAGGGCGGCGGGTTCAAGAACCCGCAGGCCGCGTCCACCCTCGTCCTGCTGCCCCTGGTCGCCTCCCGGGTCCACCTGCCGATCATCGCCGCCGGGGGGATCTGCGACGGGCTTTCGATGGCGGCGGCCCTCGTCCTCGGCGCCCAGGGCGTGCAGATGGGTACACGGATGCTGACGTCCGCGGAGTCACCGATCCACGACAACCTCAAGAACGCGGTCGTCGGTGCGGACGAGACCGCCACGGTGATGCTGTCGGTGCGGGGCCTGCCGACCATGCGGGTGCTGCGTACCCCCACCGCCGAGCGGGCCCTGGCCGCGGGCCGCTCCGACGTGGGCCTCGACGGCATTCCGGCGCTCTACTTCACCGGTGACCTGGCCGCCAGCATGGCGAACACGGGTCAGGTGGCCGGGCGGATCGCCCAGGTCGAGGCGGTCGCCGACATCATCGAGCAGACGTGGGCGGGCGCCCGGGCCGCGCTCGACGACGCCCGCGCCCGCCTCGACGCCTGATTCCGCCCGGACGCCTGATTTCGCCCGGACGCCTGAAGCCGGGCAGATTCAGAACGCGGCGGCCGCCGGGATGAGGCGCTCGCCGAGCAGCTCCAGCGGGCGCAGCGTGTCCACGCGCGGCACCGACCCGTGGTAGTGGGTGATGCCGAGCCCGGCCAGCCGCTGGATCTCCCCGAGCAGGGCGTCGATCTTCTCCCCGCCGGGCCCGGGGTCGAGCGGGCCGATCACCGTCTTCTCGATCTCGTCGTAGTCCCGCCCGACGTCCTGGCAGTGCGCGCGCAGCACGTCGAGCTTGTGCTCGACGTCGGGGCCGGCGAACAGGTTGCAGGCCTGCGCGTAGCGCGCGACCAGGCGCAGGGTCTTCTTCTCCCCGCTGCCGCCGATGAGGATCGGCGGATACGGCCGGCGCAGCGGCGCCGGCACGTTGAGGGTGCGCTCGAGCTGGTAGTGCCGGCCGCTGTAGGGGGCGTCCTTGCCGCTCCACATCTGCAGAATGATCTCCAGCGCCTCCTCGAGGCGCTCGAAACGCTCGGCGGTCGGCGGGAACGGCAGGCCGAGACCGCGCGCCTCCGGCTCGTTCCAGGCGGCGCCGATGCCGAGCCACGCCCGGCCCTCGGACAGCACGTCCAGCGTGGTCACGAGCTTCGCAAGCAGGCCCGGCTCCCGGTAGACGACCGCGGTCACCCAGGCGAGCAGCTCGATGCGGGTCGTGCGCGCGGCCAGGTAGCCGAGCGTTGTGTACGCCTCGAGCATGTCGTGCTCGGGCGGGCCGATCATGCCGATCTGCCAGACGTGGTCCATGACGCTGAGCTTCGCGAAGCCCGCGTCCTCGGCCGCGGCCGCCACGCGCGTGAGATCCTGCGCGATGGTCTGCGGCCCGCCGGACCAGGTGAAGTCGGAGACGTGCAGCCCGATTTCCATGGCCGTCCTTCCCGTCGGGTGGGACCGGTCCCGGCGCGTGCGGAACGCCGGGGGCGAGGGAGTACTGGAGGATCCTCCGTTTACGACCCTACCGCCGATCGATCCAGCGCGGACCGACCCCACCCGGACGGGATCCGCCGCGACCCCACCCTGGCGGGCTCGGTCTCGGCTCGGTCCCGGCTCGGCGCCGTCCTCAGTCGAGGACGACGACGAGCTTTCCGCGCACGTGGCCCGTCTCGCTGATCCGGTGCGCCTCGCCGAGCTCGGTGAGCGGCAGGGCCCGGGCGACCGGCATGGTGAGCCGGCCCGCGGCCGCGAGTGTCGCCGCCTCACGAAGCGAGTAGAAGGCCCGCCCCTCCGCGCCGGTGGTGAACACGACACCGTGGTCCGCCGCGGTGACGTCGCCGATGGACACCACCCGGTCCGGGCTGCCGGTGAGCGCGATCAGGTCCGGCAGGGCACCCGCGCCCGACACCGCGAGGGCGGCGTCGACCCCGTCCGGGGCCAGCGCGCGGACCCGCTCGACCAGACCCGGGCCGTAGTCCGTCGCCGCCGCGCCGAGCGAGCGCAGGTACTCCTGGTTGTCCCGGCTGGCGGTGCCGATCACCCGCGCCCCGCGCGCCTGCGCGAGCTGGACGGCGGCAAGCCCGACGCCGCCAGCCGCGCCGTTGACGAGCAGCGTCCTGCCTGCCGGCGCCGACCCGGCAGGCAGGCCGAGCAGGTCCAGGCCGCGGGCGGCGGTCTCGACCGCCATCGCCAGGCCCCCGGCCTGCGCCCAGGTCAGCTCGGGCGGCTTCGGCGCCCACTCGTCGAGCACGGCGTACTCAGCGGAGGCGTTCTGCGCCGCGCCGAACACCTCGTCACCGACCGACACCCCCTCGACGCCGGCGCCAACCTCGTCGACCACGCCCGCGGCCTCAAAACCCGGGATGTGGGGCAGCGCCACGGGGATGGTGCGCAGGGTCGAGCCATTGCGGATCTTCCAGTCGACCGGGTTCACCCCGGCCGCCCGCACCGCGACCCGGATCTGCCCCGGCCCCGCGTGCGGCTGCGGCACGTCGACCAGGTGGAGAACCTCCGGGCCGCCGGTCTGCGCGAAACTGATCGCCTTCATGCGAGCATCCTCGTTGTCCATGCCTGCATTCTGGTCCTGCTGCCCTCCGCACCCGTCGGCGTGTCTGCTCCGGAGGCAGCCCGTCCGCGTCCCGGTCCCGGGCGGGCCTCGGCGGGCGGAGATCTTTCCGCCATATTGCGAGTTTCTGACAGGATGTATTCCTGTAACTCAACAGACTTCGCTATCGGGATGATCGATCGACTGGAGTCCGCGCAGGTTCCCTGCCAGCCCTGGGTAGCGACATTCCGCCGGGCCGCCCTCGTCGCCAGCCCGACTCGCCCAGCCGGGTAGGTACCGTTACCACACCGGAGCGGATCGCATACTCTGACATAGATGTCCGAGAACGAGATCCTCCGACGGGCCAGCTACGGTCCGACCAGCCCCGTGGTCGGCGCGCGCGGCACCCGCACTCGTACGCGCATCGTCACAGCGGCGCTGGACCTGTTCGAGTCGCAGGGCTTCCACGGGACGTCGGTCGACGAGATCGCCACCGCGGCCGGTGTCTCGCGCGCCACCCTCTACCAGTACTTCGAGAGCAAGGAAACGATTTTCGTCGAGTTGCTCAACGAGTGCGGCGGCGCCCTCATGCGGGTCGTGCGCCGGATCGGCCCGCTCGGGCCCACGGCTCTCGGCTTCGACAACCTGCACTGGTGGCTCGGCGAGTGGGCCTGGGTCTACGACAAGTACGCCACGATGTTCGTGCAGTGGGCGAACGTCGACTCGCCGCGGACGTCGGTCCGCCCGATGATCAGTGGATTCCTGGAGTCGTACTACGAGCGGATCGCCGAACGCCTGGTCTCCTCCCAGGTCGAGGGCATCGATCCCGCCGACGCCGCGATGACGCTCACCACCCTGGTCAACCGGTTCAACTACTTCCGGCACAGCGGTTTCGGGGACGGGCAGCCCGTCGAGAAGCTCGTCGACAACCTCGCCGTCGTCCTCCAGCTCATCCTGTTCCCGCGCACCCCGGCCAGCGCCTTCGCGCAGCTCGTGGCCGAGACCGCCGTGCCGGCGCAGGCTCCCCGCCCGGTGCGCCGCCCCGCGCTGGCCGCGGTCCCGCCCACCCCGATGCCCGAGGTGACCGAGCGGTTCGCCTCGTTGAGCCCGCGCGCGTCCGCGACCGTCCGCCAGATCCTCGACGCCGGCATCACCTGCTTCGCCGAGCGCGGCTACCACCTCTCCTTCGTCGACGACATCGTCGCCACGGCCGGTCTGGCCCGCGGCACCTTCTACAAGTACTTCGACGAGAAGCTGGACCTGCTGCTGGCACTGAGCGCGGAGGCGTCGGCGGTCAGCACCCGCCTCGGGGTGGAGATCCGCGGCATCACGCTCGACCCGCAGGGTCTGGGCAGGCTGCGCGGCTGGCTCGCCGACTTCGTCGCCTTCCACCTGCGCTACGTCGGGGTCACCCGAACCTGGATCGAGTCGGCGCCGCAGGACCCCCGCCTGGACGTGGTGCGCCGCCAGGTGGGGCACGAGATGTGGGCCGACTACGCGGCCCTGCTCGACCAGGTCGAACGGGCCTATCCCCTCGACCTCGACGTGGCCGGCCTGGTGTTCTTCTGCCTGCTCGAACGGCTGCCGGACACCGCCGTCAACATGGCCCCGCCGAAGACCCCCGACGAGGCCGCCGCGCTGCTGGGCACCGTCATCGAGCGAGGCCTGCTCAACGGCCGGCCGATCGGCCACGCGGCCGCCTGAGGCCGCTGAGGCCGCCGGTGGCTACTGCGCGCGGGCGAGCACGCGGCGGGCGGCGACCGCCAACGCCTCGTCGATCATCTCGCCGTCGAGGCCGACCGCGCCGGCACCGCGGCGATGTGCCTCCGCCAGCGCCGCGAGCACCGCACGGGCGCGGGAGACCTCCTCGGCCCCGGCGGTGAACGTCTCCCGTACGGTGGCGATCTGCGCCGGGTGGATGACCCACTTGCCGTCGTAGCCCAGCTCGCGGGCATGCTCGGCGGCCTCGCGCAGCCCGGCGTCGTCCGCGGTGCCGAGGTAGGGCCCGTCGACGGCCCGCAGGCCGTGGGCGCGCGCGGCGGTGAGCATCTGGTCCTGGACGTACAGCCAACGCTGCGGCGGCGTGGCCCGGGCCCGGCCCAGCGACGCGCCGAGGTCGGCGTACCCGAGGATCAGGCCCTCCAGCCGGCCGCCGGATGCGGCGATCTCCGCCACCCGGGACAGGCCCTGGGCGTTCTCGATCAGCGCCTGCACCCGGACCGGCGCCGTGCGCCCCACGGCCGCGGTGACCCCGTCGAGCAGCCGCTCGACGAAGGCGAGATCGCCCGCGTCCGACACCTTGGGGATGACCAGTGACAGCGGGCCGTCGCCGGCCGCCACGCAGGCCGCGATGTCGAGATGGCACCACGGCGACCCGATCGCGTTCACCCGCACGGACACCCCGACGCCGTCCGCCCGGGGCCCCGCGAGGATTTCGGCGAGCACGCCGGCCAGCAGGGCACGGGCGTCGTCCTTGCGCCCCGGCGCCACCGCGTCCTCGAGATCGAAGACGAGCTCGTCGGCGCCCCGGTCGAAGGAGCGCAGGATCCGCTTCTCCTCCGTCGCCGGCACCGACAGGAT
>NZ_JANEZT010000355.1 GCF_025403405.1 Frankia tisae
GCCCGTCGCCGGCCGTCATTGCCGCCGCCGTCATTGCCGCCGCCGTCGTTGCCGGGCCGAGGGCTGCGGCCCGCGGGAGCCGGGTGGCGGGGAGCCGGTCGAGGAGCTGGCGGGCGGTGGGCCGGCGGTCGGGTCTCTTGTCGAGGGCCTTGGCGGCGATCTTCGCGAGCCGGGTGGGTAGCCCGTCGACCGCGGCGTTGTTGTGCAGGGTCCGCAGGAGCAGGGCCTGGAGGGGGCCCTCCCCGAACGGCGGTCGCCCGCTGGCTGCGAACGCCAGGGTCAGGGCCCAGGAGAAGATGTCGCAGGCCGGTCCGGGCGAACCGGTCGTGGTGAGCAGTTCGGGCGCCATGTAGCCGACGCTGCCGAGCACCACGCCGGTGACCGTGACGGTCCCGGGCACCCCGGCGGCGATCCCGAAGTCGATCACTTTGGCCCCGTCCTCGGCCAGCATCACGTTGCCGGGCTTCAGATCGAGGTGCACCACCCCGGCGTCGTGGATGGCGGCCAGGGCCATCGCCAGCTCCACCGCCAGGGTCTGCAGCGCCGCGGCGGGCAGTGGGCCGTTGCGCGCGACCTCGGCCGTCAGGGTCGGGCCCTCGATGTACTCGGTGGCGAGCCACGGAGTCTCCGCCGCCGGGTCGGCGTCCACCAGCCGTGCCACCCGGGGGCTGTCGACGGCTGCGGCCGCCCGGACTTCCCGGGCGAACCTGCGCAGGAACATCTGGTCGCCGGCATGCTCGTCGCGCAGCACCTTCACCGCGCGCTGCCGGCCGGCGGCGTCCTCGCCGAGATAGACCACCCCCATGCCGCCGCTGCCCAGGCGCGCGGTCAGCCGGTACGGCCCCACCACCTGCGGATCGATGGCGCGCAACGGCCTCGCCGGCATCGGACCCTCCGCTCGTGGCCCACCGTCACCGATGAGCTGTCAGACCGCGGCATGGTCGCGTGAGGCATAGCCACGATGTCCGCGCTGCGGTCAACACCTGCGAGCGAACGCCCGCTCTGCTGCATCCCGTCTGCATGTCCCCAGTACTGCACCCAATAGTCCAATTATGTCGGACGAATCGGTGGAGGCTGACTCTGCGGGGCGGTCCCTCGGGGCGGCGCGGGTCCATCGGGGCTGGGGTCGGTTCGAAGGCTGCAGGAAGTTGGGATTTTCCCAACTGAAGGGGTAGCGTGCCTACATGCGCAGCATCGGCGAACGCGTACTGGAGCGCGTCCGGCAGGTCCGTCCTACCACCCTGCATCGGGACATCGCTCGAGAGATCGAGATGCCTCCCGATGCGTTCTCGCGCGCTCTGAACGGCAAGCGTGCGTTCTCCTCGATCGAGTTGGCGCGTCTAGCCGATCTCCTTGCCGCAGACATCCACTGGCTGATCACGGGACGGCCTGACCCGCACCGACTGGTGGTCGCCGCGCGTCACGATTTCGACCATCTGACAGGTCGTAGGGACGTACCCAAGCGCGATTCCGACGAGCAGGTGCTGCGCGACATCGCGTTGGCCTACCACCAGGCCCATCCTGAACCGCGGGACGGACGAGCCCTTCCAGAGAGTCCTGATGAGGTCAGGGCGGCGCTGGGTGAGGACTTCGTCCGGCCCTTCGCGGATCGGTTGGAGAGCCGTTTCGGCGTCGATGTCGTGCGAATCGCAGATCTCTCCACCGCGTACTCGTTCACCATCGGTGGACACCGCGTGATCGCACTCCCGGCGACCGGAAACTGGTTCTGGGAGAACTGGTCGATGGCGCATGAGCTGGGCCATCTCGTCCTGGGCCACCATGACCAGGGGCTCTCCGAGTCTGGCCGGGACCGGCACGAGGCGGCTGCGAACGCCTTCGCGGCGGACCTTCTGCTCCCGCGTGAGTCGCTCGCCGCGATCGGCTGGGACCGTCTGGATGCCGCCGGGCTGGCTGACCTCGTGTGGCGGTGGGGGGTGTCCACCGACGCGCTCGCCCGACGCCTGCATGCCCTGAATGGCCACCTGCCCAATGCGGTACGAGAATGGGCGGGACAGCCGACTCAGCGTCTGTTGCGACGTCATTGGGCCTCCGCTTCGGACAGGGATGAGATTACGCTGCGCATGGATGCCGCCGCACAACGTCGCTTCCCCCTGAGGCTTCAGAACGTTCACCTCAGTGGGATCGAATCCGGGGCCCTCGGCAAGGGAACGCTCGCCTGGATGCTCGGTATCGATCCCGATGCGCTGGATGTCGACATCCCCACGGTGCCCGAGGTCGACGTCGATGATCTCGCCAAGGCGCTGGACCTCTGAACCGTGATCGCGCTCCTGTTCCCGGCCAACACTGTCCTGATCAACTTTGCGATCATCAACTGTATGGATCTACTGGAACGGCTGGCGAACGGCAACGGTCGCTGGTGCGCCACGGTGGCATCGGAGTGCGGTTTGTCGGCGCGGGCACCTGACCTCGGCGCGTTGGCTATCGCCGGGGACATCTTTGGGCCAGTGGAGTCCACGGACGTGGTGTACGGGGTGTGATCGTCCAGCGACTCGCCGGAGTGGGGGTCCGTGACGTGAAGCGACCACCGCAGAGGCAGCCCGCCCGGCGTGATCGACAGGCCTTCGTTCGACAAGTGGCTGGCGTGCTGACGTCGACCCGGTGCTGGTGATGCGGACGAGGTGGCTTGTAAGCCGGGTCCTGTAGCCGGGTCGCCTTGCGGCTCACCGGTGGCGGCCATCTCTCTCGGGTTGCCGTTGCCGGCAGCCTCCAGCGGTCTACCCGCAGACTCGGGCGGGCAGCCCTCGAACGCCTGCGCGGCTCGCGACCGGTTACGGCCGCGGGCCTTTCTGACCTTGCTCCGGGCGGGGTTTACCGAGCCGCCCAGGTCACCCTGGGCGCTGGTGCGCTCTTACCGCACCGTTTCACCCTTACCAGCGCCGTGAGGCACTGGCGGTCTGTTTTCTGTGGCACTGTCCCGCGGGTCACCCCGGGTGGGTGTTACCCACCGCCCTGCCCTGAGGAGCCCGGACTTTCCTCGGCGACACCGGCGTGAACCGGTGCCGACGCGACCGCCCGGCCACCTCGTCCGCATCTTCAGCATAGAGCACGCGCCCGCCTAGACTCCCTGGCACAGGGGACGGAACTGGACGGCGTGGGACACGGCCGTACAGGTGATCATGATGGATGGGGCGGACGATGGCGGGACCCGAGCAGCCGGGCAAGAGAATCGACTACACCCGGCCCGCGGGCTCGCCGCCGGCACCCGGCGGCCCCGCGGTCCCGGCACCCGGTGCGGCGCCGGGCGGCGGCACCTCGCCGGGCACGGTGCCACAGCCCTACCCGGCGGGCACCGCCTACCCGACCGGCACCCCGGGGGCTCCGGGGACGGCCGGCGGTCCAGTGGTGCCGGGGGCTCCGGGGACGCCGACGGCACCCGGCGCGCCGGCCGATGGGCCGCCGTCACGGCGCGGGGTCGCCTACACCACGTACGCGATCACCGTGGTGGTGCTGGTCATCGCGATCCTCGTCGTCGTGTTCGTGGTCAAGAACGACGCACGGGTGAGTATCTGGTTGTTCGGCTCCACGCAGCGGATGTCGGTCGCCGCCGCGCTGGCCGCCTCGGCCGCTGCGGGGCTGGTCATCGGCCTGCTCATCGGGGTGATTCCGCAGATCCGGCTGCGCCGCGAGCTGCGCCACCTACGGAAGGCGGCCCGCGGCCGGTAGGACGCCGAACAGGAAAACCATTACTCCCGCGCGGACGGCCGCTGATGCAGCGGGCGTCGGGTGAGTGCCGGTTCGCCATTGTTGATCGTGCCGATCTTGTTCCGGGTAACCGCCGAAGGTCGACGAGCGGCGAGGGCGGGCATACCTGATCGACGCCGAGATCCGGCCGCCGGTCTCAGCGATTGGCGATGCGCGACCTTCTCGCGTCGCCGGCGCTGGTATACCCGTCTCCGCCTCGAACCCGGCTGCGGCGAAAGTAACAGCGCGGCGACGACGGCACGGCGGTGGCATGGCGGTGGCATGGCGACGGCGGGGCGACGACAGGGCGATTACCGGCTTGCCGGCCGAGACGCCCGACCGTTCGAGAGGCTGAACCACGGGGCCCAGGCGGAGCGTGGGAGGCGCCGGAGATCCTGATCCGGCTCGCCGGCGAAAGCGCCGCCGAAGCCGAACCAGAAGCGACTTCGCGGTGCTGCTTTCCGGCGGCGCCGGCGCGCGTGTTCACGAGCATCGGATGGCCATCGAGATCGACGACATCCCGCGCGCCCACCCGGCGGGGCGTGCGGCGGAAAGGCCGAACCGGGCGGCGTCCGCGCAGGGGGAACCGCGGGCATTGGCCTTCCCCCCGCCGGGGTGACCCGGGCCGTCCGGCCGTGTCGGGCGGGACGGACGGCCCGCTCCAGTTCGGAGCGGCCGCCGGGACCGGCCACGCGGCGCCCGAACGGGCCATCGGTCCAGGGCGAATGCGACGTGCTGGCTCCGGCGGCACCAGGTGTTCGCCGCTAGGGCTGGTGGGGTGTGGGCGTAGCCCAGGGTGGCGCTGGTGGGGTGGTCAAGCCCGTGCGGTGGGTGCCCCTTGTGCCGGGTGTCGTTCGGGCGTCGTTTGTACTCCCCACCGCGGTGGGGGCCCGAGCACCTGCCGCAGCGCTTTCGGTGCCGCGCTCGGCCGAGGCCCGACACCTGGTGCGGGCCGCGCGCCCGGGCCGCCGTAAACCCCGTGGACCTCGTGTTTTACCGCCGGCAAGAGCGTGGCAGCGGAATTCTGCCGGCGGGGAACCGGGGCGTGGTCGGCGTCGGTGATTATTAACCGCCTCACATTCGCCGGAGCCGATCGGGTGGGCGTTTGTCGTTCTCCCGTTGTCATGTTAAGTTTGAGTGCAACTTTGATCTGGGAGGTTTCGTGGCAGAAACGAAGGCCATTCACCGACTGGGTCGGACCGCCTGTGCGGGAATCACCGGTTCGGGCATCCCGGGGGCCGCGGCGGGTCGGAATAGAAGAATCTTCGTCGTGCGCGGCGGCTCCGCCGGCGAGGCCGGCCACGTCCCGTCGCCGAAGGTGCCTGCCGCCGTCGAGGAACAGGTTGAACTCGTTGATCGAGTCATTCTCGTGAGGGCTCGGCGGGTCGTCCCCGAAAGCTGAAGGTGCCCGCGGCGGAGAAGCTCCCGGGGAAGCTCCACCGGCTTCTCCGCCGCGGTAGGGGGCGTTTTCGGCGGAAGGACTGAGGGGGCCGCCTGGAGAGGTGGCCGGTTGGGGTAACCGATAGGTGGGTGTCCGGGGAGTCGAATGGCCGGGTAGCTGTGGTTCCATCGGTACAGTCCGATTTGTGACACCGCAGCGAACCGTTCCGCCTCCGGGGGCATACCTGCCGCCGCTTCCGGTGAAGGCACCGGGGCCGGGTACTGCCCTGCCTGCGCACTTTGCCCATTGCTTTGGCGGTGGCGAGTGCTTTGGCGGTGGCGAGCGGCCGGGCCCAGGCCAGCGCTTGCGGGGCCGGCCGCGCGAACAGCCGACCCTCCGCTGACACCACCCGGCATGCCACCGCGGTCGCGAGTTCCGTCACCCGGCGGCGATCCCCGCCACATCTGGCGGCGGAACTTCCCCGGCGCCCGGAGTCGTCTGATGAGGACATGGGACGCGCGGCCCGACCGTCGCACATCCCCACCACAGGTTCCGCGGGCACCGTGGGGTGACACCGGCGGCGGGGCCTTCGGCCCCGGTCGGAGGGGGCCGGAGCCGGGCGGAGCCTTAGGCGTCCGGCGGGTGGGCTGACGATCGCGGATGGTGGAAAGAACGACGTAAGGAGGGGCGTGGTGCCGCCGAGGCCGCTGCGCTCGGGTGACCCGGAGCGGGTCGCCCGGTTCGCGCTGACCGCGCGGCTCGGCTCCGGCGGGATGGGCATCGTGTACCTCGGCGAGGACGACGACACCGGGCAGTTGGTCGCGCTGAAGGTGATCCGGTCGGACTTCGCCGCCGAGCCGGAGTTCCGCTCGCGTTTTCGCCGGGAGATCGAGGCGGCCCGCGCGGTGGGCGGCGCCTGCACCGCCCGGCTGGTCGACGCCGACCCCGACGCCGAGGACCCGTGGATGGCCACCGAGCTCATCCCCGGACAGAGCCTCGCCGAGACCATCGCCACCCGAGGCGCCATGGACACGCCGGTCGTCGTGGCGCTCGCCGCCGGCCTCGCGGAGGCGCTGAGCGCGATCCACGGCGCCGGCATCGTCCACCGTGATCTCAAACCCGGCAACGTCATCCTCAGCGGTGACGGCCCCAAGGTGATCGACTTCGGGATCGCGGCGGCGGTCGACGCCACGGGCGCGACCCGCACCGGGGTCCTGCTCGGCAGCCCCGGCTACATGGCGCCCGAGCAGGTCACCGGGCACGGCGAGGTCGGCCCCGCGGCCGACGTCTTCGCCTGGGGCCTGACCGTGCTCTACGCGGCGACCGGCCGGCCCCCGTTCGGCACCGGCCGCGCCGACGCGCTGCTCTACCGGGTCGTGCACAGCGAGGCCGACACCGATGACGTGCCCGTCGAGCTGCGGTCCGCGGTGATCGCGGCGCTGGTGAAGGAACCCGCCGGGCGGCCCAGCGCGGATGATCTGCTGCGCGGGCTGATCGGGCCCACCGACGATCCGGCCACGGGAACCCGCCGGCTGCTGCGCGAGGCCTGGAACCCGCCACCCATCGATCCCATGGCCTTCGTCCACCTGCCCACGTTCACCCCGACGCCCCACTCGTCGCAGGCCGGCGACCGGCTGCGCGACGGCGACTTTCACGACAGCCAGACGATGGCCGGGCTGCCCTCGCCGCGGCCGGCGGTCAGCTTCGTCACACCGATCCAGCGCACCCCCGAGCCCGGCCGCCCCACGGCCCGCGCGGTCCGGCGCCTGCGCGGCTGGGCGCCGGGCGTGTTCGCCGCCCCCACC
>NZ_JANEZT010000356.1 GCF_025403405.1 Frankia tisae
GCCGAGGGGGGCGGGGCACCCGGCTCATCACGTTCCCTCATTCCGTCTCGTATCGTCATTTTCGTATCATCGCCATCGATGAAACGTTAACTCGGATCGTTATACCACGGAACGGAACGACGATACGGGACGCCCGCCGTGTCCCGATCCTGACGCCCGGGAAGGGAGGGTTATCGGGCGTCAGGATCGGGGCGGCGCCGAGGGACGGGAGGGAACATGTCGCCGGCGATGACCGGGCCGGCTGTCCCGTCTCGCTGGATCTGCCCGCGTCTCAGCGAACCGGACGGGGAAGGTGCAGATCGAGCAGATTCCGCCGAACCGGCTGAGCGCACTGCCGAAGGGGGGCCACCGAGATACGGCAGAAAGGGGCAACGCGCGGTCGTAGCCCGGTGGCGTGCGGCTCCGGGTCGCCCGGTAGCCTCCCGGTCACTGTCGGCGGTGCGGTGCGGGGTGGTGCGGTGCGGGGTGGCCGGTGGCATCGATCGAGCGGACGGCGTATCCGCGGTTCGCGCGGACCCACTGAGCGCCAGGAGGTCGTCCGCGGGCGGTACTGGCCTCCTGTCAGACACCCGGGGCGGCAGGAAGATCGCCGCCGCGCGCGGGACGGATCGCCACCGGCGCTGGGCCCAGCGATCGCCCGCCCCCGTTCCCTGACCGCTTTCAGCGGGGGGTTACGGCCGCCCTATCCGGCCGGGGGGTACCAAGGACCTGCGAGAAACGGCCCGGGGGGTTAGAGAAGGTCCTCAAGTCGGGTGGCGACCTGGCGGTAGCGGCTGACCGGGACGAGGTGCACACCGGCGAAGGCGCCGCTGTCGCGTAGTCGTAGCACCTGGTCGCAGGCCGCTTCGACCCCGGCCGCCTGGTCCCGTTCGACTGCTTCGACGAGGTCGTCGGGGATGTCGATGTCGGGGATGGTCGCGGCGAGGCGGCGGGCCATCCCGGCGCTCGCGAGGACCATGACGCCGGCGTGGACTGGTAGTTCGACCGGATGGGCGTCGCGCCAGCGCAGCAGGGCGTCCACCGAGTAGCTGACCTGTACGAACAGGAAGTCGGCCGCTCGTTTCCATGCGGGCAGGGGACGTAGGCCGGCCGCGGCGCCGACCCGGAACGCCGGCATGTCCGCGAAGACCGGATTCTCGCTGGCCGCGCGGGCCTCGTCCATCATCGCGCGCACGGTCAGGTCGCTGGTCCGGTTCCCGGCGGTGGGTTTGTCGCCGTGGACGAACAGGAACTCCTCGACGCCGTAGGCCGCGGCGGTGAGCAGGTCGCGGCGGAAGCCGAGCAGGTTACGGTCGCGGGAGTTCACGCAGGCGATGCTGCGTCCCCCCATCGTCTGCACCTCGTGGGCGACGGCGATGCTCGACACCGTCGCGCGTCCGATGTGGTTGTCGGGGATCAGGAACGCGTCGGTGACGGGGCTCAGGACGCCGATCTGGTGGCGGGCGTGGGTCAGGTCCGGCCGGGTCGGCGGCTCGATCTCGCAGATCAGCTCGAAGCCGCGCACCGGACGTTCGTGACCCGCCGTGGAGTCCTGCATCCGGACAGGATAGGTGGACCCCGACGACCTGGCCACCGTCAGCCCACTGATCATGCGCACCATACGCCGCTTCGGCAACTGGTACTTGGACCTCACCCCGCCCAAGGACGTCGTCGCCATTAGGTTGAACCTGGCCCCCGGAACGCTGTTTCCCACCGCGCCGGTGTGACGCCCCGGCGGCCTAGGCTGAACGCATGACTGATGCGGCGGGCCGGGTCGAGCCGTCCGGGGTGTGGGCCACAGCCGTGGGCGTGGCCCGGGTGAGGGCGATGGAGACGGCACGCGAGCAGCCGCTGTTCCGGGACCCGCTGGCGCTGGCCTTCGCCACGGCCGGCGGGAGAGGCCCCGGGACGCCGCCGCCCCCGCACGCGGACGAGGCGGCGCGGCAGCGCTGGCTCGGGGTTGCCTTCTCGATCGTCATCCGGACGAAGTTCCTGGACGACCTGCTGGACCGGGCGGTCGCGTCCGGCGTCCGGCAGGTCGTGCTGCTCGGAGCCGGGATGGACAGCAGGGCCTTCCGGATGGACTGGCCTGCGGGGACCCGGCTGTTCGAAGTCGACACGGCCGAACCGCTGGGCTTCAAGGCCTCGGTGCTGCGTCAGGAGCGGGCCGTTGCGCGCTGCGAGCGGATCACCGTCCCGGTCGACCTGCGCGAGGACTGGCCCGGCGCCCTGGCCGCAGCCGGGCACGATCCGGCGCAGCCGACGGTGTGGATCGCCGAGGGACTGCTGATCTATCTGCCCGAGGACGCGGTGCAGTCGCTGCTCGAACGGGTCGGCGCGCTGTCCGCTACAGGCAGCAGGATGGGCCTGACACTGGGCACGCGCGGTGTGGTCGAACGCTTCCGCGGGGACGCCGCCGCGGGATCGGCAGCGTCGATGTGGGTCTCGGAGATGCCGCAGGACCCGGTCGGCTGGCTGGACGGCCTCGGCTGGGAGGCGGAGACCTTCACCCTGCGTGAACGCGCCGAGGCCTACGGGCATCCGGTGCTCACTCCATCGCAGCAGGACGAGGGCACCGGCGGACTGGTCTCGGCGGTGCGCGCGGCGCACTGAGCACGCGGACGGTGGGCCCGGGTCTGCATGGTGAGGCGTCGGGCCGGGGAGGGGTGTTGTGGCGCGTTCGTTAGGTGTGTCGCTGGCCGAGGCGTATCCGCAGGTCGCGGCGACGTGGTTGCAGGAGCGCAACGGCGGGCTGACGCCACGGTGCTGGGATTGCCAGAACCGCTGGTGGCAGGAGAACGAACCACGGCTGAAGGCGGAGCTGTCGGCCGCCGCGAAGGCAGCGGCCGACCGGGCGGGGAAGCTGCTGGGACGCCATCGTCCTGCCCGCGGACATGCCCGCGCCGCTGGCCACCGAGTGGCGTTGGTGGGCGGCCAAGCACATCCAGGGCGCCATCGCCGCCGAGGAGAAGATGGGCAAGGAAGGCCGCACGGACGAGGTCCTGGCCTCGGTCACCGAGATGGCTGCCCGGCTGACGCCGACCAAGGAGAAGGTCGGCCGGGCCGTAGCCACCGATGACGACGCCGCTGACCAGGTCGCGCAGAACCGGGCGAACGGCTACGGCCCGCCGAGCACTCCGCAGATCACCAAGGCGCTGACGGCAGCGGTCCTGGACTTCGCCCGGACCGTGCTGGGGCCGAACTGCCGCGCCTACCGGGAACTGCGGCTGCCGGTGGTTCCCGGCGGTTGAGCTCCCCGGAGGGGACTTCAAAGACGATCACGTGGGACTCCGTCCGATCATGGGGCTCAGCTCCCGCAGCATGACCGAGGAGCACCAGCGGGCGCCAGAGTCCCGGGGGTTGAGGGCCTCCCTCGCGAAGCGGGTGGCGAGGAAGTCCGCTCGGTGACCGTAGGCGGTGGGCTGGGAGGCGATCCGGCCTGCGGTCGTCCAGTCGACGGCGCAGACACTGGAGGTCACGGCTGTTATGTAGAGGTGGCGGACCTCCTCGTCGTGGACCAGGACCCGGGCGACCTGAGTACGCCGACGGCTGCGGCGAACACCAGGTTGACGCTGATGAACAACCCGAACGCCTCAGCCGGAACGCGGCGCAGCGTGAACAGGTCCGCGAGGAACGCTACCGGGGTGGACGCGGAAGAGCGGCCAGGGCCGTCTCGGTAATGCTGCGCAGGGTGCTCTCGTCGGTCCCGGCTTTGCCGAGGGCCTCGATGCCGCGGTGAACGGCCAGCAGCAGTCCGGCGAGTTGCTGCGCATCGGCAGCGGGGTTGATGTCGCCGTTGCGCTGACAGGCCTCGAGGTTGCCGGTGAGGGCCAGCTGGACGTTCTCGAAGGTTATCAGCGAGCGAGCCGCGACCACCTCGTCGTGCTCGGTCAGCTCGGCCGTGGCCTTGGCCACCAGGCAGCCGTGTTGGCGGCGCTCGGCGCAGGCGGTTGCGTGGCCCAGCAGATAGGCGGTGAGTCGCTCGAACGCCTGCTCGTCGTCACCGCTCAGATGGCGGTTAGCTGAGTCGATTGTCGCGTTGCAGTGATCGTCGTACACCCGATGGAAGAGCTTGCGCTTGCCGCCGAACGCCCCGTACAGGCTGCCCTTGCCCAGGCCGGTGGCGGCCGCGATCGCATCCATGCTGGTGCCCGCGTAGCCGGTCATCCAGAACTGGTCGCGGGCTGCGTCCAGCACGCTCTCCTCGTCGAACTCTCTCGGCCTCGCCACTGCGCCAGTCTAAGCGTTCTTGACTACATCGTCCATAAGCCTCTACGTTATGGACGATGCAGTCAAGAACTTCATCCAAGGGCGAGGCTTCGACGAGAGTGAGTGATCAGGCGATGAGTGGACTTCTGGACAGCAAGGTGGCCGTGGTCACCGGTGGGACGAGCGGGATCGGGCTGGCCATCGCCCGGCGATTCGTCGCCGAGGGTGCGCTGGTCTTCATCACCGGCCGCCGTCAGGCCCAGATAGACGCAGCGGCCGCGGAGCTCGGGCCGCAGGCCGTCGGGGTGCGGTGTGACGTGGGGAACCTGGCCGAGCTCGACGCCCTGTACGAGGTCATCAGGCAGCGGTCGGGCCGGATCGACGTCCTGGTGGCCAACGCGGGCGGCGCGGTGCCGGCCGTGCTCGGGGACATCACCGAGGAACAGTTCGACAGCATGTTCGCCACGAACGTGAAGGGCGCGGTCTTCGGGGTGCAGAAGGCGATGCCCCTTCTGTCGCAGGGGGCTTCGGTGATCCTCATCGGGTCGAGCACGTCCACGCGTCCTAGCCGGGGCATGGAGGTCTACGGCGCGACCAAGGCGGCGCTGCGTAACTTCGCCCGCAGCTGGACGCTCAACACTCGGGAGAACGGTTTCCGGGTCAACGTGCTGAGCCCGGGGGCGGTCCGGACCCCCGGCCTGCTCGGTATCGTCCCCGAGGACCAGCAGGACGACTTCGTCAAGATGATGGAGAGCGTGCTACCGGCAGGGCGGCTCGGCGACCCGGACGATGTCGCGTCGGCGGCTCTGCTCCTGGCCTCGGACACCGCTACGCACGTCAACGGCGCCGAGTGGTTCATCGACGGCGGATACACGAGCGTCTGAGGAGAACGATCTAGACGAGTAAGTCCCCACTCCCGGCCCAGCACGTACGGGTAGCTCTGTACACGTGACTACCGGACAGGTGTACCGGTCACGTGTACCGAGCAACGGCATGGTTGGCCGGGGCAACGGAGAAGGGTGTCGATGATCTGTCTGTGACGACAGACATCCACACCCTTCTCACCGCACTCTAATCGCGGGGTTCCAGACCCCCGCCGAACCCGGATTCGTTCTCAGAACACGTTCTCACTCACAAGCGGAACGGACCCCCTTCTGAGACTTGCATGGTGCGAAAATCCGGCCCATGACAGACCCTCAGCAGCCTTCCGCGACCGACCGCTCGGACGCGGGCGACCGCTCGGACGCGGGCGACGTCGAACAGCACGCCTGTCCGAAGTGCGATGCGCAGCCCGGCTCGCCGTGCCGCTCGCGCGGCGGCGCGGTCGCCTCCGCCTACCACACCCGCCGTTTCACGATGGTGCCCCGGCTGAAGAAGGCGCTGCGCGTGCCGACCCCGGCCGACCGCGGACCGGGCCGGCCATGGCGGCCGGGCACCCCGCCCCCGGCACCGATCAACCCGGACCTGCCGAGCGCGGACATCCGCATCGGCTACGCCCGCTGCTCGACCCTCGGGCAGGAACTCGACTCCCAGCTCGACGCCCTCAGTAAGCACGGCATCCCGAGGGACAAGATCTTCAGCGAGAAGATCAGCACCCGGGTGCGAGTCCGCCCCCGGTTCGAAGAGGCGCTGAGGACGGCACGGGAGGTCAAGGCACACGCCCCGCACTGCCGGGTCATCTTCACCGTGTACGAGATGAAGCGGCTCGGCCGCGACGCCGCCGAACTCACCGCGCTCGCCGACCACCTCACCGCCCACGGCCTGGTCCTGGCTGTCCCTTCTTCGTGCCGGTGGTGATGACGAGCCGCTTGGCGAGGGTGTTCCAGACGTCTAGCCGTTTGCAACGACTCATGAAACATGATCGCCGCAGGTGGGCCGCCGGGCAGGCGGGTGTTTCATGAGCGAACACCTATGAAACAGCCTCAGTGTCCGCGTTGTCGTCTCTTCGAGTCGGCGGACGTCCTCGCCGCCGCCTACGACACCGGTTCGTGCCTGTGACGTACAGGCCGCTGGCATGTGGCACGTTTCGCTCGTATTCCGGTCCCACCCCTTGCACTGCGACCGGTCAGGTCTGGTGCGCGAACGTCGCCTGCGCGCGTTCAAACCGGTGTTCGGTCGCGTGGGAGGTGTCGACGGCGGCGGCTGCGGTGGCCAGGATGAGCGCGGCGAGCGTGAGGGCCAGGGCGGGACGCGGTTTCGGCGGTGGCTCCCGCAGTGCCCGTGCCCGGTGGGCGAGGTCGGTGTGCACGGCGCCGAGCGCCGCGGTCGGCATGGTCACTGTGCCGGCACGGGCGAGGCCGGCACGGGCGAGGCCGGCACGGGCGAGGCCGGCGCGGGCGAGGGCCCGGACGGCGACCGCGCGGTTGTCGCTGGTCGCGGCGGCGTCTTCGTCGGCCCAGCGTTCGACGGCGAGCCGGACAGCGGCGGCGGAGGTCCGCAGCAGTGGGTTGGCGGCGGCGGCGAGGTCGGCGAGCTGGGTGTAGGCGTGGTGGCGGTGGTGCAGGTGGGAGTGTTCGTGGGCGAGGAGCACGCGGCGTTCGTCGACGGGGAGCGCGCGCAGCATCGCGGTGGACACGACGATCCGGCCGGTGAGTCCGGGCAGGGTGTAGGCGTCGGCCTGGTCGTCGTCGACGATGACGAGGCCGGTGGGGGCGGGTCCGAGCCGGCGGCAGGTGAGTTCGGCCGCGGCCAGATCC
>NZ_JANEZT010000357.1 GCF_025403405.1 Frankia tisae
GGCTGGGGGCGGTGGTGCAGGTCCCGACGTTGGCCCGGGTGGAGTCGGTGGCGCTGCTGTCGGGCCGGGTTCCTGACATGGACGCCGACACCGCGGATCGGATCGCCGATCTGCTGGGTGATCTGGCTTTGGCGGTGGAGCAGGCTGCGGGGTTCTGTGAGCAGACCGGTACCCCGGCCGCCGAGTTCGCCGGGCTGCTCGCGGACCGGCTAGACGAGGTGATCGAGTTTGGGGAGGTGGTGGGGCGGGCCGGGGTGACGGTGGCGACGCTGTGGGAGTTGTCGGTCAGCCGGCTCGCCGTCGCGGAGCCGGCTGCGGTGGAACTGCTGGAGCTGCTGGCGTTCTGCGGTCCGGAGCCGGTGCCGTTGGATCTGCTCGTCGACCGGTCGGAGCTGCTCGGCGAGGGCGCCCTGTCGCAGGTGGTAGTGGACCGTCTGGCGTGGACGCGGACCGTCGGGGCGCTGGTCGGCTACGGCCTGGCCAGCCGGGACACGCGCACGGTGGTGGTGCATCGGCTGATACAGGCCACGACCCGCCGGCGGACCTCCGAGGCACGGCGGTCGGCGGTGCTGGCGGTGCTGCTGCGGCTGCTGCGCGCGGACCTGCCCGGTGACATTGTGCGTTCTCCGCAGGGATGGCCACGATGGCGGGATCGGCTCCCCCACGTGCGTACGGTTGTCGGCCAGATGCCTGATCCGGACAGCGCGCCGAGTACGTCCGAGGCGGATGTGCCGAACGACGTCGATGATCTGGTGTGGTTGTGCGACCGGGCCGCGACCTATCTTCAGGAACACGGCCGGGCCGGTGAGGCGCTGCCGCTGTTCCAACGCGCCCTGACCATCGACGAAGCCGTCTACGGCCCCGACCACCCCGAGGTCTCCACCGACCTGAACAACCTGGCCTTGGCACTGCAAGACCTGGGCCGGGCCGGGGAGGCGCTGCCGCTGTTCCAACGCGCCCTGACCATCGACGAAGCCGTCTACGGCCCCGACCACCCCGAGGTCTCCACCGACCTGAACAACCTGGCCTCGGCACTGCAAGACCTGGGCCGGGCCGGGGAGGCGCTGCCGCTGTTCCAACGCGCCCTGACCATCGACGAAGCCGTCTACGGCCCCGACCACCCCGAGGTCTCCACCCGCCTGAACAACCTGGCCTTGGCACTGCAAGACCTGGGCCGGGCCGGGGAGGCGCTGCCGCTGTTCCAACGCGCCCTGACCATCGACGAAGCCGTCTACGGCCCCGACCACCCCACGGTCTCCACCCGCCTGAACAACCTGGCCTCGGCACTGCAAGACCTGGGCCGGGCCGGGGAGGCGCTGCCGCTGTTCCAACGCGCCCTGACCATCGCCGAAGCCGTCTACGGCCCCGACCACCCAAGTGTCACGACTATCCGCGGCAACCTTGAAGCTGCTCGAAACTCTCTCGACGGGTAACCACGGAAAGTCTCGCCGCTGGCAGGCCGCGCGGGTCAGGCTGTCCGGGGAGCGAAGCGCCCTGGTTCGGTCTCCCGGCTGTGCGCTGGCATGCCCCCTACTCGTTGTTCTGCCACCCGGCGTGCGCGGCGGCACGTCCCGGTCGGGCTTGTCGTGCCATGGCTGCCCTCCCCCCACGCTGCCGACCGTGGCGCTTCTCGAACATCCGGGGGATCATCTGCGCGGTGCGGGCTGGCGACGCACCGGCGAGCACGGCCGTTTACGGCCGCGCGCAGCCGTCGCGCGGCGCGGGCCCGCACCGCGGCTTGATCCTAAAACGGGGGATTCGGCAGTCTGCGGCACTCGCTGACGGCCTGGGGTCGGGCGCCGTACGGTGATCTGGTGGAGGTAGCGGCTGCTGAGCGGTTGGCGAGCGGGCTTCTGACCCCGTTGGGGGATCGATGGCGGCATGTGCAGGCGGTGGCCGCTGCTGCTCGCGAGGTTTCGGCAGCAGTCGACCCGGAAGATCGGGATCTGCTGGTGGCGGCGGCCTGGCTGCATGACATCGGCTATGCGCCGCCGATCGGCCACCTGCGGTTCCATCCGGTCGACGGTGCGCGGTTCCTCGAAGCCCAGGACGCTTCGGAACGGCTGTGCGCCCTGGTCGCGCACCACTCGTGCGCCCGGTACGAAGCCGAGGAACGGGGGCTGACGGCGGAGCTGTCCGCCTGGGAGCTGGAAGTCTCGCCCGTGATGGACGCGCTGTGCACGGCGGACATGACGACCGGTCCGCAGGGTCAGCGGTTCAGCTTCCCCGACCGCATCGCGGAGATCCTCTCCCGCTATGGGGAAGGATCAATCGTCCACCGGTCGATCAGTCGGGCTCGGCCCGACCTACAGGCGTCGGTGGATCGGACCTCGTCCCGGCTGGCGCTAGTTCAGCCAAGGTAGGGCGTCGCCCGGTGCTCCAGGTAGTGATCGATCCGCAGTCGCATCGACGGGTGGATGTTCAGCCCGTCGAGGTCGGCTGGGGCGACCCATTTGACCTCCTTCGTCTCGCTGGACGTCCGCAGCTCGCCGCCAAGTAGGCGGGTCGTGAAGCAGAGCGAGAACTGCTGGCGGACCTCGCCGTCGTCGTAGGCCAGGACGTGCCGCGGGTTCGTGTAGACGCCGATCAGGCCGGTGACCTCGATATCGATGCCGGTTTCCTCTTTCGTCTCCCGGACGGCGGCGTCGGTGATGGACTCGCCAAGGTCCATGCCGCCGCCGGGGAGCGCCCACAGGTCGTTGTCGGTCTTGTGGACCATCAGAATCCGGTCGGAGGCGTCGACGACCACGGCCGTGACCGAGGGGACGACGCTGTTCGCCTTGGGAGCGTTCGGGTCGTTGAAGTAGTCGATCCGCGCCACGGGGTATCAGGCTCCTTCGGTGGTGGCCCAGACCCGCTCGAAGCTCGCCGCGTAGTGGTCGAACAGCCCGCCGGGCTGCTCGCGCAGGTGCAGGACGGGCGAGTGGGCGGCGGGGGCACCGTAGACGTGGGTGTTCACAAGCATGTCGCCGTCGAACCGGTAGATCGAGTTGTAGAGCGTGGTGCTGTGCAGGCGTAGATCGATCCCGGGGGCGTCCCGCAGGGGGGCGAGGTAGGTGAGGGTGATCCGGGTCCGGGCGGCCAGGCCGTCTCCGATGCCCTCCTCGTCCCCGCGCAGGGCGATGGCGGGAGATTCTGGGTTCCCGAGCGCGTAGCGGATCTTCACTCCGCTTGCGGCCTTGCGCCGCAGGATGGTTGTGAAGTCGGCGTGTCCGTCGGGCAGGAACAGGCCGGCGATCACGAGGACATCGACCTGATGTGTCGCTTCGGCGAACAGGGCCCGCCACAGATCGCCCGGTACGGCGGTGCGGCTCGGGTAGACCCGCACCATCTCGGCGGGTACCTCCGCGGCCGGCCCGCCGGCGGGTCCGGATCGCGGCTCCGGAACGCTGCCCGGCTTGTCGGCCAGACCGATGCGTGCCCGCGGGATACCGATCCCGTCGGCGATCCGCTCGAAGATCTCCAGGCTGGTGACCTGGCGGCGGCCGTTCTGGATCTCACTCACATGCGACTGCGGGACCTCGCAGGCGGCGGCTATCTGCGTCTGCGTCGCTCCGGTCCACTGGCGAAAGATCTTGAAGACCGCGCCGATGTCGCGGCGGGCGAGCGCCTCGGACATGTCGGGCCGGTCCCACAGATCGGCCGGAGCCTGCGGGAGGGGGCGGCGGACGGACACCACAAGCGCCTCCGGACGGTAGGAACAGGACCGTCTGTCCTCGATCGACTGCGAGGCAGCATATCCGGTCTCCGTATAGATCGGAAGTCTGGGCGTATACGTCCGGCGGCCTTCCGTGACAACTGTCCCGGCTGGACGGTGGATGAGCACCGGTTCCGCCTGGTGGCGCTCACCCCCGGCGGCTCCTGGCATCCACTGCACGTCGCCGAGCACGGGAGGGCAGATCGTGATCACATTCGATGCAGGTGGCGGTGAAGACCCAGGCAGGCCGCTGTTCGGCCTCGTCCGTTTCGAGCCTGGCGAGGAACGGCGGGTACGCGACACGCTGATCTCCTTCGACACGGCCACCGCGGCTGACCTCCTCGTGATCCGTGAGCGGTGGACGGACGACTACCAGGTGACTCCGCTGCGGTTCGTCGTCCCCGAGGAGCTGCGCCCACCGGCCGGCGCCCGGCTACCTCTCGACGACATGGTGGCCCGCTTCCCGACCCGTCATCGGCGGCGTGCATGACCTCGTCTGTTTCGCCTGATCGGTCAAGGTCCGCTGCTCCGGTCACCGCCAATGGCGCACAGGGCGACCAAGGTCATCCGCCTGCCGTCGCGCTGCTGCCGTGGGGCGCCGCGGAATGGGCGGTGATCATTCAGCCGGGCTCGGACTCCGCGGACATCCTCCGGGCGGTGGCCCGGATGCCGGCCGGGCTGACCTTCACCGAGTCCTACGGCGACGTGGATACCGTGCTCGTCTACCGCGCACCGGCCGAGCTGGCCGGCGACATCGACAACGACGATCCGGGGCCGTCTCGACGGGGCTGCGCAGGCGCCGCGCTGCGGAAGGCCCTTGACCTCCATCCATGCCGACCAGACTCGCGGTGGATGACCGGTGGGGAACGCGCCGCGTTCCAGGCCGGTCAGGTGGAGGCGCTCGAATTGGTCCGCCGGGCCATCCTGCACGCCCTCGGTGTCCCACCGGTCTCGTGAGCTGAGCACATCGAACGGTTTCCGATCGGGAACGGGCCGGTCTCGGCGGGTACTACTTCGCCGGGTCCGGCCCGTTGTCGTTGGCCTGTTCCCCGGCGCGGCCGACCCCGGGCACGATGCGTTCCGCGAGGTCGGTGAGCCGCTGCTCGATGCGGAGCAGGACGGCGAGGATCTGGTGGTCGGTGCCCGCGCTTGCAGAGTCGCTCCCCGGTGGTGCCTGTTCCGCCGCATCGCGCTCCTGGTCCTGGTCCTGGAGCAGGACGCGGATGAGGTGGTCGTGCGGCCAGTCGAGCGCGCTGGCCACGGCGGTGAGCGTGGCGTTCTGGACTCGGCGCCGCTGGGCTCCGTGCTGGAGCTGCCGTATCGTCGCGACCGACACCCCGGATGCGGTGGCAAGCGCCTGCTGTCCGATCCGCAGAGCGGCCATCCGCGCGTTGAGTGCGTCGGCCACGGCCTGCCAGTCCTCGCCTTCCACCCGCCCACGGGCGGTGTATGGCGGAACTCCCCGTCTGTTTGCCACTCGCAAAATTTAGCGTGACACTGAACAGATACTCCAGCCGGTCAGTGGATATTTTCCATACCACGCCCGTATACATGGGTGCGAAAGTACTTGGCGAGCGGTTAGTGAGCGGTTCAGAGTGGGTTCTGCCCGACAGCGGCCGGAACACCGGCGGCGGGGCTGAACCCCACGGAGGATGATCGCCAATGGCGGTGCCATCGCGTATTCCGGTGCGTTTCGAGGACGTGTTCCCGGCGGGTGCGTTTGTGCTGGGGGTGGAGGCGTCGAACGACTACGACAAGGTGAAGGCGAACCTGCCGGACGTTCAGGCGCGAGACAAGGACACCGGCGAGCGGGTCTGGGTCGTCCGCGTGCTGGACGCGGACCCGGCGGCCCGGCAGGCCGAGGTGAAGGTGAAGATCACGGGTGAGGTGCAGCCGGTTCCGCCGGAGGTGATGCCGGGGACGCCGTTTCGGCCGGTGCTGTTCGAGGGTTTGACGGTGACGCCGTGGGTGGACACCAACGGGTCCCGTCCGCGGCAGGGATTCGCGTTTCGGGCGGCGGCGATGGTCGCCGTGGGCCAGTCGGGCCGGCGGACTCAGGCGGTGGCGGCATGAGCGGCGAGGAACGGACGCCGTCGTACCTGTCGATGTGCCTGTCCGTCGGCGGGGACTGGCGGGTGACCTGCCACACCTACCCGGACCGCGGGCCGATCCTGGCCGTCGACGCCGGCGGGATGTCGCTGACCGTGTCAGCGAAGCAGGGCACCCCGGATGCCGACCACCTCGATTTCGCGTACGCGCTGCTGGCCACGGTGAACGACTATCTGATCGCCTGCGAAGCCCACCGTTTCGACGCCGAGGAAACGGCGAACTCTTCAACTGACATTGCGAATCCGGCGGCTGTGGTGGAGAACCGCGCCGCCTAGCACCACCCTCCCCTTCCGGCCGGCGGCCCGGACCTTCTGTTTCCGCTCCGGGCCCGCCCGCCGCTTTCCCCACTCGCATATCCCTGTAGTTCCTTGCGCTCGAAAACAGGTGGTATTTGTCATGTCCAGAATCAGCGGTGACAAGGCGTCGCCGCGCATTCCCACCCGCAACGACAAGATGCGGGTGCCGCTGTGGATGCTGCTCCTCGCCGTCGCCGGGAAGGGCCTGTGGCTCGCTGCCCGCTGGTCCTTCCGCCACCGGGTCGCGGTCGCCGTCGTGGTCGGGCTGCTGCTGTTCGTTCACCGGTTCGGCCCGGTGGGTCTGGCGGTTCTCGCCGGTGGGCTGGTCGTGGTGGTGCTGGTCTGGGCGCGGGTGCACCCGCGGTCGTGCTCCTGGCTGGGCCGCTGGCTGTGGGGCCGGACCCGACTCGCGTTCATCTACCGCTGGCGGTGGCGCGCCGCGATGGTCCACACCGACCTGGCCATCCGCATGCCGATGTCGACCGGCGACCAGGTGACGTTCGACGAGTACTTCCCGCGTATCCGCACGATCTACTCCACGCGGGCTGTGGATGTGCTGCGGGTGGAACTGCTGCCCGGTCAGACCCCCGGGCAGTGGGCGGAGCAGGGCGAGGCGCTGCGGCACATCTTCCGGGCCCGGCGCTGCCAGGTGCAGGCCGAGACG
>NZ_JANEZT010000358.1 GCF_025403405.1 Frankia tisae
GACCCGCCTGCGGCGCGCCCACCGACCGCATCACCGCCGACGGTGAAACCGCCTCCCGCACCATCCCGCCTCCCGCACCTCGCGGGAACCCCGCTGCTGCCGCACCCTGAGACCGGAATTTCGCCATCAAGCAGTAAAGGCGGATAAAAGATTGCAATTATCATCACGCCGGGACCGCGCACAGCCGATCGGCAGTCTTCTGGATGTCAACGATCCCCTGTGCCGCCTCCATGACGAGCTCGAATGCTTCGTCGTCGACGAGGTCGGTGGAGTAGTCGTTGATGTCGAGGAACACCACAGCCGCGAGCCAGGCCAGGCGCTTGTTGCCGTCGACCAGTGGGTGGTTTCGGACGAGGGAATGCAGGAGCGCGGCCGCCTTCAACGCCAGGGTCGGATAGGCGTCCTACCCGAATGCGCTGGAAGACGCACGGGCAGCTGCCGCGTCGAGGAGGCCGATCGCAGCGCGCGCCGCGGCTACTCCCGCGAGGCGGACGCCGGTGGGGCCCGGCCACCGGGCTACAGGTCGGTGATCAACTGGGCGTGTTCCGCTAGCAGGGCCTTCTCGCGTTCGCGCGCCGCGGTCACGGCGGCGAAGTCGCCCGCGTCGATGGCGGCGTCCTTCGCCGCTCGCACCTGGCCGAGCTGCACGGCGATCTCACGAGCCCGGGCGTTGGCTCTGGCGATCGCGGCCCGTGGCTGGCGAAGCGGCTCGGGCGGAGCAGCCTCCCGCGTGGCGGCGATGGCTGCGAGAATTCGGCGGCGACTTGTCTCAGGGCCGACGCCGAATCGGGTGAGGATGTCGGCGGCGACACCCTCGTGCTCGTCAAGCAGCCCGAGCAGAAGGTGCCCGGGGCCGGCGAAGGTGTTGCTGAGCAGCTGAGCCTCCCGCAGCGACTTCTCCAGGACGCGCTTCGCGCGCGGAGCGAACGGGATGTGTTGTTGCGGCGGGTGCTCACTCGCGCCGACAGCCGCCGCGACCGCCGACCGGGCGTCGGCCAGGGTGAGGCCGAACGAACCCAACACCGCACCCGCCGGCCCGGCGTCCTTGCAGAACAGGCCGAGCAGGAGATGCTCCGCGTCAATCCGGTCGTGGCCGAGTGCCCTGGACTCCTCCTGCGCGCAGACGATGGCACTCCGGGCGCTGTCGGTGAATCGTTCGAACACCTGGCGGCCCTCCTCGGGTTTCCTGCCGCTCAGCACCGACGCGGTCGACGCAATCATCCCTGCTCGCCGTCACGCCGACGGTCAATCACTCGATTTCGGCTGTCGTTCCTCCGCGGTCGCCTGCGGCGTGGTCGCCTCCGGCGTGGGCAGCACGGCCACCTGGGTCTGGTGCAAGGTCGGGGTTTCGGCCTGGTCCGCTATGGCCCGCGCGAGCTCGTCATAGCCGAGTACGCCCTCGACAAGGCCGCGGTCGAGCGGCGGTTCGACGAGGACATAGCCCGCCGCGCCGGCCGCGCCATCGGCCTGCAACCCGGCCGGTGGGGTGACGACCAACCAGTCGAGGTCGGACGCGCGGCGGCGCAACGCGGGCAGTTCACGGGCGTGCGCCCGCGCGAACGGCAACAGCCACGGGGGAAAGACGGCGGGGTCGTCCATCACCGTGCGCCCGTCGGCAATGGTCAGCGTGGCGAACAACCCGATCGTGATCAGCCGGGTGGCCGGCGACTTCCGCGCGGCGCCGACGACACCGGCAACAACATGTTCGTAGAATTCTTCGTCAAAGCCGTCGAACGAGGGCGGCGGCGCCGAAAAGGGCGTCACCGCGACCACGATGACGTCGGCGTCACGCAGAACGTCGACGAGATCGGCGCCGCGGGTGGCATCCGCCTCGGCCACCTCGACACCAAGATCTCCCAGCGACCGGTGTCGACGGGCGTCGCGCACCACGCCGGTCACCCGATGCCCCCGGCTGACGAACTCCTGGCTGACGGCGCGTCCCGCGCGACCACCGGCACCGAGCACGACGACCCGCGCCGGTGCGCCCGATCGGGATACCGCCCCGAAGGGCTGTGTTCCTGTCATGGTGGCCAAGGTAGGGGGCGGTAGGCCGGTTACCGCAACGTGACCGGCTACCGTGGGCGGAGTGGAGAAGACGGCAGACGCCCCGACATTCGACCCGGCCTGCCCGATGAGCGCCTTCCCGATCCAGATCGGCGACAAGTGGACCGCGATGGCCGTCCTGTGCCTCGAGGCCCGACCACGGCGGTTCACCGAGCTCAGGCAGCTGCTCGGCCCGGTGAGCGCGAAGGTCCTGACCGACACCCTTCGCGCGATGGAGCGAAACGGCCTGCTGAACAGAAGCGTCTTCGACGAGAACCCGCCCCGAGTGGAATACAGTCTGACCGCCCTTGGTCGGACGTTGCTGCAACTGGTCGAAGCGGCCCGCAGCTGGGCCCGGGACAATCTCGACGACCTCCTGTCTGCCCGCCGCCGGCACGACGACATGCTTCTCCACGGTCACGAGACCGTCGCGCTCGCCGCGGAAAGGCTCGATGGTCGGCCATCACCTGCACCTGCCGCAGGTCAGTCCGGGGAGCCGAACTCGCGGACGGCGCGGCCGATGCGGCGATCAGGGACGATCCAGATCAGCGCGACGATGGTGTAGCAGCCGGTTCCGATAATGACGCCGAGCTTGCCGTGGGTGTCGACGAACAGCGCGGACAGTATTCCGGCGAGATAGAACAGCGGCGAGATCTTGCCCTTGAGATCCCATCCGACGGCCTGCCTGAGCTGGGAGTCGGGTCCGTGCGCCCGGATGACCACCCATTGGAGCATGACGTAGGCGCAGGCCGCAGCCAGCAGGTTCGCACCGAAGAGGACGACCGGGAAGCGCGCGTAGTCCGTCTCATCCATCCAGGCGGTCGTGAACGGGAACAGCGACAGACAGAACAGCAGGCCGAGGTTCGCCCAGAGAACACCCCCGGTCACCCGGCGGGCCAGCTGGAACATGTGATGGTGGTTGTTCCAGTAGATCCCGACGTAGACGAAGCTGAGGAGGTAACTGAGCAGGCCCTTCCCGGTGGTGTGCCACAGGTCCGCGAACGTGTGCCCCTCGGGGACCTTCAGCTCGAGAACCATGATCGTGATGATGATGGCCAGCACACCGTCACTGAACGCCTCCAGGCGACTGGTTCTCACCGGGCTGTCCCCTCAGCACCGCGACCGACCATCGTCGTGCGCGCGGCCGCACTCGTTACGCCTGTCCTCATAACCGTTATGAGAGCATCTCCCCCGGCCAGGAGCCGCGGCGGGGAACGAGGCCCTGCTCTGCAGCCTCACCCCCAGCGTGCTCGGGATCCTCGTGCGCCGCGCCGCCCGGACCACGCCCGACGACAGCCTGGTGCCGCTCGCCGAGCAGGACCGCCGCCGGTGGGACACCGAGTCGATCGCGCAGGGCGTCGAGATCCTGCAGGCGGCCCTCGCCCGCGACCGCCTCGGCGCGTTCCAGGCCCAGGCCGCCATCGCGGCACTCCACGCCGACGCGCCCACCACCGAGGAGACCGACTGGGTGCAGATCGTCGAGTGGTACGGCGAGCTCGCGCGCCTGACCGACAGCCCGGTCGTCCGGCTCAACGCCCGCCGGTGTCGCTGACGGGTGGTGTCTCAAGAGACCGGCCCGGTGAAGCGCCCGGTGAAGGTGGTCCAGCTCCGACGAGCTCGACGAGGCGGAAACCTGGCACTACGGCGAACGCCGTGAGCCTCTACCGGTGGTGGGAAGAGTTCGAACCGGTCTGAACGCCCGTCCGGGCCGCGCCGATCGGGTCGTCGTCAACCGCTCCTCTCGTGCAGAGCGTCACCGGGTCGGGATAGCGTACGAAATCAGCCGTCGCTCCGACGGCCCTGGACGCCGGGCCGATGCCTGTCGCCCAGCCCGAGGTGAGGAGCGCACAGATGCTGCATGTCGGCGACACCGTGCCGGACTTCGAGCTGCCAGACGAGGTCAACACCCCTCGCAGGCTTTCCACCCTCCTGGCCGACGGTCCGGTCGTCCTGTTCTTCTACCCGGCGGCGATGACCAAGGGCTGCACCGCGGAGAGCTGTCATTTCCGGGACCTCGCGGCGGAGTTCGCCAAGGTCGGCGCCCAGCGGGTCGGTATCAGCACGGACACCGTGGCCAAGCAGAAGGAGTTCTCCGACAAGCACTCCTTCGACTATCCGCTGCTTTCGGACGCCGACGGCAGCGTGTCGCGCGCATTTGGCGTGAAGCGGCCGATCGACCTGCTACGGGTCAAGCGCGCCACCTTCGTGATCGGTACGGACCAGGTCATCATCGAGGCCATCAGCAGTGAGCTGAACATGAACACGCACGCCGACAGGGCGCTGGCCGCGTTGAGCAGATAGAACGGCCGGCACGGTCCGTCGCCTGACGCACGGGCCCGACCGCCCGACCGCCCGAGCGGATGTTCGGCTTTCCGGCGTGCCCGTTCACGGCGAGCGGGCAAGGGCCTCCCACATCGGCCATCGCGTCGACATCGAGCTCGGCGTCGCCCAGCCGGTCCAGCGCGACGACGAGGGAACGCGCGACCGTGTTCGCGGCGCCGGACCCGCGGGCCCGGCGCAGCAGATGTAGGCACGCGTCGATTCCCGCGGCGCTGTCCGCGCTGGTGACGAGGTCACCCTCGTCGACGTAGAGCACGTCCGGGTCGACAGCCGCCAGCGGATGATCGGCGGCGAGCCGGGAAGCGAACCGCCAGTGCGTGGTGACCCGCCGTCCGTCGAGCAGTTCGGCGGCAGCCAGGACGAACGCGCCGAAGCACAGGCCGGCGACGATGGCACCGCCGCCGGGCGGCCGCCAGCACCGTGTGGGCCGGCACCTTGGGGTGGAGGCTGTTCCACTACCTGAACAGCTGTGTTCTGGCTGCTCGCGGCGACCGTGACATGGCGACCCGAGTCAGCTCCGACTTGTGGACCAACGTCGCCGAGGCCAATCCCGACGGCACGGCGTTCCGGGTCGAGACACAACGGTCCCGCGCGCTGGCCGACGCTCTCGGCGTACGGCACTCAGATCTCGATCTGTGACCGCGATCGTCGTACACCGCAAGTTACCCGCCCAACGGCCCAAGCTGCAGGTCGTCTTTGAAGGCACCCCCGACTACTACCAACGGTTCGCCGAACTCAATGACGGCACGTTCTGGCCCACTTCCTGAGCCCGCGTCCGTCGGGGTGCTCAACAGATCAGGAAACTGACGCGGTTCCGGGCCAAGGGAATCAGTCGGCGCCGTAGGGGTCGCGGAGCAGCTGGGCGATGATCGGGGCGCGGACCGCGCGTTCAGCCTGGGCGGCAGGACCGGCGGCGAGGTAGCGCTGAGTGCGGCCGTGGCCGGCTTCCTCGATCAGACCGGCGGCTTTGAGCCCCTGCAGGTCGCGGATCGCCTGGTCGCGAGTCAGACTTTCATCACGCATGTAGGTGGCTCGGCGCGCCCCCTCCGGCCGGGTCGCTGCATACAGGGCGGCAACCGCGCCGGTCATGTCGGAGTTGCCATGCACGTACAGAGCGCAGGAGCAGCTGATGGTCGCCTCCAGGCAGGGGCGGCTGCGAGACGCAGGCTCACTCATGCATCATGACTCGCAACGGCAATAGGCCTGGTCGAAAAAGTGTTTCAAAGCCCCTGACATGTAACCGGTGCTGGCCGGCGGCCCGAGCGAGCACCGCCTCCAGCATCGCCTGCACAGACGGCGACGGAGTGTGGTGGACGATCAACGCCCTGCACGGTCTGGGCGGGGTCGGCAAGACCCAGCTGACGGTGGAAAGTACACGTACCGGTTCGCCGCGGATTACGATCTTGTGGGGTGGCTCGACGCTGAGAACGCCGGCTATTGATCATCGACTCGATGGACGATACGACTGACCCCGAGGTTGGCGAACTCCAGAGCGGGTGATCCGTGGGAGTTCGTCGACGTAGATCTTTCTGGTCCTTGCCCGAGTCCGCCCGCGCCGCCGGCCCGCGCGCAGAGGGCAATCACCTGTCTCCGGTCGGCGAGCTGGTCAGCCGGGCGTCCTGAGTAGCGGCAACAGCTGGTTCCCCTGACGCTCGATCTCCTGCAGATAGGGCGTGTCCGACAGGACGAAGTGGGTGATCCCCAGGTCGGCGTACCGGCGCAGGGATTTCGCGACATCCGCCGCCGAGCCGACCAGCCAGGTCGTGCCGGCGCCCTCGCCGCCGATCCGGCCCGGCGCGGTGTAAAGATTGTCGTCCAGGACCTCACCGCGCGCCTGAAGGTCGAGCAGCCGCCGCTGGCCCACGGCGCGGAAGCGGCCACGGCGCTCGGGGAGGTCGTCCTGGCGGGCCGCCAGGACGGCGACCTTGGCTTCCGCGTCGGACCAGGCCTGCTCGGTGCTGTCCCGGACGAAGGTGGTGATGCGCAGCCCGAACTCCAGCGGCGGGTGCTCGCGGCCCAGCTTCCCACTCAGTTCCCGCAGGCGCGCGATGCGTTCGGCGATGCCGTCGAGCGGCTCACCCCAGAAAAGCTGGACATCCGCCTCGGTGGCCGAGACCCGCTCCGCCGCGGCGGAGGCCCCGCCGAAGTAGAGCTTCGGGTGGGGCCGGCCCGGGCCCGCCTGGACCCGGGGGCCGAGGGTCGAGCCGGTCACCTGGAAGTACTCGCCGCGGTAGGTGACGTCCTGTTCGGTCCACAGCCGGCGGACCAGCCGCATGAACTCGCCGGTGCGGGCATAGCGCTGAGCCTGGTCCCCCTCGCTGTCGCCGTACGCCGCGAGCTCGTCCCGGCCCGAGACGATGTTGACCC
>NZ_JANEZT010000359.1 GCF_025403405.1 Frankia tisae
CCGGCCGGCTGAGCACCCGCCCCCGGCATCCGCGACTCGGGACGTGGGGCCGAGTCCTCGCCCCGCGCGCCGGGCGCGGCGAGGGCCGCTGCTGCTGGTGCTCATCACGGCGGTCCACTTGGCGATGCTGCTCAGCTACGCCTTCGTGTACCCCACCTGGACGGGTTACGACGAGGCCCAGCATGTCGACATGGTCTACGGGCTGCAGCACGGCGCCGGCTGGCCCGCCCCCGGCGAGAAGATGATCGCCACCGGGGTCGCGGCGACCTCGGACGACTTCGATCGCGGCCGCTATCAGGACATGTTCCAGTCGGGGGGGAAGCGGCGTGGGGCCGAGCCGTTCGCGGAGATCGCCCCGACACCGCGCGACCAGCGAAAGTCCTTCGACGGCCTCGGTGGCCCGACGCCGGTCGACGACGGTCGCCTGTCCAACCAGATGGTGCAGCATCCGCCACTGATCTACGCGGCCGGGGCGGTCCTGCTGCGCGCCCTGCCCGGCTCCGGCGGCTGGGCCTACGACCAGCAGGTCTTCGTGCTGCGCCTGCTGAACATCCTGGTCGTCGCGCCGCTGCCGCTGCTGGCCTGGCTCGCCGCCCGCCGTTTCGGTCTTGGCGAGCCCTCGGCGCTCGCGGCGGCAGCCCTGCCGCTGGCCATCCCCGGTTTCACCCGGGTCGGCGCCACCTTCAACAACGACGGCATCCTCATGCTCACCACCGGCGGGCTCACCGTGGTCCTGGCTGGGGTGCTGCGCGGCGACCTGCGGCGGCGTACCGCCCTATGGGCCGGTCTGTGGCTGGGGCTCGCGCTGCTGTCCAAGGCGTTCGCGCTCACCCTACCGGCGATGATCGTCGCTGCGTATCTGGTCGGGTGGTGGTGGCGGCGTGATGCGGCTGCGGCGGGGCCCGGCGCAGGTGTGTGGCGCCGGCTACGGGCGGCGGTCGCGTCCCTGCCGTGGATTCCCGCGGTGCTCGCGGTCGGCCTCGGTCTCGCGCTCGGTGGCTGGTGGTGGGTTCGTAACTACCTGTTGTACGACGCCGTGCAGCCCAACGGCTGGGCGACCAACCCGCCGAGGCGGGAGCCGCTGCTGCTCCCCGACTCGTTCCTGACCTGGTTCTGGTACTTCTTCCGCACGATGATCTCGAGATTCTGGGGTGGCCTCGGAATGTTCGAGCCGCCGCAGCTTTCCCCGATCGCGATCGTGCTTGCCACGGTCGCCATCGTCGGGCTTTGCGTGACGGCGGTCGTCGGCCGCCGCCGGGCCGGGCGGGCCGGGTGGTCGTCGCAAGCTGCCGCGATGGGGGTCCTGCTGCTGCCGGTGGCGTTCGCGTACCTCGAGGTCGGCCAGCGCAGTTGGGCGGAGTACCAGCGGTACACCCGTGGGATCGCCGTCCAGGGCCGGTATCTCTACCTCGGTCTGGTCGGGCTGGGGGTCGTGGCCGCCTTCGGCCTGCGTCGGGCACTGCCCGGACGTGAACGGCTGGCACCGCTGGTCCTGCTGGTCGGGGCGCTGCTCATGCAGGGCGCGGCCCTGCTTGCCATCTGCTCCTACTACTGGTTGCCGCGCCGGGTGTCGTTCACCCCGGCGCGGATCCCGGAGGTGGTGTCGGCCATCGGACGCTGGGCGCCGTTCCCCGTCGGAGTGACGATCGCCGTGTTCGTCCTGACCGCCCTGCTGTTCGCCGGGACCATCGCCGTCGCCGGGGCCCAGGCCCGGCGGCAGGGCTCCGCTGCGCCGTCGGTGGGATCAGGTCCCCGTCGTGGCGACGGAGACGCGGGAGTGGTCACCCAGCATGAGCCGGTGCGCCTTGGGTAGGGCGGCCGAGGGCACGACCTCGACGTCCCGACCGATCAGCGAATCCTCAATGCGCCCGATCCCACGGATCGTGGCCCGCTCCAGGACGATCGAGTACTCGATCTCGGTCCGTTCGATGGTGCAGGAATGGAAGATCGAGGTGAACGGGCCCACGTAGGTGTCGACCAGGGTGGTACCGCGCCCGATGATGGCCGGGCCCCGCACGGTGGAGCGGACCAGCGAGGCGCCGTCCTCGATCACGACTCGGCCGACGATCGAGCTGTCGGCGTCCACGGTGCCGCGGATCGCCGGCTCGATCGACTCCAGCAGGTGCCGGTTGGTCTCCAGCATGTCGGCCAGCCGGCCGGTGTCCTTCCAGTAGCCCTCGACCAGGTGGGAGGCGACCTCGTGGCCGCCGTCGACCAGCCACTGGATGGCCTCGGTGATCTCCAGTTCGCCGCGGGCTGACGGCTTGATCGAGCGCACCGCCTCGTGCACGACGGTGCCGAACATGTAGACGCCGACGAGCGCGAGATCACTCGGCGGGACGAGTGGCTTCTCGACGAGCCGGATGATGCGGCCCTCCGCGCCGAGTTCGGCGACGCCGAAGGCGGACGGGTTGTCCACCTTCGTCAGCAGGATCAGCGCGTCCGGGGTGGTTCGCCGGAACTCCGTCACCAGGCCGGCGATGCCGCCGATGATGAGGTTGTCCCCGAGGTACATGACGAACGGCTCGTCGGCGAGGAAATCGCGGGCGATGAGCACCGCGTGCGCGAGCCCGAGTGGCGCGTCCTGGCGGATGTAGGTCACGCGGATCCCGAACGCGGACCCGTCACCGACCGCCGCCTCGATCTCGGCGGCTGTCTCGCCGACGATGATCCCGACGTCGACGATCCCGGCGTCCCGGATGGCCTCAAGGCCGTAGAAGAGCACCGGTTTGTTCGCCACGGGGACAAGCTGCTTGGCGGAGGTGTGCGTGATCGGCCGCAGACGCGTTCCCGAGCCGCCGGCGAGGACGAGGGCTTTCATGATCCGGAACTCTATCGCGTCGTCTTGAACTAACTGAAAGTAACTACAGGTGTGGCGGCTGTTGCCGGATTGATCTGATCCTCTTTGCCCGGACGGGGTGTTGAAAATCCCCATCGGTGGCCCGTCTTTCCTACGGCATCGGGTGGGTGACGGGTGCGGGCCATTCGATACGGGTACGTTGAGTAGTCGAAGGGTTCGCTACGGCCAGCTGGCCGGGGACGTAGACCGGCCGGGCGGTCGCGCCATACCCGCGACGCATCTCCAGTCGCCTGGGAGGGGGGCACGGTGACCGAGGCGCCGTCGCGTCCACCGGGCGATCCGCAGACGGACGGCCGTGCCAGGCGGTCACGCCGGCGGACCCGCGCCCACCTCCCCGCCGGGGCTCGCCGGGCGGCGTTGGCGGCCCACATCATGCACGACACCCGCCGGGAGCGTTCGCCGCTGGGCCGGCTGCTGGTGCTGCTCGCCGGCGCGCTCTCGGCCCTCATCCTCATGACCACGATCGGTGGCTGGACCGCCTACGAGTACTTCGGGGCGCAGATCCACCGCATCCGGCTCGGCCTCGGTGACGACCGGCCGGCAGACGCCGCCTCCGGCAACCGCAACTACCTGTTGGTCGGCTCGGACAGCCGGGCCGGCACCGGCGGCGAGTACGAGAGCGGGGGGGCGGTGACCGACGAGCGGTCGGACACCACCATGATCGCCCATCTGGCCGCGGACGGGACGACCACGATGGTCTCCTTTCCCCGCGACACCCTGGTGCGCATCCCCGGGCACGGCCGCGGCAAACTGAACTCGGCGATCACTCTCGGTGGCCCCAGCCTGTTGATCAGGACAATCGAGAATCTGACCGACATCAAGATCGATCATTATGTCTCGATCGATCTCGCCGGTTTCAAGGAGATGACCGACGCCGTCGGCGGAGTCACCGTGTGCGTCAGGCCGTTGCCCGGCGGGGGCAGGTCGAACCTGTACGACCCGTGGTCGCAGTGGCGTGGCCGGGTCGGTGAGAACCGGCTGTCGGGGGAGCAGGCGCTGGCATTCGTGCGGCAACGCCACGGCCTGCCGGACAACGACTTCGACCGCATCCGTCGCCAGCAGCAGTTCGTCGGCGCGGTGTTCACGCAGGCGACCTCCTCCGGCGTGCTCACCAACCCGGTGCGGCTGGAGAACCTGCTGCATGCGGCGACGAAGGCGCTCACCGTCGACGACGGCACGAGCATCAACGACCTGCGGGCGCTGGCGACGCGGCTGCGCGGCATGTCCGCCGACCAGATCCGGTTCGAGACGATCCCGGTGCATGCGCCCACCGCCGCCGAGGGTGGCAATGCGCTCGGTGAGCTGCCCCGCTTCGGTTCCGTCCAGCTCTACGAGCCCATCACGCTGGAGAAGTTCCTCGAGCCCCTGCGAGGCCGGCCCGGCCGGGTCACGGTGCCGACGGCGAGCCCGTCGCCGACGGTGCCCCCGGCGAAGGTGGCCATCGACGTCTACAACGGCGCCGGGGTCAGCGGTCTGGCCACCTCGGCCGTCACCGCGCTGGAACGGGCCGGCTTCCAGGTCGGGCCGGCGCGAACGTGGCGTGCCGGCGTCCTGCGCACCACGCAGGTGCGGTACCACCCGGGCGCGGTGGATGCCGCCCGGACGGTCCAGGCCGCCGTGCCCGGCAGCCGGCTGCAGCAGGACGCCGCCGTCCCCGCCGGCTGGGTCAGTCTCGTGCTCGGCACCACCTTCGAGGTGGACACGATCACCGCCGCGGCGACGCCCGCCGGCAGCACCACGGCACCGACGGCCCCGGGCTCACAAGCGGGCACAGCCCGCGTGACGGCACCGGCCGCCCCCGCTCCCGCGACGACCGCCGCCGAGCTCACCTCGCGTTGCACCTACTGATCGCCACGCCGGCCCGATCGGCCCGGGCGCCGGTCGGTGCGGCGCGGCGGAGGGCGCCGCGATGTATGGCCGCCGGTCTGCCAGACTCTGGCCGTGCGTGTTCTCGTGACCGGTGCCGCCGGACAACTCGGCGCCGACCTGTGCCGGCTGCTCGAGGCCCGGCTGGCCGAACCGGACTCTCCCGTGCGGGCCTGGGCGGGCCTCGGCCGGGCCGAGCTGGACATCACCGATCCGGCGCGGGTCCGTGCCGTCCTGCGTGACCAGGCTCGGCCGGCGAAGATCCAGGGCGGCCTCGTCGTGATCAACACTGCGGCCTGGACGGACGTCGACGGCGCGGAGACCGACGAGTCCGGGGCCTACACCGTCAATGCCACCGGTCCCGCGCATCTCGCCGCCGCCTGCGCTGAGGTCGACGCCACGCTGGTGCACCTGTCCACCGACTACGTCTTCGACGGCCGGGCGACGAAGCCCTACGAGACCGGGGACGAGACCGGTCCGGCCTGCGCGTATGGCCGGACCAAGCTCGCGGGAGAGGGGGCCGTGCGGGCCCTGCTGCCGGCGTCGTCGTACGTCGTCCGCACCGCCTGGGTGTACGGCCGGACGGGTGGCAACTTCGTCAAGACCATCAGCCGGCTGGCCCGGGAGCGCGGGGCGGTCTCGGTCGTGGCCGACCAGACCGGCTCGCCGACCTGGTCGGCCGACCTGGCCGCCGGTCTACTGGACCTCGTCGCCTCGTCGGCGCCGCCCGGGGTCTACCACTGCACGAACACCGGCGAGACGACCTGGTACGGATTCGCCCGCCAGATCATGGCGGAGATCGGGCTCGACCCGGCCACGGTCAGCGCGACGACCACGGATTCCTTCCCCCGGCCCGCCGCACGGCCGGCCTACTCCGTGCTCTCCACGCGATCGTGGGCGGACGCGGGTCTCACCCCGCTGCGTCCCTGGGGCGAGGCCCTGCACGCTGCCTTCACTCTCGCCGGCGACGACCTGCGCGGCTGATTGGCGCCCCGCTCCCGCTCCCGCTTTCGCTTTCGGGGCGGGAAGCCTGCCTGGCCGAGCAGATCCGCCGCCCCGGGTGGCATCGGGGCCCCGCCCACCGGCGCCGGAACACGTTGCCGCGCCGCCCACCAGGCTGGCCCGGGTCTGCCGGGCAGATGGCGGCCAGGGTCGTGTCGAGGCCAGAGCACGGTTCCAGGCCAGGGCCAGGAGTCCGTTACTGAGCCCTTGGCGCAGTTTTGCACCGGATCGATGACGGACGGTGCGGAAGCCGCAGGTGTCCCTCTGTGTGCGGTTAGCTACGTTCAAAAATTCTTGCAGAGACTGAATAAATGCAGAGACTATAAGGTTGTAGTTACTGCATCCGATGAGAGGCCAGGCTGGGGGAACGATGACGCAGGCAGGCACCAACCGGGCGACCATGGAGCCGGCGGAGCTTGGCCTGCGGGAACGCAAGAAGCAGCGGACCCGCCGCGCGCTGCGGATCGCGGCCATCCGGCTCGTCGCCGAGCGCGGGCTGGACGGAGTCTCCGTCGACGACATCGCCGCCGCGGCGGAGGTCTCCACCCGGACCTTCTTCAACTACTTCCCCACGAAGGACGAGGCGATCGTCGGTCTCGACCCGGAGGACATCCGCGAGATCACCGAGGCAGTTTCCTCCCGGCCCGCCGACGAGAGTCCGTTGGAGGCCCTGCGCGCGGTCATGCTGCAGCGGGCCGCGCTCGTCGCCCCCGAACAGGCCGACCTCTGGCCGCTCCGGCTTTCGATCATCCGGCGGCATCCACACCTGATGGCGGCCAATGCGGCGAGCTGGAGCTCCTACGAGCACGCGCTCGCCGAGACCGTCGGCCGGCGCTGCGGCCTCGATCCGGCCCGCGACCCGTATCCCGCGGTGCTGGTCGCCGCGGTGCTGGCGGTCGTGCGCACCCTGTCGGTGCGCTGGCAGGAGTTCCCGGGCGCGCCGCTGGTCGAGGTGCTCGGCCAGGCGTTCGACAGCCTGGCCCGTGGCCTGCCGCCCCCGTAACCGCCC
>NZ_JANEZT010000035.1 GCF_025403405.1 Frankia tisae
GCCCAGGCCCGCCCAGCGGCGGGTAGTCCGGAACTGGCGGGAAGCCGGGGATGGGCGGACCGTCCTCGTCTCCCGGTGGGCGGGCCCCGGGCTTCGCGGGAGGAGTTCCGCCGCGGCCGCCTGCCGCCGGCACGCCCGGCCACCCGGGCGGTGCGCCTCCCGGCTGGGCAGCGGGCCAGGGACCCCGGTAACCGGGCTGACCGGGCTGAGGAGGTTGAGGAGGTTGAGCTGGATGGCCAGGCTGCACCGGCTGCGCTGGATAGCCCGGAACGCCGGGGTAGCCGGGCTGACCCGAATAGCCAGGCTGACCCAAGTAGCCGGGATAACCGGGCTGCCCGGGATAGCGGGGCTGGCCGGCATAGCCGGGTGGACCGGGTGGACCGATCGGCTGACCGGGGTACCCGACCTGTTGCGGACCGGCGGATCCCGGCTGTCCGGGCTGCGGCGGCCCGCCGCGGTGAGCTACCTTCCGGCTGGCCAGGGGCCTACGCCGCCGCCACTGGTCCCGGATCAGCCAGACGAGTCCCAGTGAGGCGACGGTGCCGGCGATCGGCCCCACCCAGGATCGAGCGATGAGCAGGTAGAAGGTGAGCACGACCGTGAAGACGTAGCCGGTGACGAAGAACGCGAACGGTCGGACCTGGATCTGGCCGATCCGCCCACGCAGCAGAATCGCCGGAATCAGCCAGATGAGGAAGCCGAAGAAGCCGGCCGTCAGCGGCGCGACGAACAGGTAGCCGAAGAACGCTTCCATGGTCAGGGGTCCAAGCGATCGCGGGGTAGGTCAGACCGGATCGGGACCGGCCGGGACGTCCACGCCGTGGGCCACGGACGGTGGGCTGGCGAAGTACGGTCCGAGCACCGCACGCCAGCGGACGAAACGGTCGGACTCCCGGAAGTTCTTCAGGTGGCTGTCCAGCGTCGCCCACTCGACGAGCAGCACGAAGTTCGACGGCGATTCGATGCCCCGGGTCAGTCGGGCGGACCGGCAGCCAGGCGTGCCGACCAGCTCCTGACGCACCTCCTGGTAGGCGGCCACGAACTTCTCCTCGGTGCCGGGCTGGACGTCGAACCGGGCGATCTCCAGGACACCCGGCCCCGCGGGCCCGCTGTCCCCGTCGTCACTCACCGGATGTCTCCTCGCCATGCTGCATGTAGCCCGTGGTCCGCATCTTCCCGGTGGTCATAATGCCCAGTGTGTCACCGCCCGGGGACGGTAGTCTGCCGACCGGTGCAGGTGGGCACCGTCCGGACCCAGTGCCCAGAACCGGGCCCGGACGGGTCAGTTCGCCATGTCGACGAATCGCGAGTAGTGCCCCTGGAAGGCGACGGTCACGGTGCCGGTCGGCCCGTTGCGGTGCTTGGCGATGATGAGGTCTGCCTCCCCTGCGCGCGCCGACTCCTTCTCGACCGTGTCCTCCCGGTAGAGCAGGATGACCGCGTCGGCGTCCTGTTCGAGGCTGCCGGACTCACGCAGGTCGGAGACCTGGGGGCGCTTGTCGGCCCGCTGCTCGGAGGCGCGGTTGAGCTGGGAGATCGCGACGACCGGCACGTCGAGCTCCTTGGCCAGCAGCTTCAGTGACCGCGAGATCTCGCTGACCTCCTGCTGGCGGCTCTCCACCTTTTTCGGCGACGACATCAGCTGCAGGTAGTCGAGGATGACCAGGCGCAGGTCGTTACGCTGCTTGAGCCGGCGGGCCTTGGCTCGGATCTCCATCATCGTCAGGTGCGGGCTGTCGTCGATGAACAGCGGCGCCTCGGCCACCTCGCCCATCCGACGGGCCAACCGGGCCCAGTCGTCGTCGGTGAGCCGGCCGGTGCGGATGTTCTGCAGCGACACCCGCGCCTCGGCCGACAGCAGCCGCATGGTGATCTCCATGCGGCTCATTTCCAGCGAGAAGATGACCGAGGTCAACCCGTTCTTGATCGACGCCGCCCGGGCAAAATCCAGCCCCAGCGTGGATTTGCCCACGGCCGGCCGGGCCGCGACGATCCACAGCTGGCCGCCGTGCAGGCCGTTGGTCAGCTCGTCGAGGTCGACGAAGCCGGTCGGCACGCCGGTCAGCGCGCCTTCCCCACGTCCCTGGATCGACTCGATCTCCTCCAGGGCCGGGTTGAGCAGCTCTCCCAGCGGCAGGTAGTCGTCGTTCGACCGCTGCTCGGTCACCTCGTACACGGCGGCCTGTGCGCGGTCCACCACATCGCTGACGTCGGGGGCAGCGCCGAAGGCAAGTTGGACGATGCGGGTGCCGGCCTCGGCGAGGCGGCGCAGGACCGCCTTCTCGGCGACGATGCGCGCGTAGTAGCCGGCGTTCGCCGCGGTGGGCACGCTCGAGATCAGGGTGTGCATGTAGCCCGGGCCACCGACCCGTTCCAGCATGTCGCGGCGGCTCAGCTCGGCCGCGACGCTGATGACGTCGGCGGGCTCGCCGCGGCCGTACAGGTCGCCGATGACCTCGTAGACGAGCCCGTGGGCCGGGCGGTAGAAGTCCGCCATCCGCAGGACCTCGACGACGTCGGCGATGGCGTCCTTCGACAGCAGCATGCCGCCGAGCACGCTCTGCTCGGCTGGGAGGTCGTGCGGCGGGACCCGCTCGAACTCCGCGCCTCCGCCGGCGCCGCCGCGCGAGATCTCAGTGACGCTCACGACGCGCCCTCCCCGCTCTCCCGCAGATCCAGATTCGAACATATGTTCGTACATGCCAGAACTGCGGTCAACAGGCCACGCCATGGCGCCCACCCGGCGACCAGTCGCAGACCGAACACGGCCCGTGCACCTGATGAACGGGCCCTCCAAGCTGGCCGGGCGAGTCCGGCGGACCCAGTCTGAAGGGTCCGACCATACGGTTCGACGAGCACCCCCACCAAAAAGTTATCCACAGGCCCTTGTGGAAAAGCTGTGGGTAACCTGCCGGAACCTGGGGATGAGCTCGGGACAGCGACGCACACCATGTGGAAAACCGGGATCACAAGGGCACGGGACCGCAGGTACGACGGGCGTCTCCGGCCCACCTCCTGTGGATAAGACAGGGTGGAAGAAAGTTCGTCACGGGCCTGGTCCCGCAACGACAAACTCCCCCGGACCGAGGACCACCACTGGGGTGGGTCGGCCGGGGGAGTTCGCGTCAGTCCGGGAGAGCCGCGCCGCGCCGACGAGACAACATGCCGTCTCGCGAGGGGCGTACCGCCGGTCCTATGCCTTCTTGACCTGGAGCTTCACCGATGCGGTCACCTCAGGGTGGAGGTGCACGGCAACCGTGTACGCCCCGAGGGACTTGATCGGCGTGGTCAGCTCGACGCGCCGCCGGTCCAGCTCCGGACCGCCCGCCGCGGTGACGGCTTCGACCACGTCTGCCGCCGTCACCGAGCCGAACAACCGGCCTTCCTTGCCGGCCCTGCCGATCAGCTCGACCTTGAGGCCGCCGAGCTGGCCGGCGATCTCCTGGGCGTGGCCGAGGTCGCGGACCGCCCGGGCCGAGCGGGCCCGCTTGATCTGCTCGACCTGGCGCTCCGCACCCTTCGTCGCGATGATCGCGTACTTACGCGGCACCAGGTAGTTGCGCCCGTAGCCGTTCGCGACCTCGACGATGTCGCCCGGGCTACCGAGGCCGGGGACCTCCTGGGTCAGGATGAGCTTCACCCCGCCACCCCCTAGCGGGCCGAGGCGGTGTAGGGCAGCAGCGCCATCTCGCGGCTGTTCTTCACCGCCGTCGCCACGTCGCGCTGGTGCTGGCTGCAGTTCCCGCTCACCCTGCGGGCGCGAATCTTGCCCCGGTCCGAGATGTACTTGCGCAGCAGCGAGGTGTCCTTGAAGTCGATGTACTCGACCTTGTCCTTGCAGAAGACGCAAACCTTCTTCTTGGGCTTGCGCACGGCCGCCTTGGCCATGGAAGTGCTCCTACCCCGTTGTGTCGACCGCGAGGACGACGAACGGCCGCTCAAAACGGAGGCTCGTCTGAGAAGCCACCGGCCGGCTGCTGCGACCAGGGATCATCATTAGGAACTCCACCGGCCGGAGCACCGGAGGGGACGCTGGCGGGCGCGCCGAAGCCGCCGCCACCACCACCGCCACCGCTGTAGCCACCACCGCCGCCGCCACTGCCGCCACCACGGGCGGCGCGGACGACCTTTGCGGTCGCATAACGCAGACTTGGGCCGACCTCGTCGACCTCGAGCTCAATCACAGTGCGCTTCTCACCCTCACGGGTCTCAAACGAGCGCTGCTTGAGCCGACCCGTGACGATGACCCGGGCGCCTTTCTGCAGCGACTCGGCGACGTGTTCGGCGGCCTGCCGCCAAATAGAACAGCGCAGGAACAGCGCCTCGCCGTCTTTCCATTCATTGGTCTGGCGGTCCAGCGTGCGCGGCGTGGAGGCGATGGTGAAGCTCGCCACCGCGGCGCCGTTCGACGTGAACCGTAGCTCGGGATCGCTGGTCAGGTTGCCAACGACGGTGATGATCGTCTCACCGGCCATGGGCGCCCTCCCGGATGTCGGCGGCCCACAACAACGGCGGGACAGCCGTCGTCGCGGACCGGATCATGCCGCCACCCGGCGGCTCTGGCGAGGCTTCTTCGGCTCGGGAAGCCGGATGACCTTCGTGCGGATGACCGATTCGTTCAGCACGAGCTGGCGGTCGAGCTCGGCGACCACATCCGGATCCGCGTGCAGGTCGATGACCGCGTAGATGCCTTCGTGGCTCTTCGCGATCTCGTAGGCGAGCCGGCGCCGGCCCCAGATGTCGACCTTCTCGACCACGCCGCCGCCCTGTCGGACGACACCGAGGTACTGGTCAAGGGACGGCGCAACGGTGCGTTCCTCGAGATCGGCAACGAGGATCACCATGAGCTCGTAATGACGTGCCAAGGTTGAACCCACCTCCTGTGGACTCGGGCGGCCACGGATTCTCCGTGGCAGGAGGAGCCGTGCTCCGGATCTGCGCCGCCGCGGACGCGCTCGGCGCCGGCATCCCAGGAGGGGCCGCCCGCCGGCACATCCGGGCGATCTTCAGTGCACGGCGGCCGCCCCCGGCAGCCCGTCGATCCAGGCGAGGGATCGGAGGCTGACCAGCAGACGGACGCGTGCGCCGACGCACGGCGTGTCCCGTCGAGCTTACTCGATCCGTTTCGAGGCGCTGGGCGCGCCGACCGCCAGGACCACTCGCAGCCAGGCTGTTCCCACGCCGGCCAGGCAGACGAGATCGACCGTGATGAGCAGCCCGCGCAGATGACGCGACGGCGTGGGGTCGGCGAACGCCAGCCCGAGCACCGCGAGCGCGGCCAGGCCCGCGACAGCGCCCAGCAGCCGGGCGACGGAGCGTGGCTCGATCCGCGCCGGCAGGTCCCCACGGCCGCCGCCGCGCAGGGCGCTGCCGGCCGGGCCACCGCGCGCACCTCCGGCCGGTTCACCACTCACTACGACCCCGTCCGTTCCGGCCGGGGAGCCGGGGTCTGCGGCCCCGGCTCCGACGTCAGCTCGACCGTCAGCTCGACCTGCCCCGGAGTCCCCGGTGTCCACTGCATCGCTCTCCGTTCCTCACCCACGTCAACGCCATCGTTGCGCATCACCCGTGCGGGGATCGCCGCGCCGCACCAGGGACTCAGTCGACCCACTGCCCCTGGGTGAAGGCGATGACCAGCACCGCCATCACCGGCGCGCACAGGCACAAGTAGCCGGTTGCGAACCTCGGGTGACGTGCGGCGATCCGCGCGAGCAGGAGGTAGAGCGGGAAGGCCACCAGAATCCCGCGGATTCCGGAGGCGTAGTAGTTCGTACAGGCCATGATCGCGGTCATCACACCGACGAAGGTCGCCTCCCCCCACCGCCGGCCTACCAACAGCACGATCGTCAGCAGCACACCGACAACCACCGCTAGCAGCTCCCCGCGCCAGAACCATACGAAGGTCGAGGCGCCGTTGCCGTCGGTGGCGGACGACCACGTGGTCGCCCATCCCGACCAGGGCCAGTCGAGGCCGCGGTGCCAGCCGTCGCGCATCGCATCGGTATAGGAGCCCCAGCCGCCGGTGCGCGCGCGCAGGTAGCCCAGGTAGGCGAGGACCGGCACCGGCGGGAGAGCCAGTGACAGCGCGGGCCAGGCGAACACCGGCCGTCCCGCCGCGCGCCGGCCGACGACGTACTGCACGGCGAGGGCCACGCCGAAGGCGACCCCGCTGATGCGCGCCGACGCCGCGCCGACGCCGAGCAGCCCCGCGAGCCACCAACGCTGGCGGCAGGCGGCGAGCCACGACGCCGTCGCGAACGCGAGGAACAGCCCTTCGGAGTAGGCGGCGAACAGGAACACCGCGTAGGGGAAGCAGATCAGACTGAGAACTGCGAACCTGGCGGCCGGCGCCGCGGTCTCGTCCGCGGCGAGCCGCCACAGCGCGGCCGCGGTGACCGCGCCGGCCAGCAGGGAGACGACGAGGCCGGCGACGATCCAGTCCGGCACGATCACGTGGACGAGCCGGATGGCGAGGGGTAGTCCGGGGAAGTCGACCTCCGTCCGGTCCGCATAGGCGGGGGAAAGATAGCCGTACCGGGCGACCTTGGTGAACAGGCCGACATCCCAGCGGTCCCACAGGGTGCGTAGGCCGGGGGCGTTGCGTGCCGGCGCCGAGCTCAGCGCTCGCGCCGCGGCCAACGAGAGCAGGGCGACGGCAACCCGGCTGGCGAGCCAGAGCGGGACGGCGGCCCGGACCGACTCCGGCAGGCGGGCCCAGCCCGAGCGGGCGATACCGGTCAGATCGCGGGCGCTGGCGAGCTCGCCCACGTCGGGCCGACGGTCGGGTCCGGCCTGCTCCCCTTGATCGACCGCGCGCTGCGGCCCGGCCGCCTCCCCCGACCCGGCGGGATCCCCCCGGTCCGGTGGTGCGCCCGGCAGGGGCTCCGGGCCGACGGGCAGAGGCCGGGGGACCGCCTCAGCCACCGGGGGGACCGGTCCCATCGTCGGCGTCCGAGACGGCACCCGGGCGGTTCTGCCGCGGCCGGAACAGGGCACCCGGCTCCAGCGGCTCGAACTCCGGACGCGCCGCCGACTCGCCCGCGGCGCCGGCGTCCGTCCCGGCACCAGCCTTCAGCCCGGCGTCTGCCGTGATCCCGGCGCCGGGGGTCACTCGGGCCTCGGTGGGGGTGTCACCGTCGCGTCCGTCCGCGTCGCCGGTCGCCCTGGGGAGCCCGCGGGCGCGGTCACGCGGCGACCGTGTCGGCCGTCCGTGCCAGCCGCCGCGCACGTCGGGCGCATGGTCCAGCACCCCCCCGGCCGGGTCATCCACCGCGCCGAGGTCCAGCGCCGCAGGCCGGTCCGCGGTGAGCCGGTCGGCCGGCTGCGCCCAGCCGCCGGTGCGGACGATGTCGGCCCACGGATGCAGGATCTCCCGGATGACGAAGCCCGCCATGATGAGCAGCACCAGGTCGCGCAGCGCCACCGCACCGACGAACCAGCCCCGGTCGATGCCGCGCCGGCCCTGGGTGTCGTTGTAGATGAAGTGCATGAACCGGGTGAACAGCACCCACGCCTCGCAGGCCTGCCAGAGCAGAAACAGCCGCCACCGCGGCCGCGCGAGCGCCACGAGGGGCAGCAGCCAGATCGTGTACTGGGGGGAGAAGACCTTGTTGCTCAGCAGAAACGCGACGACGAGCAGGAACAGCACCTGCGGCAGCCGCGGCCGGCGCGGCGCGAACCAGGTGAGCAGCCCGATCGCGATCACGGCGACGACCAGCGTCGCGGCGGTGATGGTGTTCAGGGTGCCGACGGGCAGGCCGTGCTCCCGGATGCCCTGCAGGACGAGCGGGACGGCGACGGAGACCGTGATCCAGGTGGCCACCGCCGAGGCGACGACGAGGCGCCGGGTGTCGGGGCGGTGCACGATCAGCGCCGCCGCCACTGCGAGGACGACAGCGGCGGTCGCGACGCAGACCAGCAGGTGCATCGGCGCGAACCAGGCCGGGTCGTGGCGGTCGGCGAGCCAGGTCGCGCCGAAGGCCACCGAATCCCAGTCGGCGCCCCGGTCGGAGTTCAGGTCGACGAACCGCGCGAGGGCGTTGCGTGCCCCGTCCGGGCCCCCACCGAGCAGCGGCAGCCAGTCCCCGCCACGCCAGAAAGTCGTCCAAATGCTGTCGCCGACCTTGTTGTTCTGCTTGTCGAAGTAGCCGGCCACCAGCCACAGCGGCACGACCACGACGATCACCGTCACGATCGCCGTAGCCACGGTCTTTGCCAGCTCGCGCAGCTTCCCGGCCCGCAGGCAGACGAAGAACAGGCCGAGCAGGAACAGCACCGGGTAGAGCTTGGTGAGGATGCCCAGGCCGAGCAGCAGGCCGGCCAGCCGCGGGGCCCGTCTGGACCAGGCGAGCAGGCCGCCGGCGGCGAACGCCACCGCGAGGATGTCCCAGTTCGTCAGCAGATGCAGGATGAGCGCGGGGGCCAGCGCGAACAGCGCCGCGTCCCAGACCCGCCGGGATCCGGCCGTCAGCGCGGTACAGGCCACCGCCACGCCCACGGCGACCATGAACAGCAGCGCGGTGAGGTCGTAGAAGACGGCCGAGCGGCGATCCATCGTGTAGTGGTCGAACACCCGCCGGCCGCCGTCGTCGCGATAGACCGCCCGCGGCGCGGACGCGTGGCCCGCGGGCCAGGAGATGAGCTGCATCGCCGCGCCGATCAGCGGCGGGTACTCCGTCGGGTAGTCCAGGTAGGGGATCTTCCCGTCGGCGAGGCCCTCCTGGCTGTAGAGGGCGACGACGTCGGAGTAGCACAGCGAGCTGTACTGGTGCTCGTGCGTCCAGCTCCGGGTGTCCCGGCAGCCGATCTTCTGCGTGTAGCCGAGGACGCTGGCCACGATGGCCAGGGCCATCAGCACGCGCAGCGGAGTCAGCCAGGTCCGCCGGTCCGGGACGACCGCATGTTCGCCGGGCGGGCCGCCGATGAGCTGACTCGCCTCCGCCACGACCGGGTCCTCCCGGGCCGGGCTGACGCGGGCGGGAGGCGCCGGTGTCATGGCCATGCGGGCCATTCTCACCCAACGCACCGACGCTTCAACTCACCTGCTTCCGGAACGGCGCCCGCGCGGGCGGACGGTGACCGGGCTCGATCACCTGGGAGCGGGACCGGTGGACGGACCGCCGCCCGTCGCCGCGGGATCCGGGCTGCGGGGGCGCATCGTGACCACGCCCCGGCCGCCCGATCCCGGCGGCGCGGTCGGCCCACCGGTCACCTGAAAAGGTTGTCGACGATTCCCGTCGGGCGGGTGGACCTGTTCGGGGTCGGGCGGTTCACTCCGGGCTGCTGGGGCTGTTGGGGCTGCTGCCCGTCGCCGTTACCGCCACCGTTGCCGCCACCGAGCAGGTCACCCAGGTTGAAATCGGCGCCACCGGTGGAAGGGGCGGTGCTTGGCGTCATCGTCGGCGTCGGCGCCGGCGCCGGCTCGTTGTCCTGGACGAGTCCGCCGAAGGCCGGCGGGTCGAACCTGGACTTCGGCACCCCCTGCAGGGCGGCGTCCATGAAGGCCTTCCAGACCTTCGCCGGGAGAGTACCGCCGTACACTCCGTCCGCGGCGCCGGGGATGCCCTTGAGCTGGTCCGTGTTCAGGCCCTTGCCTCGGAACATATCGACGCAGGAGGCGATCTCCTTGGTGTACCCGCAGAACCAGGCAGACCGGAAGTCGGTCGAGGTACCGGTCTTCCCGGCGGCCTGACGGTCGCCTGCAAGCGCGGCCCGGTGCCCGGTACCGGTCGGATCGGTGATCACACTCTGCAAGGCATAGGTCGCGTCTCGGGCGATCGAGGCGGGAATTGCCTGCTTTATGTTCTGGTCGGCGCCCGAGTAGATCACCTGGCCGCTGCCGTCCTGCACCTTGTCCACCATGTGGGGTTTGGCCTGCACCCCGTTGCTGGCGAGAACCGAATAGACCGCCGTCATGTCAATGGGGTAGACGTTGTCCTTGCCCAGGGTGATACCGGCAACCGGCTCCAACCCAGTCGACTCCCGAATACCGAGGAGGCGGGCGGTAGCAATGACGTTGTTGACACCGATGTCCTGGCCTAGTGGCACGTACACCGTATTGATCGAACCTGCCGTGGCCTTGATGAGGTCCTTGTAGCCGAGGTCGCCCGCATCGCTCTCGTCGTTGTTGACGACATAGTTGCCCGGCAGTGTGATCTTCGCAGGCGCGGCGAACGTCGATTTCAGGTTGATGTTCTTCTGGAGCGCGGCCACCAGGGTGATCGTCTTGAAGGTCGATGCGGACTGCACCTGCGCCGTGGCGACGTTGTCCTCGTACTGCTCGCGGCCCTGCGCATCCTTGCCGTAGAGCGAACCTCCGTACCAGGCGAGTATCCGACCGGTCCCGGGTTCCACCGCTGACAGGCCGGTCCGCAGATCCGGCACCGCCGCGTACGCCGTGCTCAGCACACTGCTGACCGCATTGAACGCGGCCATCTGGCGACCCTTGTCGATCGTGGTGGTGATGCGCAGGCCACCGCGATTTATCTGATCCTCGGTGATCCCCTTCGCCATCAGCTCACGTTTCACCTCGTCGCGTATGTACGCGACCTGAGCGGAGGAGGTGGTGGGGTCATCCGCCTTGAGGATGACCTGCGGGGGTTGCTCGCTGGTGATCGAAGGCGGCGCCCAGCCCTCGGCGGCCATCGTCGCGACCACATCATGCCAGCGACTGGCCGCCGGCCCGGGATTCTTGGCCGGGTCAAGATAGTTCGGCGATCGAATCAGGCCCGCGATGACCGCACCCTGCTGCGCCGTGAGATTCGCGGCCGTCGTGTTGAAGTACGCTTTCGCCGCAGCCTCGATGCCGTAGGCACCGCGGCCGAAGTAAATCGTGTTCAGATAGAACCCCAGGATCTGGTCCTTGGAGTACTTCTGGTCCAGCTTGACCGCGAGCACGATCTCCCGCATCTTGCGGGTGAACGTCCGTTCCTGGGACAGATAGGCGTTCTTCGCGTATTGCTGCGTGATGGTCGAACCACCCTGGAGTTCCCCGCCGCTCACGTTGACGTAGAGCGCCCGCGCGATGCCCTTCGGCGAAATCCCGGGCTCGTGATAGAAGTTTTTGTCCTCGGCTGCGAGCACCGCATGCTGCATTTCCTTGGACACCTGGGCCAGCGGCACGTCGGTGCGGTTCACCGTTCCGATGCGGGCGAGCTCGTCGCCGGTTCCCTGGTTCGACCCGGCCGGCGGCCCATAGAAGATGATCGAGGTCTGGTCGGTCTTCACCTCACCGGGCAGCGGCACTCGGGTCGCCGCGTAGACGACCGCGATACCCGCGACGAACAGCAGGATCGAAGAGAACATGCCGGCCAGCACCATCCGGCGCAGCCAGCGCGGCCGCCGACGCCACCACATCGGACCACGCCGGCCCTGGCCCGGGCGGGGGACGCGCCCGCCACGGCCCGGCCCGCTCGGCCCGCCGGGGCCGTCTGGTCCGCCCGGGCCTCCCATCGCCGCCCGCGAGGTGCGCTCGGGTCCGGCGCGGCCCGGCCCGGTGCGCCCGGGAGACGGACGCCGAGTCCCTGGCCGGCCCGGCCCGCTGCGCCCCTCGGCAGCCTCCCGCTCGCCGACTCGCAGCGCCATCCGCTCGGTCGCCTGGGTGGGGCGATCACGTCGCCGCCCGGCGACCCGGCGCACCGGCGTCACCTCCGTCATTCCCGCGCGATCCGCGCCCTCGCGCCCGGCCGGCTCCGGCGCCACCTTGTGGTAGACGGTCGCGTCGGCGGTGCGTTCCCGGACGTCGACGCGGCGCAGCGCCGCCTGGTCGACGGTGTCATAAAGCGTGTTGACCCCCGCCGGGTCTCGGGGGACGTCCGCGGCCCGGTCCGGCCCGGTCGGCCGCGGGGGGCGGTCCGGATGGTCCGGGCCGGAGCCGCGCCTGGCGCCGACAGCACCAGCCCGGTCATGGCCCCGCCCGCCGCCGGCGACGGGTTCCTCGGCAGCCGCCCGGTCGCCACGACGGCGCGGATCGGTACCGGCCCCGCCGGTGGATGCCCGGTCGGTTCGGGAACCGGAGCCCGGATCCACGACAGGGACGAAGGGCCCGCCTGCGGCCGCGCGGGTGGGACCGGCGGCGCTAGATGCGGCACCGCCCGATCGGGCCACCGGTGGGTCAAGGTCGCGGCCGTCAAATGCGCCCGCGCGCCCGCCGGCCCGGGCGGCGGACCCCCCGGGCACACCACCGGGCGGCAGGCTCTCCCCAGCCGGGCCTGATCCCCCGCGCTGCGGCGCCCGCCGGGGGGCTCTGGCCCGCTCGGGGGAGGCGCCCCGGGTGGAGGGCAGACGGCTGCCCCAGCCGTCGTCAGCCGCGGCGGCACCAGGCGGCGCGGCGCGCTCACCGGGCCGATCGATCGAGCCGCGGTCCGGCACCCAGCCGGCGGTGGGGATCGCCGCCGCATCGGCACCATCCGGCCGCCGTGCGGGCCCCGCGGCACCGGCGGAGGGAACGGGCACCGCCCCGCGCGAAGGCGGTCCGGCCGCTGCCCCGCGCGAAGGCGGTCCGGCCGCTGCGGCGGGCGGAACCAGCGCGGCGCGTTCGCCCCGCCCATCGGCCGGCCGGCCGGCCGGGGGCACCAGGGCGGCACGGGCGCTGCCGCCGGGACCGCTGCCAGCACCGTCCGGCCCTGGCGGGACAGGTCGAGCCGGTGGGGCAGGCGGGACAGGTCGACCCGGTGGGCCGACTCGGTCAGTTCGGTCGTGCCTAGCCCGATCGGGAGGCGCACCCTGAACCGGTCCGGGGTCGGACCCCGTCGGGTCCGACCCCGGACCGCCTCGATAGGCGCCCTGATCGTAGGGAGAGCTCACCAGCCGCTCCATCCGTCGCTCTGGGACTCCCCGGTCACCGGGCCGCCGCAGGGGACGGGCCGGCACCCCCAACTGCTACCGAAGGTCCGATCCACGCCGCCCCGGCCCGGCTGAACCCCGGCCGGCGTGGACGTCGGCGGCCGCGGACCCAGAGTGGGACCCGGCCGACCACGCAGGATCGGGCCGCCCGCCGGGCTCATCCCGAAAGAGGCACGGCATGGCCCCACCCGTGGCTGGTGCCACGCCTGGACCCGCCGCGAAACCCACATGGCAGACCAGGATCTCACGCCAGATTCCGCCCGCACGCGCAGGGCGCCCGCCGACCGTCACCGGCACCACGGGCGACCTCGTGGACTGCGGCGCTGTGCTGGGCCGACGAGTTCAGGTGTCGACTGCGCTACGGCGGTGGTGGCGCTTGGCCCTCGGCTCGCCGGTGCCGATCACATAGGAGGTGATCAGATGGTTCCACCCGCACGGGCGGCACACCTCGACGACGTAGACCCGCAGCTCGCCGTACCTCGCCGCGAGCGCCGGAAGGTCCTTTGTCGCCCGCGCGCGGCCGGAGCTTTCGCCGAGCTCGTCGCCGTAGGTGTACGTGACGTGGATGAGCGGGTCGCCCCCGCGGCAGACCGGGCAACGCTTGCTGGTCGGCTCGCCGTGGTACTTGGCCGCCCGCAGCAGGTACGGATGCGCGTCGCAGACGTCGAGCGACGACACGCGACCCGCGTGGAGATCCGCAAGCACCGCCCGGCGGGCGAGCGCGTAGTCGATTACCGACCGCGGACGCATGCCTCAACGTTACGCCGCGCGGGTGTTCCAGGCAGATGGTCCGGACGGATGCCCACCGGACCGAACTCCGCCCGGACGGCCCCGCCGTGTATCCCCCGGAACCGGGCCCCGCGCTCACTGTGAGCTGGATGACACTGTGATGCCGCCCCTACCCGTGGCCAGGTCACCGGATGGGCACCGTCGGCCTTGTCCCGATCCCGCGGGCGGGTGCTCCGCGGCCGGATCGAACCCCGATCTTCCCTGCGAGCAGGCAGTTTCCAGGCTCGCAGGCGGCTGCGGCGCGATCGTCGCCGACCGGTCGGCGACGATCTGGCACGGCGGCCCGACGGGGTTGCGTCGCGACCGCGCCCGGAGGTGGAAGTGTCGTTCTGTCATCTTCTGGTCGCCGGATGGTCATTCCTGGTTGCGGCGCTCGTCCCGAGACGTCTATCCTCGATGTATCGCTTCGATATGTCGGAGCGACAGATATGCACTCGACACCGCCGGGAGCGCCGCACCACGACGCGACGGACCGTGGGGTGACCACGCCCGCCACCGCGGGCACGGCCAAGGAGGGTGGGTCATGCTGGAACTGGCGGTTCTCGCCCTACTCTCCGAGAGCCCGATGCACGGTTACGAACTGCGCAAGCGGCTCGCCGCGCTCCTCGGTGCCTTCCACCGGTTCAGTTATGGCTCGCTCTACCCCTGCCTGCGCCGTCTCGCGGACGGCGGATACGTCACCGCGGACGACGTCAGCGCGACGACCCGGCTCGGTGGGCGCAGTCGGGTCGTCTACACACTGACCGGCGAGGGCAAGGAGAAGCTCGCCGACCTGCTCGGCGAGGGTGGCCCGTCCTCGTGGGAGGACGAGATGTTCGGCGTGCGGTTCGCCTTCTTCGCGAAGACGGACGCCGCCGTTCGCCTGCGCATCCTGGAGGGACGCCGCGGCCGGCTCGAGGAGCGCCGGGAGAAGGTCCGTTCGGCCCTGACCAGGACCGTCGAGCGGTTCGACTCCTACACCCTCGAGCTCCAACGCCACGGGCTCGAGTCGGTGGAACGCGAGGTCCGGTGGCTCAACGAGCTGATCGAGACGGAGCGGGCCAGCGCCCCGGCCAGCCTCACGGAACCACAGTTGTCCACAGCATCCACAGGGTTGTCCACAGCTCCATCCACAGGATCGGATCCATCCACAGGATCGGAACCTGGCACACTTCCCTCTCCCGCTCGTGGCAGCGGGACGGGGCGCCGTGCGGGCAGGACAGCCCGGCGGGACGGACGCGGCAGCTACCTCGACGGCACGCACGGCGGCAACGACGGCGACGCGCGCAACCGGAACAGGAACGCCCAGGCCGAGGCTGGCCACGACCCCGGCGGCGAGGTTCCAGCCGGCCGGTGAGTGGCCCCGCGTAGCGGCGCCCGTACCCGGCCGGTCGGCTGGGCGGGCGGCACCGTGGCGGAGTCGTTCGCCCGAAATTTCCATTTCCATAGAAATCGCAGCTAAGGAGCAGACCGTCATGGGTTCGGTACGTGTCGCCATTGTCGGCGTGGGTAATTGCGCCGCCTCGCTGGTCCAGGGGGTCGAGTACTACCGCGGCGCCGACCCATCGGCGCAGGTCCCCGGGCTGATGCACGTAACGCTTGGCGATTACCACGTCTCCGACCTGACGTTCGTCGCCGCGTTCGACGTGGATGCCAAGAAGGTCGGTCGCGATCTCTCCGAGGCCATCGTCGCCAGCGAGAACAACACCATCAAGATCGCTGACGTGCCGCCGCTCGGCCTCACCGTCTCCCGGGGTCACACCCTCGACGGCCTCGGCCGCTACTACCGGGAGACCATCGAGGAGTCGGACGAGGAGCCGGTCGACGTCGTGGCCGCCCTGCGGGAGTCCCGGGCCGACGTGCTCGTCTGCTACCTGCCGGTGGGCTCCGAGGACGCCGCGAAGTTCTACGCCCAGTGCGCGATCGACGCCGGGGTCGCCTTCATCAACTGCCTGCCGGTGTTCATCGCCGGCGTCCCCGAGTGGGCCGAGAAGTTCCGGGCCGCGGGCGTGCCGATCGTCGGCGACGACATCAAGTCGCAGGTCGGCGCCACCATCACCCACCGGGTGATGGCGAAGCTCTTCGAGGACCGCGGCGTGGTCCTCGACCGCACGATGCAGCTCAACGTCGGCGGCAACATGGACTTCAAGAACATGCTCGAGCGCGACCGGCTGGAGTCGAAGAAGATCTCCAAGACCCAGGCCGTGACCTCCCAGCTCTCCCACGACCTCGGCAAGGACAACGTGCACATCGGGCCGTCGGACTATGTGGCCTGGCTCGACGACCGCAAGTGGGCCTACGTCCGGCTGGAGGGCCGCGCGTTCGGCGACGTACCGCTGAACCTGGAGTACAAGCTCGAGGTCTGGGACTCCCCCAACAGCGCCGGCGTGGTCATCGACGCGGTGCGCTGCGCCAAGATCGCTCTGGACCGGGGCATCGGCGGGCCGATCCTGTCCGCCTCGTCGTACTTCATGAAGTCCCCGCCGGAGCAGTACCGCGACAACGAGGCCCGCGACAAGGTCGAGGCGTTCATCCGCAACGAGGGCTGAACGAGGCCGCTGGCCCGGCCGGCGCGCCGGTGCCCGCTTCCCCGGATGGGGGATACGGGCATCGGGTTCGGTCGTCCGGAGGGGGCGACCGAACCCGATGGGGCCTCGGCCACGCGGCGGCGGGGGCCCGCACAGGCCCACCGGTGATCCGAGGGAGGCCGGGGGGCCCTACGCTGGCAGGCGTGGCATGGTCCGCTAACCTCCGCGAGCTGCTCAGCGGTCGCGGGTTCCGGATGCTGTACGCGGCCCGGCTCACCTCCCAGGCCGCCGACGGCGTCTTCCAGGCGAGCCTCGTCAGCTACGTACTGTTCTCCCCCGAGCGCGCGACGTCCGCGGGGGCGTTGGCCTCGTCGCTGGCGATCGTGGTGCTGCCGTTCAGCGTGATCGGCCCGTTCGCGGGCATCGTGCTCGACCGGGTGTCCCGCCAACGGGTGCTGGTGGTCAGCTCGCTCGTGCGGATGGTGCTCATGGCCATCCTGGTGGTGCTCATCGCCGCGGGGCGCACCGGCGTCGACTTCTACGCGGTGGCGCTCGCGTCGGTGAGCGTGAACCGTTTCGTTCTGGCAGCGCTGTCCGCCGGGCTGCCCGTCGTCGTCGACGTCGACCGCCTCGTCACCGCGAACGCCCTGTCGGTCACCTCCGGCACCGTCGCGACCCTGCTCGGCGCCGGCCTCGGCAGCGGCGTGCGGGGCCTCGTCGGCGGCGACGACCGTACGGTGGCCCTCGTCGCGGGCCTGGCGGCCCTTGCCTACCTGCTGGCGATGGTGACCGCGACACGCTCCGGCCGGGCCGACTTCGGCCCCGTGGTCTCCGTGCCCTGGCAGGGAGCCTGGCGGCAGGCCACCGGGGTCGTCGCCGACATGGTCGACGGTGCCCGTTACCTCGCCGGCCACGGCCCGGCCCGCCGGGCGCTCGCCGCGCTGACCACGTCCCGGGCCGCCTACGGGCTGGTCCTCGTGATGACGGTGCTGCTGTACCGCAACTACTTCACCGGCAGCGGGGGCGGCCTGAGGGGCCTCGCCGCGGTCGTGACCGCCAGCGGGGTCGGCACCATCACCGCCGCCGTCGTCACTCCACGCGTCACCCGGCGGATGCCGAAGTCGAGCTGGATCACGGTGGTCCTGCTCTTCGGGGGCGTCGTCGAGGTGGTGCTGGGGCTGCCCTTCAGCTCTCCCCTGTTCATCGTCGCCGGCGCGCTGCTGGGCTTCTCCGCCCAGGCCAGCAAGATCTGCGTGGACACCATCGTCCAGGAGCAGACCGACGACGCCTACCGCGGCCGCGCCTTCTCGCTCTACGACCTGCTGTTCAACGTCGCCTTCGTGGCGGCGGCGGCGATCGCCGCCCTGATCCTCCCCGACGACGGCCGCTCGGCCGCGGTGGTCATCGTCGCCGGCGTGGGCTACGCGCTGGCCGGGCTGGGGTACTACCGGGCCGCCCGCCGCCATCCCGAGGACCACGTGATCCGCGGCGTGGGCGACGGGCCACCGCAGCCGCAGCCGCAGGGGACCATTCCTCCGCCCGGCAGCCCGGCGAGTGATCCGGCCGGCCCGGCCGGCCGGATCAACCCGATCATCTCGGCGGGGCCGGCCGGGAACCGCGGCTGACCCACCGCGGCCGGCCGGGTCACTCGCCGGGGATCGGCACCTCGTGCTCGCGGGCCCACCGGAACAGCTCGGCCTCGGCCTCCTCGCGCCCGACGATGCCGCGCTCGAAGCGGAGCTCCAGCATGTGCGCGCGGGCCTGGCCCACCAGGCGGGACGGGGCGAGCCCGAGCAGCGCCATGATGTCGTCGCCGGACAGCTCCGGGCGGATCGACGCGATCTCCTCACGCGCGGCGAGGTCGGCGATCCGCTCCTCCAGCGAGTCGTAGGTACGCGACAGCGCCGCCGCCTTGCGCCGGTTGCGGGTGGTGCAGTCGGAGCGGACGAGCTTGTTGAGCCGGGTCAGCTGGGGCCCGGCGTCGTGCACGTAGCGGCGCACGGCGGCGTCCGTCCACTCCCCTTCGCCGTACCCGTGGAAGCGCAGGTGCAGGTAGACGAGCCGGCAGACGGCTTCCGTAACGTCCTTGGGGAAGTGCAGCGCGGCCAGCCGGCGCCGTGCCATGTCCCGGCCGACGACCTCGTGGTGGTGGAACGAGACCCGCCCGCCCGGGATGTGCCGCCGGGTGCGCGGCTTGCCGATGTCGTGCAGCAGCGCCGCCCAGCGCAGCACCTCGTCGGGCGCGCCCGGCTCCTCCAGTGCCATCGCCTGGCGCAGCACGGTCATGGTGTGCGCGTAGACGTCCTTGTGCTGGTGGTGCTCGTCGATCTCCATCCGCATCGCCGCCACCTCGGGCAGCACCATCTCGGCGACGCCGATCTCGACGAGCCGCTCGAGGCCCGCCACCGGGTCGGGGGCGCCGATGAGCTTGCGCAGCTCGTCCCGGATGCGCTCGGGGGAGACGATCGCGAGCCGCTCGGCCCGCGAACGCATCGCCTCGACCAGCTCGGGCACCGGGGTCAGCCCCAGGGCCGCCTCGAACCGGGCGGCACGCAGGATGCGCAGCGGATCGTCGTCGAAGGACGCCTCCGGCCTCGCCGGAGTACGCAGCACGCCACGGGCGAGATCAGCCATCCCGCCGAACAGGTCGACGAAGTCGTGGCCCGGGACGGACACCGCCATCGCGTTGACGGTGAAGTCCCGGCGGGACAGGTCCGCCTCCAGGCTGTCACCGTAGGTGACCGCGGGGTTGCGGGACTGCCGGTCGTATGCCTCGCTACGGTACGTGGTGATCTCGAAGCGCAGGCCGCGCCGGGCGAGCCCGACCGTGCCGAAGGCGATCCCCGCCTCCCAGGTGGCCTCCGCCCAGCCCCGGGTGATCTCCAGGACCCGCTCGGGCCGGGCGTCCGTGGCGAAGTCGAGGTCGGCCGGGGCGCCGGTGGCGCCGGTGGCGGGCCGGCCGAGCAGGGCGTCGCGGACCGAGCCACCGACGAGGTGGAGCAGGTGACCGTGCGCGGCGAAGACGCGACCGAGCTCGTCCGCGGCCGGCGGCACCCTGAGCAGCTCACTCACCACCCGTTCGGCCGAGTCGCGCGGGTTGTCCAGACTGATCACTGACACACCTTCAGGTTACGGGGTTCGGCGCGGTGAACCGGCACCCGGACGGGCCGGGGGCGATCACATCGCGGCCGCGGCGGTGCGGATCTCGCCGCCGGGATCGACAGGCACAACCGGGGCGTTCCAGGCACGCGGGCCGGCCGGAGGACCCGAGCCTCGTACGATCAATCCATGCCGCCGTCGACCTCCTCCGCCGGGCGCGCGCTCCTGCCCCGGGTGGAGGAGACCTCGGCGGGCGGCCTCATTCTCGACCAGTGCTCCACGGATGCCTCCGCCGCGCTCATCGCCCGCCGGGATCGCCATGGGAGGCTGTTGTGGCTGCTGCCCAAGGGGCACGTCGAGGCCGGTGAGACCGCCGAGCAGGCCGCCGTGCGTGAGGTCGGCGAGGAGACCGGGCTGACCGGTTCCGTCCTGGGCCGATTGGGCACCATCGACTTCTGGTTCGTCGCCGGGGGGGCACGCATCCACAAGACGGTGCACCACTTCCTGCTGCTACGCAGCGTCGGCTCGCTGTCGGACGCCGACATCGAGGTCGATGCCGTGGCCTGGGTCCCGCTGGCCGAGGTCGCCGCGCGCCTCGCCTACGCCGACGAGCGGCGCCTGCTCGACGAGGTGCCCGTCGTGCTGGCCGCGACCGCATGAGCGCACCGCACCGGCATGGGCGGCTGCGCGGGGTGTCCGGCGGCCGCCGCTGGCCGGTCCGGCTCGCCACCGTGGTGCTGCTGGCCCTCGTCATCCCGGTGGCCGGCGGCTCCGCGGCGGGCGCGACGATCCGCGGCGGTCTGGTGGAACGGATCGCCCGATCAGATTCATCCACAGGAACACCACGGTCTTCCACAGCTTCATCCACAGACGAACAGGGCAATCCACTATCTTCTTCACCGGTAACGGTGGCATCGTCCACCGGCTCGGGGAATCCGGTGACCGTCTCGCTGACCGAGATACAGGCGCCGGCGGCCGGCTCGTCCGTCGTGTCCGTGCAGGGGACGCTGGCCACCTCGGTGACCCAGCCCCTGACCGACCTGCGGATGAGCCTGGAGATCGGTTCCGTGCCCCTGAGGTCCCGCGCGCAGCTCGAGACGCTGGCGAACAACACCGCCGCCGCTCGCTCCCTGACCAACCGGCCGCTCACCCTCGCCAGTGGCGAGAGCACCCAGCAGCTGCCCGATCCGCCCGTCCGCGGTGCCAACCCGGTCCCCTTCATGCTCACCGGAGCTCTCAGCGCGTCGGCCCTGCCAAGGTCGGTCGGCGTCTACCCGCTGCGGGTCTGGGTCAGCGGTTCCGTCGGAGGGAAACCGGCGGAACCGATCGGCGCCGCGTACACCTTCCTGGTTCGTTCCTCCGGCCAGCAGCAGCGGACCCCGGTGGCCGTGGTCCTCCCCCTCGCCGACCGACCCCACCTGCGCTCGGACGGCCTGCTCACCGACAACACCCTCGCCACCGAGGTGGGACCGGCCGGCCGGCTGTCCCGGCTGCTCGACGCGGCCCAGCCGGACGCGGTCACGCTCGCCGTCGACCCGACGCTCGTGCAGGCATTGAAGATCATGGCACGGCCGGAGGGCTACAGCTGGGCCAGACCCGGCGGCGCGGTACGGCAGCCGACGGCGGACCCCGGCGCGGTCCGCTTCCTGTCCGACCTCGCGCGCTTCGCCGCCGCGGGCGGTCAGGTCATCGCGCTGCCCTACGGCGACGCCGACCTGACCGCGCTGGTCCACGCCCAGAAGCTGGACACAGTGAAGTACGCCGTCAACACTGGCCAGGTTGTGCTGACCGGACTCCTGCCTCGAGGCACCGCGCAGGTGGGCTCCGTCGCCTACCCCGCCGATGGACTGGCCGACACCACCACCGTGGACGTGCTGCGCCAACTGACGGTCCAGACCGTGCTGCTCGACGACCGGTTGCTCCCGGCGTCGCCCGCCGTCAACTACACCCCGTCGGCCGCCGTCGACCTGCCGACGTCGGCCGGCCCGATCCGGGCCCTGCGGGCCGACCACCGCCTCACCGAGATCGCCACCTCCTACCGCCAGGCCGCGGACGGCCCCGGCGCAGGGACGGTCCTGTCGCGTTTCCGGGCCGAGCTTGGAATGATCGCCGCGGAACTGCCCGATCAGCCACGGGCCCAGGTCCTCGCGCTGCCGCGGGACTGGAACCCGCCGCCCGGCTGGGCCGAGCAGGTGCTCGGCGCGGTCGACAGCGACTACTCCACCTCCGCCCCGCTCGGCGGGCTCACCAGCCAGTACCTGCCCACCGCCCCGCGCGGCACGCTCGTCTACCCCGCCGACGCCCAGGCGCGGGAGCTGCCCAGCAGCTACCTTGACGCGGTCACGAGCGTCCGCGACGAGGCGCTGGCGCTGGGACCGGTGCTCTGCCCTCGGCTGAAGGCCGCCGTCACCTGCCAGGACGTCAGCCCGATGTACAACGCACTTGTCACAGCAACCTCCGTCGCCTGGCGAGGAGCCAGCATGGTCGACGGTGTGTCGTTGAGCCAGCAGGTGGACGGGGCCGTGTCCGCGATCCGCAACGGCATCCAGGTGGTGGCCTCCCGCAGCGTCAACCTGACGAGCAAGCACGGGCTGGTGCCGATCACGCTCGAGAACAACACGGACTTCGAGGTCACCGTCGTGCTCGCCTTCTCGTCGACCAACCACTCCCGGCTGCGCTCGCCGGTCCGCCAGACCCGCATCCTCCCGCGAGGGCAGAAGGCCCAGATCGAGATAGAGGTGGACGCCGAGGGCGCGGGGACCTTCCCGCTGGAGATCCGCCGGCTCAACCTCAGCGGCCAGGCGCTCTCGACCGATCCTCCGACCCGGGTGCTCGTGCGGTCCACCGTCTACGGCGCCATCGCCACCGCCATCACCATCGGCGCCGTCAGCGTGCTGCTGCTGGCCGTCGTGGTGCGCCTCGCCCGCCGGCTGCGGCCGGGCGCACGGCGGACCGCCAAAGCCGCCAAAGCCGCCAGCGCCGCCGGCGGCGCCCCCGAGCCGAGTGCCGCCGGTGCAGCCACGGTCGGCGGTGCGGCGCTGCCAGGTCCCCCTGGGAGCTTGGCCGACGCCGACCCGCCGCCCGTCCGGCGGGCGCCCGCCGCAGTTGCCTCCGGGTGGTCGACGGGCGCCCCGACCGCCGACCTCTCGTACGCCGCGCGTCGAGGGAAGGGCGTCACGCCCGCCGCCCATGGCCCGGATCCCGGGCCCAGCCCGGATCTCGGCCAGCACCGGGGCCCGGACCCGCGGCAGGACCTCGGCCAGGGCACGGCGCAAGACGCCGACCCCGGGCGGGAGGCGGCCACCGACCAGGTCCCGATCCGCCGGCGACGGAGCGGCCCGTGACCCCCGTCGAAGGGGAGGGCTCCTCGGGCCCCCGGCACCGTCGAGGCGGCACCGGTCCCCGAGGCGGCCGCGGCGATCGTGGCCGCGATCCGCGGCGAGACGCCGCCGGCGACCCGGACCGCCTCGCCGACGAGTGGCCGGGCGATCCCAACCGGCCGGGGGCAGATCCCGATCGGCCCCACACCTCCGATCAGCCCCACGCGGACTGGTCGTACCCCGCCCAGGACCAGCCGCGGTACCGGGATTCCGGCCGGCCATACTCGGAACCCGACCATTCCTATCCGAATCCCGCCGAGCAGCATTTCGACGAGCGGTACCTGAGCCACGACCAGCGGTACTCCGCGCCGGACGATCGGTATCCCGGTCCCGGCGGTCGGCCCGGGAATCCGGACGACGAGTTCGGGGGTCGCGACGACGGTTACCGCCATCGGGGCGATCCATACGCGGATGTGGACGGGCAGTATGCGGAGCGAGCCCGGCGGGCGGCCTACCCCGAGCGCCGGTTCGCCGACCACGACCCGGCCGGGCCGTACGGCACGCCCCAGACCAGCGACGACCGATGGGCCGACCCACGCGACGGCGCCGCACCGCGCCCGATCCCGCCACCCGGCGCGCCGCGGGGCCCGGCTCCGGAGGCGACCCGGAAGCTGCCGGCGTCGTCGTCGCGGACCCCACCGCCGCCGCCCAACGTGCCGCCGCCGTCCGAGGGCGGTCTCGGCTCCGCAGCCCGTGGCCGGGCTCAGCCCGCGCCGCCGGTCGACGGGGCACGCACCACCAGGCTGCCCATGCCGCCCGGCCCGCCGCGGCCGGTGGACCCGACGCCCGGGCCACGGCCGCAGGACAGATCCGGCTGGCCCACCGGTCCGGGTGCCGCCGGTCCGGACTCCGGCGGGCACGGGACGCGGGACCAGCAGCCGGATACCGCCGACCGCCCCCGGCGCCTCGCCGGCGAGCGGCGGCGGCCCTCTCTCGGCGAGTCCCGGCCGACGGTGGCACTTCCACGCAGCAACGTCCGGCGCATCCCCCCGGAGTCGCGACAGGCTTCCCGCGGACGGGACACCACTCTGCCCCCCGACGCCCGCCGCGGTGACAGCCGCGGTAACCGCTTCGGCACTGGCCGCAACGGGGCCGCCAGCGGTTGGCGAGACGAGGCGGAAACCGGCCCACGAGCAGTCAGCGATGTCGGAGACGGCCGGGGCCCGGGGGACAACAGCGGCCTGCGGGACGGCAGCGGCTCCAGAGACGGCAGCGACCTCAGAGACGTTCGCGCCGTCAGGCCTCGGCAGCCGCCCCCCCGCCGCGAGACGGACGAGCGGAACGGCCGGCGCGCCTCGGCGACTCGTCGGGCCTCGCGCCCCGCCGACGCGGCGGCTACCACCGCGCTCGCGAAGCCGGCAGCCGCGAAGCCCACGACCGCAACGCCCACGACCACCCGTCGAGGAAAGTCGGGGGCGGCGAAGGCCGGGCCGAGCCTCGGGCAAGCCAGCGGGATCATGGCGATCGGCACGATCGTCTCTCGGGCGTCCGGCTTCCTGCGCACGGTCGCGATCGCCGCCGCGATCGGAACCGGCTCGGTCGGCGACGCCTACAACGTCGCCAACACCACCCCCAACATCCTCTACGACCTGCTCCTCGGGGGGATCCTGACCAGCGTTGTCGTGCCGGTCATGGTGCGCGCCGCGAAGGAGGACCCGGACGGCGGGGACGGCTTCGCCTCCTCCCTGCTGACCATCATGATCCTCGGGCTCGGCGCGGCGGTGGCGGTCGGCATGCTGATCGCCCCCTGGATCATCAACGCCTACCTGGATGCGGGGCCGGCGGAGCAGGCGCTGGGCACCGAGATGCTGCGCTGGTTCCTCCCGCAGATCATCTTCTACGGGGTGGGCGCGACGATCGGCGCGATCCTGAACGTCAGACAGTCCTTCGCCGCGCCCATGTTCGCGCCGATCCTGAACAATCTGCTGGTCATCGCCACCTGTGTGGCCTTCGTCTACGTCGTGTCGGGACCGCACCCACCCGGGGTGGAGGGGCCGAAGGCCATCACCGACACGCAGATCACCATGCTCGCCGGTGGGACGACGCTGGGCGTCGTGGTCATGACGCTCGCCCTGCTGCCATCGCTGCGCAAGGTCGGCTTCCGGTACCGCCCGCGGCTGGACCTGCGCCATCCGGAACTGCGCTCGGCGGCCCGGCTGGCCGGCTGGACGCTGCTGTTCGTCATCGTCAGCCAGGCCGGCTATCTGGTGATCGTCAACCTGTCGACGGCGACGACCGCGTACACGATCTACACCTACGGCTACCAGATCTTCCAGCTCCCTTACGCGATCATCGGCGTCTCGGTGATCACGGCGCTGCTGCCGAGGATGAGCGGGCACGCCGCCCAGGGCCGCCGGGACCTGGTCCGGGCCGACATCTCCACGGCGACCCGGGTCGCCGTGACGGCGATCGTGCCGGCCGCGTTGTTCCTGCTCGCCCTGGGACGGCCGATCGCCGTCACGGTTTTCCACCACGGTGCGGTCGACTACCACGACGCGGTGGTCATCGGCGACACGCTCAGCGCCTTCGCGCTGGCGCTGGTGCCGTTCTCGCTGTTCCAGGTGCAGTTGCGGGCGTTCTACGCCTACCAGGACAGCCGGACGCCGGCGCTGGTCAACATGGGCGTCGTCGCGGTGAACGTGCTGGGCGCGGTGGTGCTCACCGTGCTGGTGCCCGAGCAGCATCGCGCGCCGGCGCTGGCGCTCGCCTTCTCCTTCGCCTACCTGGTCGGGCTCGCGGCCACGACGATCCTGCTGCGCCGGCGACTGGGCGGCGTCGACGGCAACCGCATCGCCCGGGTGATCACTCAGGTCGCGGTCGCCTCGGGCCTCGGCGCCGTCATCGCGTCCCTGCTGGCCCGGGGAATCCGGTCGGTGATCGGGACGGGCTGGCTCAGTTCCGGGGTCGCGGTGGTCATCGCGGCCGTCGTGGGCGGCGCGCTGTTCGTCGCGGTCGCCAAACGGATGAACATTTACGAGGTCAACGCTCTGCTCGAGGTGGTCAACAGCCGCCTCGGTGGTCGCCTGCGCCGCGGGCGCGGCCCGGGTAAGCCCAACGGCCCGGCCTCATCGCCGGCACCGGCCGGGCAGACCCGGCAGACCGGGCGCACGACCCGCCGGGAACCGTCGTCGCGGACGGCCCGTGCCGCCACACCGCCGCGGCGGGAAGATCCGGACGACCGGTCGGGACCCGCGGCGGGGACGCGCCGGACAGGCCGACCGCCGCGGCGGCGCTGAATCGCCCCCGCCGAAATCCGCGCGAGGCGTGTTCTCGTGATATGCGGTGTACGCGGGGTCGGGAGAGCCTGTCGAGCCATCCGTCGCTACAACACGGTGTAGTTGAGAAACGCCGAAAGGATCACCCTGCTAATGCGTAGGGATACGACGGAGGTTCATCGCAGTTCGGCGGGCCGCACGACCGGCTTCGCTGCCCGGCCGAGCGGACCATCGTGACTGGTGGAAACGCCCTTCTCGGCCTTGCCGCAGGCGCAGCCGGGCGCGGCCGGGGGGCGGTCGAACCGGGAGCCCCGGAGGTTGGTCGGAGACGGCCAGCGGGCGTCGTCACAGCCGGTACACAAGGGCGGGTTGTCCCAAGACATTCGCGAGATCCTCCGCGCCTCCTCGTACACTGGACACGCTGTGCGCGGGCCCCGCCCAACGTCGCCGGTGAACCAGGCGCAGCCTCCGCTCGTCACGTTGTTCACCGTGGCGACAAGTTCCGGGCGACGAAGGATTCCGGGGTCTCCGCCCACGGTCACGGCACACTGGGCGGACCCCTGCCCGGGTGAGATAGGGAAGCCCGACGGCGGATCGTCCACGTCGGGCCCGTGGACGACGGAGGCGCTGTGGTCGACGGAAGCAACCGACCGCAGGCTGAGGACGTCGACAACGACGTGACACTGACCGCCTCCGCAGCCCGGAGCCCGTCGACCCCCGCCGGCACCGCGGTGCTCGCCGAAACCGTCCTCGATCGCCGTTACCGCCTACTTTCCGCGCTTACCAGCCGCGGGCCGGTCACCCTCTGGCGCGGCGACGACAAGGTGCTTGCCCGGCCGGTCGCGGTGCGCATCGTCGAACACGGCCCGGTGAACCCGGGCGACAACGGCGCCCCCGCCGCGGACCCGAACCAGGAACAGGCCGCCCGGCGCCTGCTCGCCGCGGCCATCAACTCCGGCCGGCTCGTGCATCCGGGTGCCGCCTCCACCTACGACGCCACGACGACGACCGCCGGATCGCGGCGTATCTCCTACGTCGTCTCCGAATGGGTCGACGGCAAGACCCTGCGCCAGCTCACGGCGCAGGGGGCGCTGCGCCCCGAGCAGGCCGGCGCCGTGGTCCTCGCCGCGGCCCGGGTCATCGCCGCGGCCCACGAGCGGGGCATCCATCACGGCGACCTGAACCCCGGCGACGTCATCGTCTCCAGCCACGGCACCGTGAAAATCATTGATCTGGAGATCGGCGGCGTGCTAGCCGAGTTGGAGCGCTCGGGGGTGCCCGGGGAGCTCGACAGCCCCGACGGGCCCGACGGGCCCGGGACGGGCGATGACGCCGAGGCCACGAGGGTGGCGGGCGCAGGTGCCGAGGACGGGGCTGCCGCCGACCTGCGGGCACTCGGCGGCCTGCTGTACGCGGGGCTCACCGGCCACTGGCCGCTCGGCGGGGACCGCGGGCTACCCACCGCCCCGACCTCGGGCGGGCGGCTGCGCAGCCCCCGGCAGGTCACTTCGTCCGTGCCCCGCGACCTGGACGCCATCACCATGGCGACCCTCGGCGACGAGCGGGCGGGCGCGCCCATCACCACCGCGGCCGAGCTCGTCGAGGAGCTGGAGTCGATCAATCCCGTCGACGCCGTGCTCGACACCGGCCTGATGAGCCTCGGTGAGGCCCCGCCCAACACCGAGGCGATGGACGTGGACGGTTTCGCCTCCTCCGACTACCGTGCCGCGTCCGACTACCCCGCGCAGGGCCACTACACGGACACCGCCGGCTATCCTGGCCCCGCTCCCGCCGGCCGCGACGACCGCTACGACACCCGCGTCGACCGAGCCAGCGGGCCGCGCGGCGGCGACACCGGATACGGCCGCGGCGGGTACGACACGCGCGGCGGGTACGACACCCGGAGCCGCGACGACCGGCGGGACGGCCAGGGCCGCGACGATCGGCGGGACGGCCAAGGCCGCGACGACCGGGGCTACCCCGCCGGTGCCGGCGGCTATCCGCCGGCGGACCGCTATCGAGACGCCCCGCACCGCGGGCGCGGCGGGTCCGGCCCGTCGCTCGGCCGAGTGCTGCCGTGGATCGCGCTCGTCGTGGTCGTCATCGTCGTCGCGATCGTGGCCGTGTTCGCGCTGCGCGATTCCGGGAACGACAGCAACGACGCCAGCCCCTCGCCGGCAGCCACCAACCAGGTCGACGCGTCCAAAAGCGTGCTGAAGCCGCAGAGCATCGACACCATAGATCCTCCACCCGGCGACGGCACCGAGCGGCCGAAGGAAGCAGGCAACGCGGTCGACGGCAACCCGTCGACCGTCTGGCGCACCGAGGGCTACGTCACCGCGAAGTTCGGCGGGATCAAGGATGGCGTCGGCCTGCGGCTGGACTTCGGCCACGCGATCAACCCAACCTCGGTCGCGGTCCAGGTTGCCGGTGCCGGCCCGGTCTCGTTCGAGCTTCGTAGCGCCGCCGCCCCCGCCGACACGATCGCCAGTTACCGGAGCGTCGTCCAGAAGGCCGACGCCAACGGCCTGGTGAACCTGGCCATGCCTTCCGACCTCGTCCCCGCGCAGTACTGGGTCCTGTGGCTGACCTCCCTGCCGCTCGACAGCGGTGGGCAGTACCGCGGCACGATCGGGGAGATCACCTTTCGGTCCTGACCGGGGAGCAGGTGCGAGTCGGGCGCGGGGACCCACGGAACCCAGCCGATCCGCGCCAGACCGATCCCTGGCACCTCAACACCGAACGTGACGTGTGTTTCGGAGTCGACGACGTGCCCGGCCGGTCGCCCCGGCGTTCCGCACGGCCGTGGTGCTGGCCGACGTCCAGGAATCGCCCCTCGCGGACGGCGCGCGGCCGGTCGATGTGCCTGTCTGCACGGCAGAAGGTGGCTGTTCGCGGGGGCAGGTGCACCTCGCGTTGTTCCTCGGTCACCTCCCGCCCGGGAACCACGGAGCGCCGCCCACCGTCTCAGAAGTAGGACACCACGATGTGTGGCCCCCGCGCGGCGGACCCGGATGCCCGCAGTCGGTCCGCCGGCCGCAGTCCCCACCACGCGGCCCCATGGCGCCCGGACCTGCCGGAGGAGGTGATCAGCAATGGCAACTGACCCGACGGACGACCGTCACCGACCCGAGGACGCGCGCTCCGCGTTGCCTCTCGGCCGACGGTCCCGTGGGCACGATCAGCATCCCGACGTGGAGCAGCTCGACGCCATCGCCGGTGGGGAGCCAGTCACCCGCTCGACCCGCGACCACATTGAGACCTGCACCGCGTGCCGTGAGTCGGTCGCCGCGCTTCGCAGGGTCCGCGCCGACCTGTCCCGGCTGGCCGCGATGACGATGCCGGGCGACGTGGCCGAGCGCATCCAGGCGGCGCTGGCCGCCAGCATGCCGCCGCGCCCCCGCCCGGTGCACGATCCCGCCGCCCGGCTCGGTTCCGGTGCGACCACCACCGACACTCCCGCACAAACCCCGGCCTCCGACGCGGACCACTCC
>NZ_JANEZT010000360.1 GCF_025403405.1 Frankia tisae
GGGGGACACGGGCCGCACCGGCATCGTGTTCGTCGACCTGGACAGCTTCAAGGCGGTCAACGACACCTACGGGCATCTGGCCGGCGACGTGCTACTGCGCGCGGTCGCGGGCCGGCTACGCGCCGCGGTGCGACCGTGCGACGTGGTCGCCCGCCTCGCCGGCGACGAGTTCGCCGTGCTCTGCACGCGGATCGAGTCCGTCGACACGGTGGAGCGGGTCGCCGCGCGGGTCCTGGCCTCCCTGGCCGAGCCGGTGGCGATCGACGGCATCACCGTCACCATTACCGCCAGCGCCGGGGTGGCGGTCTCCGGGCCCGGCCTCACCGACCCCGATCGCCTGCTCAACGCCTCGGACATCGCGATGTACGCCGCCAAGCGCGCCGGCGCCGGGCGCTGCGTCGTCCACCAGGACTGGATGCGCCTGAGCGCGGGTCGGACACCCGCGCCTCCCGGGTAGGAAGACGACGCGCGAACGGACGACGCGGGAACAGATCAGCAGGCCGTCCGGATCAGGCCGGGAGACGGATCGAGGAAGGGTGTGCGCCGATGTGCCGACTTTTCGGGCTGACCGGGGCCCCGCGACGGACCCGGGCCACGTTCTGGCTGCTCGACGCCCCGGACAGCCTCGACGAGCAGAGCCACCGCAACCCGGACGGCACCGGTCTGGGTTACTTCGACGAAGACGGCCGGGCGGAGCTGTTCCGCCAGCCGATCGCCGCCTGGGAGGACCGCCGGTTCGCCGCCCGGGCGCGCCAGGCGCGGTCGACGACGTTCGTCGCCCACGTCCGGCACGCCTCCACCGGCGGGCTCACCTCGCGCAACACCCATCCGTTCCGCCAGGACGGCCGGCTGTTCGCGCACAACGGGGTGATCGAGGGCCTCGACGTGCTGCAGGCGCATCTCGGCGCCGCGATGGCGCGGGTGGCCGGCGACACCGACTCGGAGCGGTTCTTCGCTCTGATCACCCGGGAGATCGACGCCGCCGGCGGTGACGTCGGGCGCGGGATCACCGCCGCCGTCCGCTGGGTGGCCGCCAACCTGCCGGTTTACAGCATCAACCTGGTCCTGATCACCGCCGGGGACCTGTGGGCGCTGCGATACCCGGACACCAACCGCCTGTTCCTGTTGGACCGGCCCGCCGGCGGCCAGCCGCTGCGGCACAGCGACGCCGCCGGGGCGACGCGGGTGCACGCCGACGAGCTGGCGAGCGCGCCCGCCGTCGTCGTCGCGAGTGAACCCATGGACGATCATCCCGACTGGCGCCCGCTGCGCTCCGGTGAACTCCTCCACGTCGGCGTCGGCGGGCAGGTCACCTCGGTGACCGTCCTGCCCGATCCCCCGGCGCACCCGCTGACCCTCGCCGACCTGCGCCCCGAGGCGGCGACCTCGCAGCAGCCCCACTGACCCGCCGCCGGGCCGGGGGCGAAAGCCGCCCGCCCAGCCCGGCACGCCGCACACCTGCGGGCCCGAGCCCTCACGTCGCCGCCTCACCGACGGATCTCCATCGCATTCGACCGAACCCGGGGCACGGGCCAATCGTGCACGGACGAGTGCAGCCGCGGCTGTCCCGTGGGTGAATCGCGAGGCGCTTTCATGCCCGGCCCCGCGCCCCAGGACGACACCCCTCCAGAGATTTCACAACTATCCATCAAGATAGACTCAACGTCGGGGTGATGGTCAATCAAATAGGTGCCAATCACCCACGAGTCACATCGATGCACGCCTTCGACCCACGGCCTCGCCACCCCTTTACCGAGGGACGCCGAAAAAGCAAGGGGGTGTCCACCCCATTGCCGAAGGGCGCCAGCCTGAGAGACTCAAGAAAGGGGAATTCACCAAGCCATGGAGGCCATGTGACGCTAAACGGCTCATCCTTCTTCGTCGGCCCGGACGCCGAGCCGGACAAGTACCGGCTCCGGCGGCGGTTCGGCGGCGGGGGCGAGGCTGAGCTGTGGGAGGCCGACCTTGCTCTCGCCGGGGAGCGCGAGCGAGTAGCGGTGAAAATACTTCATGATCACCACGCGCCGGACCTTAATACCTGGCGTGACCGGTGGTCTGACCAGGTAGAACTGCTGCGGCTGATTCGGCATCCTTCCGTTGTCGGCGTGCACTGCCAGTTCGAGGGCCAGCGGATGCACCCCGCGGGCCAGCGGGAGACCCCGCGGGCGCTCTACCTGGTGATGAACTGGGTCGACGGGGAGGACCTGCGGGACTGGGTGCCGGGACACCTCGGCCTGGAGCACCGTGCGGGCGCGCTACGCCACCTCGGCCAGATCGGGGAGGTGCTCGACTGGCTGCACAGCGGACGCGCAACACCCTCCGGCAGGCCGGTGGTGCACGGCGACATCAGCCCATCGAACATCGTCATCAACTCCGACGGGCAGGCCATCCTGGTCGACTTCGGGCTGTTCCGGTTGGCCAGGCACAGCACGGCCGCGCCTGCCGGAACCCGCGGTTACTGGGCACCCGAGGTGCTGCAGCAGGGGCACTACAGCCCGGCGTCCGACCGCTTCGCCTTCGGCGGGCTGACCCACTACCTCCTGACCGGAACTCCGCCGCCCGAGAGCGCCGAGGAGAGGCGGGAGTTCTTCGGCGAACTCGTCGGGACCGAGCACGATCGGGTCGACGACCTTCTCCTGATCTTCCACGACGATCCGCAGCGGCGACCGCCGGCCGGGGAGTGGGCGCGTCTGCTGCGTCTGCACACCTCGACGGCGGCTCCGGCGTCCACCTCCATGCCGCCGCAGGCGCCGGGGCAGGCCCCGCCGCGGTCGCCCGCGCCGGGTCCGGCCGCGGCCGGACGGCACGGCCAAGCCGCGCCAGCCACGCCGTCGGCACGTTCACCCACACGGTCGACCGCCCTGCTCGCCGGGGCGCTGGCCGCCCTCATCGCCACCGTCGCCGTGCTCATCACGTTCTCCCTGCGCAATCCGCCCTCCGCCGAGACCGCCGGTGCCAATGCCATCCACTCCCCCTCCTCTCCGAACGTGACCCCCGCCCCGGGGGCGACCGCTCTGAAATCGGCTGCACCGACCGGGCCGAATTCGACAACAGGGCCGGTTCCAAGCGAAACGCCAAGCTCCAGTGCAGGTCCGCTCGGACAGGGTCCCTCGACGCCACTTTGGCTCAACGACGCGGTCACGAGCACAGGTATTAACTCTGGCTCTATCCGAGTGGACGACCAATCATATTCGGATATCCTGCTCTCCAATCTGGGCTACTACAACACCGTAATGATTCAGTTCAACACGCTCGGCAAATATTCCCGAGTAGAAGCTAAATTTGGACTCGACGACAACAATCCGGATGCAGAGATGCAGATAACTGTAAGCCTTTCTGCCATGTGGGATAACTCTCCAGATTGGCACCCTGTCAGGTCCGCAACGGTAGGAAGCTATCACGTGGGCACCCTGGCGGACAATATTCGAGGCGCTAACCGCATCCGCTTCGATTTGTCTCCCTCAAGCTACTCCAGCGACGACCAGGCGGGAATCCTATCACTGATGTTGTTCGAGTAGATTTGATGCGCCCGCGGCGTACGTCTAACCACTTACTGGTCGACTATGATCAGGAGCACCGCAGAGTCGAACCGGGCGGCCGGTGCGTGTTCGGGCGGGATCGGGTATGCGATATCCAGCTCGACCCCGCCGACACCGGCATCAGTCGGGTGGCCGGCTGCGTGGAGCAGGTCGGGCAGATCTGGACCGTGACGAACCTCAGCCGTAAACGCGCGCTGCACGTCGTCGACCCGTTCGGGTTTGCCCTACCGCTGCCCGTCGCCCTCGATGGCGGGCCGGCCAGCCGGCGGGCCGTCGACCACCCAGCCCTCACCGTGCTCGTCCCGGGCGGCCTGTGGACCTATGGACTGCGGCTGACCCAGCCGGACACCACGACCGACGTCGCGCCGCGCGTGCTGCCGGCGGATCCGATCAGCACAGTGACCCAGGCGCCCCGTCTGACTGACCGCCGACGCGAGGTGATGGTGGCGCTCGCCCGCGGTTACCTACGTCCCTATCCGCATTACGACCCGCGACCGAGGAGCTATCAGGAGGTTGCTGATCTCCTCGGCCTGACCGGCCGTGTCGTCAGCAAACGCATCGAGCATGTCCGGGACGAGCTGGTCGCCGCGGGCGTCCAGGGCCTGGATCGGACGACGGACGCCCGACGGCCGTTGTGCGAATGGCTGCTCGCGATGCGGCTGATCGGTCCGGCCGACCTCGACTGGCTGGCGCCGCGCCTGGAAACCCGCCGCGCCGCGCGAACAACACGGAACGGATGACCGAGATGAGCAGGAGTCGCATCGCCCTTGTCGTCATCGGAACGCTCGTCGTCACATATCTTCTCGGCGAATTCGCCGATGTGGTCGGCGCGCTGACGAGACCCGACCTCATGGCGTCCGAGCACCTCAGTTCCCGCAGGATAATGGTCACGGTTCCGTTGGCCGTGGCTTCGATGCTGGCGGTGACGTGGAACCTCATTCCACGGCGGCGGGCCTCGGTGGGCACTCTCCTCACCATGATCCTCGCCGCGCTGGGTCTCGTCGGCGCTGTGCCGGTGGTGCTGGCCGATCTGCTCGGTGGATTCGAGGAGGGTGCGATCTGGATTTTCTGGGTCGCCGTCATGGTCGTGGTGGCGACGGCTCTGCGACGCCAACTCGCCGCCGCGCCGACCCGTCGGCCCTCCTCGGGTCGGCTTCGTCGGATCCTAACGACCGTCCTGCCGGACATCCCCCGTCGCCCGTTTCCGCAGACGCCGCGGGCCGCCGGCCGGCCTGGGGTGTCTCACCAGCAGCCGTGGCACTGGACCCCGCCCCAGGCAGGCCTGGGTGCCGGCTGGATACCGCCTGTTCCCCTGGGCGCCAGGGCTCCGGGGCATCCCGGTCCGAACCGCCGTGGCGGGGTGGGCCCGTCGCTGGGCAGCCGCCGAGAGCACCCGGCCGGACCAGCGGGCACCGCGTGGCCTTGGCCCTCTCGTCCCGCCTCGCCCACCGAGCAGGCCAAGCCCCCTGCGCAGGGCCTCGCATCGCCGGTTCAGAACCCGCGGCAGGGCCCACCAACCCGTGAGGCCGGCGACGGGCGAGGGCCCGCAACCGGGGCGGTCCCGGCGTCAGCGGTCTTCAGGCCCGCGCTTCACGACCAGGTCACACGGGTTGCCGAAGTCGCCGCGGGCCGCCTGGCGGAACCGCTGCAGGCCTGGCTCACCCAGCAGTACGGCGAGGGCTGGCTGGCGACGGTGAACGACAACCGACGCAAGGCCGGCAAGCCAGCGGGCCGCGATCTGCGCGACTACCGGTTCTGCCTGGCGATCCTCGGGCACGATCCCGTAGTCCAAGGCTGGCTGAACGAGACCCGGCGGCGGCAGGCACGCCAGTTGAACGGACTTGCGAACAGCGCCGCGCACCGCAGGACGATGACCGAGTCCGATCTGGCCAGAGCCCGCGCGCTGGCCGACGACCTCGTCCGAGGCGTTCTCCACACCCCCGGAGCCACCCCGGTGTGACCGTCCAATCACCACTCTCGCTTTCTCCCGCCCTGGCCGGTGCGGGACCACACCCGCCCATCGAGATAGTTCTCTTCGATGACCTAGTGCACTATGATGCCCGTCACGGATGCCGGGTTCATCGTGGACGAGGGAGAACGGCGTGACAGAGAGCACCTCCGGCGGCGGACAGGCCGGGCCAGCCGACCAGGGACCCCTGGCAGGGCTGCGCGTCATCGACCTGTCGGGCAGCCTGCCCGGGGCGCTGGCGACGTTGTTCCTCGCCGACGCCGGGGCCGATGTGGTGCTGGTCGAGCCGCCCGGCGGCAGCGCACTGCGCCGGCGGGTCGACTGGCCGGCCCTCGGCCGCGGCCGGCGCAGCGTCGTGCTCGACCTGCGCGCCGACGGCGGCCGCGACGAGCTCGACGCCCTGCTCGCCGACGCCGACGTCCTGGTCACCACGTACCGGCCGGCGACGCTCGCGGCGCTGCGGCTGACCGCCGCCGACCTCGCCGCGGCCCACCCGCGGCTGGTCAGCGCGTCGATCACCGGCTTCGGGCCGGCCGGGCCGTGGCGCGACCTGCCCGGCTACGAGGGGCTGGTGCTGGCCAAGCTCGGCGTCTTCCACGTCAAGGAGGCGATCACGGCCCGGCGCGGGCCGGCGTACGTGTCGGTGCCGTTCGCCTCCTGGGGCGCGGCGCACACCGCCGTGCACGGCATCCTCGCCGCGCTGCTCGAACGCGACGCCAGCGGGCTGGGCCAGCACGTCGAGGCCGACCTCGCCCGCGGCGTCGGCGCCCTGGACACCTGGAACTTCTACACCGAGATCGTCGGCATCCGCTGGCCCGAGGCGTTCACCGTCGTCAACGCGTTCAACGCCGCCGGGGAGGTCCAGGGGCCGCTGGTGTACCCGCTGCTGACCGCGCCGACGAAGGATGGCACCTGGCTGCAGTTCGCGCAGGTCGAGCCGCGGCTGTTCGTCGCGTTGATGCGGGAGTTAGGCCTGGCGGAGGTGTTCACCGACCCGAAGTGGGCCGGCATCCCCGCCCTGCCGACGCAGGAGCTGCGCACCGAGCTGTGGGAGTTGATGATCGAACGCGTCGGGCAGCGGACCCTCGCCGAATGGGAGGAGGTCTTCGCCACGAACGGCGACATCTCCGCCGAACCGTTCCGCCGGGGCTCCGACGCGCTGGCCCACCCCCAGGTCGTCCACGAGGGGCGCCGCGTCACCGTCACCGACCCCGAGGT
>NZ_JANEZT010000361.1 GCF_025403405.1 Frankia tisae
GCCGGGAGGGGGGTAGCGGCATCGGCGGACCTCAGCGGCCGGGAGGAGCCCGAGGGCCCGCCGGCCTTCCACTGCGGATGGGGGGGGGATCCGAGGGAAGGCCGGCGGAGTCGGAGGCCTTCCGGCCGGACGGACGTCAGATGGGGGGGAATCTGACGTCCGTCCGGCCGGAAGGAGGCGTCGTGGGGCCGGCGCTGTAGCGAGGTCGGTGGTGCCGCGGGCGGTGACAGGGCCCGCGTGCTGGGTCGGTCCCGGCTCGGCCGGCCGGGCGCAGGCGGGCGGAGAAGTCCACGGGGTTCGGGCGCGCGGACCGGGTGCGGGTCTCCGGCGGCTTTGCCGGAACTCGTGAGGCCGCGCCGTGGAGCAGCGTCCGGGGCAGCGGCGATGGTGACCCGGACGGGTCAGCGGTGCGCGCGTTGCGTCGGCCGGCCGGGGGAGCAGGCCCGGTGAGGCGGGTGCGAGCGTGGACGCGGCGATGACGGGTGTCCAGACCGGCAGCCTGGACCGCACGCGCGACCGGAAGGGGAGGCCGCGCGCGGTCGGCTCGAGGCTGGACGGGCTTCGTCGTCCTTCCAGCCGAACGAGGTGACCACCGGGTGGCCGGCACTGCGCCGCAGGGGCACGGTGCGCTGGCGCGATGCGGACGCGCTAGAAGCGGCCGACGTAGTAGGAGGTGGTGTAGATCGACTGCAGCTTCACGACACTGCCGGTGTGCGGAGCGACCCACATCTTGCCGTCGCCGGCGTAGATGCCGACGTGGTAGATGTTCCCGGGCGAGCCCAGGAAGATCAGGTCGCCGGGCTGCTTGTTGTACTGCGATACCCGGGTGGAGGCCGCGAACTGGGCGTCCGTGGTCCGCGGCAGGCTCTTGCCGAGCTGCTTGAAGACGTACTGGACCAGGCCGGAGCAGTCGAACGAGCTGGGGCCCTCGGCGCCGTAGACGTACGGCTTGCCCGCCTGCAGGGAGGCCAGGTAGACGGCCTTCGCGCCGATCGAGCTGGACGCGATCGGCACGGACACGCGGGGGGAACCGACAGAGATGTCGCCGACGAGGCTTCCCAGGCGGGCGGACACGTTGGCGACCTGCGGGCGCACGTTCAGCGTCGCGTCGTTGGCCGAGTGGGCGGACTGCAGGGCGTCCGTGCCATCGAAGATCGCGGTGACGTTCGTCGTGGTGAGTACCCGTGCTGTGTAGGAGGCGTAACCCTGCGCGTTCGTCTGGAGGTGCTTGAAGGTGGCCCACCCGGTGGGGAGCTTCACCTGCACCTTGACGAGCTGGTTCGCGAGCGGCTCGTGGGTCGCCTCGTTGTACAGCGAGAAGCCGATGTCGATCGGCTCGTTCGCGTTCACGGTCACGGCCGGGTTCGTCACCCGCAGGCCGACCTGGATCTTGCCGGCCAGGGGCGGGGCGTCGATGCCACTTGCCGCGCCGAGAGTGAGTCCCGAGGAGCTGTGCTCACTGACCGCCGCTGCGGCGATGCTGCCGCCCAGGGCGGCGCGCGAGCCGATCTGCGCGGCGAGGGTGACCGGGGCGGTGTTTGGCGACTCTTCCATCGCCGTGTCGGCGTGGACGTCGGTGGCGCAGCCAGCCAGGGCCACTCCGGAGACCGCGACGGTCCCGGTGGTCATTGCGGCGAAGGCACGAGCACGGGCCCGACTACGGGCAACGGGCGGCGCGGACTGGGCGCGGTGACGGCCGCGACCGGCGACTCGCGAATCTTCGTCGAGCTGCACGCTTTGCGCGGACAACGGTGTATTCCTTCCCGTACGCCTGCGAAGTGAGCTGTCGGGTTCGGGCTGGGCTGCCCGGCTCGAGGCGTGACCTTCACGCTTCGAACTTCACCCCGAGACCAGCACCGCGGATCGGTGCCGGCCAGTGGAGGTGGGTCCCCCGCTCCTGCCCCAGATGACGACTCGGAGGGGACACCGGGGCCGGGGGCAGGATTCGGCGTTCGGCCCGGTGTTGTCGTGACGTCGGCGTGAGACTAGTCCACTTTGACGGGGTGGGTAAACACTAGTCCTTCCCAACTACAGGGAGTGTGCACCGAGGTGCCTTTCGTCCGATACTCGGCCCGGTTCGCGCCCAGGGTCCGGCGGGCGGCCCGGCTGGGCGCCGGAGTTGGGGTTGGCCAGCGGTTTCGCCCTCGCCCAGCGGGCCGGCGAAGGGATCGGACCGGACGCCGACGGAGACCCTGGCCCGGCCCGGTCGTTCCGGTCGAGCACCGAATAATCACACCCAGTAGTCGAAAGGGGGAGGCGGGGGCATCCCCGTTAGGACACGGCTTCATCGGGTCCGGCCGCGCCGAGTCAGGAACCCGGCCGCGTCGAGCACCTGGAGCTCGACGGCGAGCTCGTGGACTTCGCGGGGCACCGAGCGGTGGTTGGCCAGGGCGGCCACGGCAGCGCGGGCGTGGTCGGCGAGCTCGTCCAGCGCGTGCTGGCGCTGGCGCATGCGGGCCCGTTCCTCCTGGATGGTGCGGACCGTGTCCTCCTGCCAGCGCCGGGTTCGGATGAGGTGCTCGCTGGCGTCGGCGGCCTGGCGCTCGGCGTCCTCAAGCCGGTTCAGCAGCGCGTCGAGGGTCTCGAGCCGCCCGGCGAGTTCGGCGATCAGGTCGCCCCGCTCGGGCAGGATCGCGGTCTCTCGCCGCTTGGGGTCAGACGAGGGCATGTACTCCCCTGACGGGTGGGGGATCGGGGAACCGCTCCGAGCGGTGGGCACGAGACCCGGTTGCTCCGACACGGTTGGTTACGGTAACCGACGGGGAGGGCCGGGTGTAACCCATCGTACGGATACGTCACGGCAGTCAACTGATAGCAAAAACGAGCTATAGACCGGCTACCCTTGCCAGGCTTTCGAGTGCATAGCACGTGATGTGTTGTTTGTCGGCCTTTTCGCCCGATTCGGGTCCCCCTGGGGCCCAACGGATCGGCCCCGGTGGGGTGGGGGCCACCAGTCAACCCCGTTCGGGTCATCCGCATGCCAGGACGGGATGACCGGGCGGTGCCGGTCAGCTCCGCAACTTCTGTGACGTTGAGTGACCGCAGGGCTGGCGTCGAGAGAAAGCAGGGTCACCGGCGGCGCAAGAGCCAGCCGTTGCGTCAGAGCCAGCCGTTGCGTTTGAACGCCCGGTACAGAAACAGGCACGCCGTCGCCATCACGGCGAGAACCGTCGGATAGCCCCAGGTCTGGCGCAGCTCGGGCATGTGCTCGAAGTTCATTCCATAGATTCCGGCCAGCGCGGTGGGAACGGCCGCGATCGCCACCCAGGCGCTGATCCGCCGCATGTCCTCGTTCTGCGCGATCGTCACCTGCGTCAGGGTGGCCTGCAGCACCGACGACAGCAGCTCGTCGAAGTGTTCGATGCGCTCGCTGACCTGCTCCAGGTGGTCGGCGACGTCCCGGAAGTACCGCCGCATCCCCGCGTTGACCAGCCGCGGGCTGTCCGTGGTGAGCGTGCGCAGCGGGCCGGCCAGCGGCTGGACGGCGTGCTTGAGCTCCAGCAGCTCGCGCTTCATCTGGTAGGCGCTCTCCGTCGAGGGGGTCTGGTCGCGCCGGAACACGCCGGCCTCGATCTGGTCGACGTCGACCTGGATCCTCTCGACCGTGTCGAGGTAGTTGTCGACGACGCTGTCGCAGATGGCATGCAGCACCGAGGTCGGCCCGTGCCGGAGCATTTCCGGGGCGGCCTCGAGCCGGCCCCGCAGCCTGGTCATCTCGCCATGCTGGCCGTGCCGCACCGTCACCACGAAGTCCTCGCCGAGGAAAATCATGATCTCGCCGGTGGTTACCACCTCTGAGGTGCCGGTCACCTCGGTGTGCGCTACATAGCTAGTGGTCTTGAGGACCACGAACAGGTGGTTCTCGTACTGCTCGAGTTTGGGTCGCTGACCGCCGGTGACCGCGTCCTCCACGGCCAGCTTGTCCAGCCCGTACTCCGCGGCGATGGCGGCGAGCTGCTCATAGCTGGGCTCGAACAGGCCCAGCCAGGCGAAGCCCTCCCGCTCGGTCCGCGCCAGCTGCAGCGCGTCGGAATGATCGACGTCCATCGTCACGCACCGACCGTGGCTGTAGACCCCGCAGGCCATCACCCGGCCGTCGGGCGACGCCGGCAGCTCCACCCGCCGCGCCCGGCGGCGCTTGCGACCGACCCGGACCAACGACACCGGCCGGCTCAGCGCGCCGGCGATCCGGTGCGCGTTCGACGACGCCTGTCCCAGGGCGTCCTCCAGGGCGTCGAGCACCGGATGCTCGGCGCCGGCGTGGCCGGGCGCGCCCAGCCGGTCAGATCGGCCCCCGCCGGCCGGAGCCGCCCCGGCCGTCCCGCCGCCGCCTGATCCCGGGTGGCCGCCCGATCCCGCGCGCATCGGCTCCGTGCTCGCCGCGTCGTCTCGCACCATCGCCTCTTTCCTGTCGCCCACGTTGCCAGTTGCCCACGTTCCCGGGCGCTTATGTTCTCGGGCGCTCACGTGCCCCGCCGATCACGTCGTGTCTGCTGCCCACCGCTGGTGGTCGTCGAGTTCGTGGTCGTCGAGCGTTCCCGCGGTGCGTCGGGAGGCCCGCGCGCCGCGGGTTCACCCCTCCATCAAAGACCTCCGGAGGGGACTGTCGCCTTCAGGCATCCAGGGAATCCGGTACGGACCCGTACCGGATGGGCCAGCAATGCTGGCCTGGCCAGCTGCATGTTCCGTCGGGCGATGGTCGGCGTAGGTGGCACCTGCGACCTCGGCTGTCACGTCGTGTGGTGCCCGAAGTATCGCCCCGCCCCGCCCCGTCCGGACCGGTCCGGGGTCGCCTTGACACGCTCATCCGGGAGCGGCGCGCCGAGTGCGACTGGCCGGTCGTCGCGTTGGGGATCGAACTGGATCATGTTGACCTGTTCGTCGCGGCTCACCCGGAGCACTCCCCGTCGTACACCGCCCACCAGGTGATGGGCTTCACGTCCCCTGTGCTGCGCGGCGAGTTCGCGCACCTGCAGTCCCGGATGGTCGCCCGGTGGTCCTGGTTGTGCTTCGTTGCCGCTGTCGGTGCCATGTCTGCTGGGACTGTGTGACGGTGGATCGACGCCCAGAACGCGCGGCCGTGGCGTGAGGGGGGGTGGTCTGGTGCGGCGTGCGTACACGTTCCTGCCGCGCCCCACCGCCCGGCAGGCGGTCGCGTTCGGCGCGATGCTCTTACGATCATCGCGCTTTGTGCAACGCGGCGTTGCAGGAACGGCGCGACGCCTACCGGCACCCGTCGCAAACCCGCATCCGCTCCGGGGACCAGCCCGCGCAGGTGAAGGACATCCGGCGTGCGTCTGCAGGGCGTTGGCCATGTCAAGGTTCACCAGCACCGGCGGGTATTCGGCAGGGTGAAGACGGTCAGCGTCAGGGGAACATGAGCCGAACCCGACGTGCCTCGCCCGGTCCGCCAGCCGGCTGGCCGCCGCCCAGCGGGACCTCTCGCGTGCGAAGCGCGGCTCGATGCGGCGCAGGAAGGCCGCCGCACACGTCGGTTCGACGTCCCCGCCGGACGAACCTACGGGAGGATCAGGTGAGCGGGCTCGAGGTACGCGCGCTGCGGGTGTTCGCCGACGGGGGGCCGCCTCGGAGTTCGGCGTGCCGCTCCGACCGCCGCATCCTTCGAATCTTTTTGTGATCGCTTATCCGCGGAACGATGCCGAGGCCTGGTTACGGTTTTCGGCCGTAGAACCGTACGTAAGCCTCGGCACGTTCTGGCCGGAAACCGGGCGGGCGCGCAGCGGCGGCGGCCGGGTCAGTTAACGACCGCCTGGGGGCGCAAGGGCGATTCAGATCACTCATTTAAGCTGACATGTCATGGCGCCTGATGACTTGTCACAGCCCGTGCGACTCGACGCGCCGATCACCGGAATCGTCGTTCACCCCCGGGGTGCCCGAATCATCCGATGCGGCCGGGTCCGGCTGTCCGTTCCCGCGGCGGACGGGTCCGCGGTGGCCGGCGTTCGGGTCGAGTTGGACGGCCTGCCGTGGGAGCTCGCGCCCGACTCGGTCCGCGTCGGTGGCCGGGGCCCGGCCCGGGTGCTCGGAGTCGACGTGGTCGCCCGTACGCACCCGGATCCCGCGGACACCGCTGGCGCCGACCTCGCCGCGCGTCGGCGCGCGCTGGTAGCCGAGCTGTCCGTGGTCGCCGACGAGGATGACGCCGAGCAGGCGCGGCGCGGCTTCCTCGACGTCGCCGGGCGCACCGGGGCCGCCGCGCTGGCTCGATCCTGGGCCTCGACCACAGGCACCGGTGAGGGGTTGGCCGCCGCCGAGGACCTGCTCGCGGCTCGGATCGGCGAGGTCCATGCCCGTCGCCGCGCCCTCGCCGAGCGCCGGGCCGAGCTCGAAGGGCACATCGCGGCCCTGGACCGGATGATCGAGGCTCGGCAGGCCCCCCGCATCCCGGACACCCGCACCGTCGTCGTCGACCTCGATCTCGACGCCGATCTCGACGCGGACGCCGACACCGCCGCCGTGGAGGGCATCGAAATCGAGCTGGAGGTGTCGTACCTGGTTCCGACCGCGGGCTGGCGGGCCGGTTACGACGCTCGTCTCGACGGGGAGCGGGTCACGCTGACCTGGTTCGCGCTGATCGCCCAGCGCAGCGGCGAGGATTGGCCGGCCACGGCCGATCTCGCGCTCTCGACGGCCCGCCCGGCCGCGCACGCGGAGCTGCCCGAGCTCACCCCTCAGTTCGTGGACCTGCGCCAAC
>NZ_JANEZT010000362.1 GCF_025403405.1 Frankia tisae
GGATCGAGGTGGGGGCGTCCCTGCGGGAGGCGCTGTCCGCGCTGCTGGCGCAGGACAGCGGCACGCTCGACGTCTACGCCGCCGGCACGTTGGCGGGCGTGCTCACCCCGGCGGCACTGCACGCGGCGCTGCGCCGGTCGGTGGCGCGGGACGACCAGCCCGCCGCCGAGTCCGAGGAGGCCGCCGAGTCCGAGGAGGCCGCCGGGCCGGTCAGGCGCGGGTGAGCAGGCCGGTCAGCACCGACGTGAACATGCGCAGCCCGTCCAGGCCCGAGCCGGTCAGCTCGTCGACGGCGTGCTCCGGGTGGGGCATGAGGCCCATGACCGTGCGCTCGGCGTTGCAGACGCCGGCGATGTCGTCGGCCGAGCCGTTGGGGTTGCCGCCGAGGTAGCGCAGCACGATCCGGTCCTGCGCGGCCAGCTCGGCAAGCACCTCGGGGCTCGCCACGAAGCGGCCGTCGCCATGCTTGACCGGGATGACGATCTCCTCGCCGGGCTGGTAGTTCCGCGTCCACGCCGTGGCCGTTGTCTCGACCCGCAGCCGCTGGTCGCGGCAGACGAAGTGCAGCCCGGCGTTGCGGGTCAGCGCGCCCGGCAGCAGGCCGGCCTCGCACAGCACCTGGAAGCCGTTGCAGATGCCCAGCGTGGGAAGGCCGTCGGCGGCCGCGGCCACAATGGCCGCGACCATCGGGGAAAACCGGGCGATCGCACCGGCGCGCAGGTAGTCCCCGTAGGAGAAGCCGCCGGGCAGGATGACGGCGTCGACCCCGGCGAGATCATCGTCCCCGTGCCAGAGCGCGACCGGCTCGGCGCCGGCGGACCGCACGGCGAGGGCCGCGTCCCGATCGTCGAGTGAACCCGGGAAGGTGACGACCCCGATCCGGGCCGTCGTCGTGGTCGCGTCGGTCCCCACCGCATCCATGCCCGGCATCCACCCAGCTCCCACTCGCCCGTCCACTGCCGTCAGCGTAGCGGGCGAGGCGGCGTCAGACCGGTTCGTCGGCGGCCTTCGGCGGCCGGGTGGTGCCCCACGGCCCGGTCGTCCTGCGCGCCCGGCTCAACTGCGCCCCCGGGGCGCTCTCCTCCCAGTCGAGCATCTTCTCCAGGTGCACGCGGGTACCCCGGTGGGGTCCCTCCACCCGGTGGAACTGGACGTGATCCATGAGCGCCCGCATCAGAAAGATCCCCCGACCCTGCTCCGGGACGTTCTCCGGTGCCACACCGTCCAGGTTCGGGTGTACCGTCCGTTCCGATTCGAACAAGCCTTCGAAGGCGCCGTCCGGGCCGTCGCCGCGATCGCTCACCTCGATGACGGCGACCTCGTTGTCGACGCCCACCGATACCTCGTATTCGTCTTCAGCCTGGGCATGAAGAAGAACGTTCGCACATGCCTCTGTCAACGCAAGCTCAACGTCGTCGACGCATTCCTGGGATACCCCGAGAACCTTTAGAGACTGCGTACAGATTCGGCGAACCACGGGTATGGAGATCTCATCGCGAGGCAACGACAGGCTGAGTTTGATCTCCATGTCGGCAGGTGTACCCCCCTCGGGCAACGTCAATCGAACCTGCTAGACCAACGTTTGCGGAAGTGCGTCACACCGTCGCCGGTCAGCGGAGTCGCTCGGCGATCGCCCGGCCCAACCCGGTGCCCGAGAGCCAGGCATTCTCGATCTTCGGGCGGCCCCACCCGTCGCCCGCCAGGCCGATTCGATTGTCGGACAAGTGGAACGACTCCTCGTGCGGGCGGTCCGGCCGGGCGAACGCCCACCGCTGGACGTGCACCCACCGCGGCTGTTCCGGGATGGCAAGCAGCCGTCGCAGCGACGCGATCAGCGCGGGTCCCGCCGCCGGCGGCTCGGCCAGTCGCGGCCGGGCGAACCCGGCGGTCGAGTGCGCCACCAGGACGGGCGCGTTGTCGCCGCGGCGGCGACCGTCGTCGGCGATCCACTCGATCGTGTCGTCGTCGTGGACGAAGGCGCCGTCCATCGGTGCCCAGCAGCGGTGCGACCAGCCCGCGAGCAGCGCCAGCGCGGGCGACCAGGACCGGTCGGCGACCAGGGCCCGCTCCTCGGCGAAGGCCTCGTCGAGATGGCGCAGCGCCTGCGGGTCGGGCATGGCCAGCACCACCGCGTCCGCCGGCTCCCCGTCGACGAACGGGCCCGGGGTGATCCGGGCGATCGGGGCGGACTGCGCCACGCTGACCCCGGCCCGGGACGCGAGGTCCGCGACCAGCGACCGCAGCCCGCGGGGCGCGGCGTAGCGCAGCGGCCCCGGTCCGGCGGCGGCCAACGTCCCACTCGGTCCGTCGAGCACCGAAATCCGCCGGGTCCACGGGCGGGCCATCCCCCGGGCCATCCAGTCGTCCACGACCTCGGCGAACTCGGGCGAGGTGACGGTGAAGTAGGAAGCGCCGGAGTCCACGATCCGCGCGTCAATCCACCGCGAGGCCATCCGGCCACCGATCACCCGGCCGCGGTCCCGGACCTCCACCGTGATTCCCTTTGCTTGCAGCGCATTGGCGCAGGCGATTCCCGCAATTCCCCCGCCGGCGACGACGACCTTTGCCACCAATCCCCCCGTTGACTCGACGTCGATGCCGGCCGGCGCGCGTCAAACCACCATTCCTCACCCCGGGACGCCGTTTTCGTGCCGATCCCGTGGCCCGACCGGGCGGCTGCACGCGAGCCGGGCGCGGCGATCATCTCCGCGCCTGCGCCAGGGGCGACCCGGCGGGCAGGCACCATCATCGTGCCTGTCATTACCACCCCCGGTGTGCGGCCGGCGTCGACCCGGCGGGACAACCCCCAGAATGGTTGGGGGTTATCCCTGAATGCCCCCGCGGGGTGCGGCCGCGGCGCCCGGCGTCCTCGCCTCGCGCGGCCCATGGCCTAGCCTTACCCCGAATCCAGCCGTACCCAGCCGATGTCCACGACCGTGCGTGACGGTCATGACCCCAGGAGCCCGTGATCGCACGTCGACCTGCATCCCAGCGTCCGGGTAACCGTCCCTCCCACGTCGCGACCGGCGCGACCGGCGCGACCGGCGTAGTCGGGCCGCGCGAGCCGTGCCCCTGCGGCTCCGGGCGCCGCTACAAGGCGTGCCACGGCGAGCGGACCAGGCCGGCTCCGGTGCTACGGCCCTTCCTCGGCCGCCGCGACGAGCCCGACCTGGTCGCGTTGCGTGAGTTGGTGCCGAGCGCGACCGCCCCGCTGATCCTCGTGGCCGACCACCTCGCCAAGCATCCCGAGCATGCCGACCGACGCATCACGCTCTGCACGATGCTGCCGCAGGCGGCGCCGGCGCTGGTCCGGGAGGACGGGGAGATCCTCGTCGCCATGCAGACCGCGCTGCCCGGGTTGGACGCGTCCCGCGACATCGCCGGGGCGCTGCTCGCCGCCCTCGACGCCGAACCGGGCAACGTGATGGACGCCCCGGCCGCCTCGTCCCCGCGCCTGGTCGAGCAGCGGCCGGACGGGCTGGCCGGGCTGCCCCGGCTCACCGATCTGCTCGATCCCGCCCCCCTGGAGATCACCGTCCACTCCGGCTTCGGCTGGTGGCTGCCGTCATCGGACGACGACAGCGGGCCCAATCAGGAGGTGGCGGCGATGCTGGAACGCGCCAACGCCACCGTGGTGCCCACGGTGCGGCTGTCCGCCGTGCCGGCCGCCTACTGGTGCCACCCCAGTGACAGGTGGCATCTGCGTTGGGCGCTGCCGCTGGCCGCACCGGCCGGAACCGTCACGGATGCGCCCGCGGCGGCTTCGGCCGCCGCCGCCGACGACGACGACCACGCCGCCGACGACGACGTCGCCCGTTCGGAGGAGGCGTTGCTGGACGCCCTCGCCCGGTTGGCCGCGGCGGAGCGGCTCACCGTCGGTCCGGGATCTCGGTTCGTCGGCTTCTTCCGAGCCGACGGCCTCGCCGTACCGGTCTGGGATCTCGCCGCGGACACCGAGGCGGAGCGTTGCGAGGAGCCGGCCGCCGCGCTGCGGCTTGCCTACCGGGCGGCACTCGCGGACCCCACGCCGCTCAACGCGCAGGAGCGCCGGGTCCGGGCCGGCCTCGTCGGCCGCAGCCTCACCCTGCGCTGACACGGGTCGGGGCCATCGAACGGCCCCCATGAGGAGCCGGGCACCGTCCGGTGGATCGGGTGCAGGCGGGCGATGGCCCGACAGGGAGGGATTGCGGTGGGCGCGATCGACACGCCGGACAGCATTTTCGACGTCATCGTCGTCGGGGCGGGCCCCGCCGGGGGCAGCGCGGCGCGGGCGGCGGCGGCCGCCGGGGCCCGCGTCTGCGTCCTCGAACGGTCGTCGATGCCGCGGTACAAGACCTGCGGCGGCGGGCTGGTGGGCCTGTCGACCGATCATGTCGGCATCGACCTGGCGGGCCTCGTCCGTGCCACGGTCAGCTCGCTGACCATGACCTGGGACGGTCGGTACACGGTCAGCCGGGGCCGGACGGACGCCCGGCCCTGGCTTTCCATGGTGATGCGGACCGACCTGGACGCCGCGCTGCTGGCCGCGGCCCAGGCGGCCGGGGCGATCGTGCGCACCGGCGTGCAGGTGCTGGGCCTGCTCGAGTCGGGTGGCGACCCGGCGGACCGGCAGGCAGGCGCCGTGGCGCCCGGGGCGGACGACGACTGGGTGACCGTGCGGGTGCGCGGTGGCGCCGACCTGCGGGCCCGCGTCGTCATCGGGGCGGACGGCGCCTCGGGACGCTGCGGCACCCACGTCGGAGTCCGGTGCGATCAGGTCGACGTCGGCCTGGAGGGCGAGTTCGTCGTCGACGCCGCCCTCGCCGACCGGTGGGCCGGCCGCCTGCTGATCGACTGGGGCCCGGTGCCCGGCTCCTACGGCTGGCTGTTTCCCAAGGGGCGGGTGCTGACCGTGGGGGTGATCGGCGACCGGGCCCAGGGCGCCGCCCTACGCGGGTACTACGAGCGGTTCGTCGAGCGGCTCGGGCTCACCGCGGCCCCGCGCCAGCACGATTCCGGTCACCTCACCCGGGTCCGGGCCGTCGACTCTCCGTTGCGCCGTGGCCGGGTCCTCGTCGCCGGGGACGCCGCCGGCCTGCTCGACCCGTGGACCCGGGAGGGCATCTCGTTCGCGCTGCGCTCGGGCCGGCTCGCCGGGGAGGCGGCCGCGGGCGCGGTCGGCGCCCCTGGTGCCGCCGGGTCCGTCGGTTCGGCCGCCCTGGATGCCTACCCTGACCGCGTCGAGGCGGTTCTGGGCCCGGAGATGGCGGCGGGTCGGAAGGTGCTCGGCGCGTTCACCCGGCGACCCGGGGTGATGCACGCGCTTATGTCGGGCCCGGGCACCTTCGGTCTGTTCACCCGGCTCATCGAGGGTCGCACGACGGTCGCCCACCAGCTGCGGCGCCCCGGCGTCCGAGCGGCGGTGGCGGCGCTGAGCCGCTGAGCCGGGCGTCGGCCGGACGGGCTGGGTGTCCGGGCGGGTGCCCGCCCCGCCGGGCCGCGGAGGCCGGGTGCCCTGGGACAGCGGCTCAGTGGGGGCGGCTGCCGCGCTCCTCGCCGAAGCGCTCGGCCACGGCGCCCGCGATCTCCCGGTACGCCGTCTGGGTCTCTCGCTTCAGGTCCGACAGCACGATCCGCCCACCGTCGGCCAGGTGCGGGTCGAAGGGGACCTGCACCACCCGCCGGGTCCGCGCCTCGAAGTGATGGGCGAGGGCGTCGACGTCGACCCGTTCGCCCTGCGTCGGAAACATCGAGATCACCGCGACCGCCTCGCGGACGTGCTCGGCGTACCCGTGCGCGTCCAGCCAGTCCAGAGTGGCGCTCGCGCTGGTGCCGCCGTCCGCGGTCGCGCTGCTCACGATCACAAGCGTGTCGGCGAGCTGCAGCACCCCGTGCATGGCGCTGTGCAGGATGCCCGTTCCGCAGTCGGTCAGCAGGATCGAGTAATGCCGCTGGAGCAGATCATCCACGGCTCGGTAGTCCTCGGCGCCGAAGGTGTCGGACAGCTCCGGGTCGTTGGCCGAGGCCAGCACCTCCAGCCGGGAGTCGGCCTGGGACAGGTACCTACGGACGTCCACGTAGCGGTGCAGGCGGTGTGCATCCTCCAGCAGCTCCCGCACGGTGTGCGCGGAGGTACGCGGCACCTTGGAGCCGAGTGTGCCGCGGTCGGGGTTGGCGTCGATCGCCACCACTCGATCGCCACGCAGGCTGGCCAGGGTCGAACCGACCGCCACAGTGGTCGTGGTCTTGCCGACCCCGCCCTTGAGGGACAGGACCGCGATGCGGTGGCAGTCCAGCAACGGGGTGCGGATTCGGGCGGTCTGCCGGCGATCGCGGACCTCGTCGGGCGACGGCCCGGGGTTCACCGCGCCGGCAGACACCTGGTAGACGAGCTTGCGCCAGCCGCGGGACGCCGTCTGCGGCGGCGGGGGCAGCAGCGCGCTGGTGAGCAGCCCGTCGGACGCCGACCGGCAGCGCTCTGCGCGGGGTACCGGATCCGGCCGTCACCGCGGCGCCCGTAACGACCACGAGTCCCGCCAGGACGGCGGGCCACGGCCGAGCGGCGGAGCGCGCCTCGGCCGTGGATCACGGCAGGATTACGACCCCTACCCGGATGACGGGCCATCGCTCTCCGCCGATCCGTACGTCCCGTATCCGGACGGCAACACCCGTGTCGACCACACCCGGCGACCGCCGGCGAACGGATCCGAACCGTACCCGGCCGAGGACC
>NZ_JANEZT010000363.1 GCF_025403405.1 Frankia tisae
GGGTAGGGGTGTCGGGTGTCGGGTGTCGGGTGTCGCAGCGTGGTTTCGCGGGACACCATGATCGACTAGGTTGGAGACTGGACGCGCTAGCTGGTCCACTGATCCGGCCCCGGCGACGGCCAGGGGACGAGCCGTTCGAGTGCGGCGACGAGGCGCAGCAGTCGGCCCTCCTCGCCATGACGGCCGACGATCTGCAGCCCGACCGGGCAGCCGTCGGCGGTGAAACCCGCGGGCACGCTCACCGCCGGCTGCCCACTGAGATTGAATGCCCAGGTCAGGCTCACGCTGCGGACCTCGCCCGGGCCCGCATGCGGATGCGGCCGGTTGGGCGTGGTCGGCGTGAGCAGCACGTCCGCCCGAGCAAACACGCCCGCGAGGCATCGATCGTTGTGCGCGCGCACCGCCGCGGCGTTCGATGCGGCCGCGGTCCCAGCGGCCGCCGTCCACCGGCCCGCCGTCCACCGGCCCGCCGACGCCGCTCTCAGCGCGGTCCACGCCGCCTCCGGGTCGAGCAGCTCGACGGGCACGTCCGTCCAAGCCAGCACGCCCGCGACGGCAAGCCGGTCGGCGGCGGCCCGGCTCACGGCGACCACCTCCGGCTCGGGGCTCGCGAAGCCGAGCGTCGACGACCAGACGGCGATTCCGAGCCGCCCACCGGCCCGCTCCCGACCGATGAACGGATCGGACAGATCGAACGAGTCGGACAGATCGAACGAGCCAGACAGATCGGTCGGGTCGGTCGGGTCGGTCGGATCTGGCAGACCGATGCCGAGCGGGGGATACAGCCCGGGAATCGGCTCACCTTCCGCCGCCGCCGACAACACGCCTCCCACCGGTCCCTCACCGGCCGGTCCCCCCTCGGGAGGCGGCGCCGGTGGTAACTCGCGGGCGCCGGCGACGACCGCCCACCAGGCGGCGGCGTCGGCGGCGCGGCGGACGATCGGTCCGGGGACGGTCAGGCCGGCGCGGTCGGGGCCGGGGAAGCGGCCGCTGGTCGGCTTGAGACCGACCACCCCGCACCAGGCCGCGGGGATGCGGGTGGAGCCGGCGCCGTCCCCGGCGGTCGCGAGGGGCACGACCCCGCTGGCGACGGCGACCGCCGAGCCGGCCGACGAGCCGCCGGGCACCCGATCGGGTCGCCACGGGTTCACCGTCGGGCCACGGGTGGTGTGACCCCAGGTCTGCCAGGGATGCGCCGCGGCGACCGGCACCGCCGTCGTCCCGATCACGATGGCCCCCGCGGCGAGCAGCCGGCGGGTCGTGGGTGCCGTGACGCCGCTGCCCGCCTTGACCGCGATCGGCACGCCGGCCAGCGGCAGCCGTGCGCCGCGGGCGAGCGCCCGGCCGACCATGCCGGCCCGGTGCACGGCCCAGGCCGGCCAGCAGTCGGTGAAGGCCCGCAACGCGCCATCGGTCTGCCGCAGCCGGGCCAGGGCCGCCTCGACCGGGGCCGACGGGGCGATCAGCCCGGCGCCGACCAGCGCGGCCAGCTCGGTGGCGCCGAGCGCCGGGTAGTCACGGCGCACCCGATTCACCGACCCGCACGGTACGGCCGCACCGAGGGCGGCCACCCATCCGGCATGCTGTCATGGTGAGCATCCTGACCGGCGCCGAGGCCACGGGCACGCAGTCCGATCCGTGGCCGGCCCCGACCGCGCAGCGCCCCGTGACGGCCGTCGTCCCGGTACCGGGCGCGAAGTCCGGCACGAACCGGGCGCTTGTTCTCGCCGCCCTGGCGAACGGGACGTCCCGGCTGCGCGGCGCCCTGCGCTCGCGGGACACCCTGCTGATGGCCGGCGTGCTGCGCACGCTGGGTGCCGAGGTCAGCACCGACGGCCCGGACTGGGTGGTGCGGCCCGCGCCGTCCCCGCGGATCGCCGCCGACGCGCGGGCCGAGTGCGGCAACGCGGGCACGGTCGCCCGGTTCACCCCGGCACTGGCCACCCTGCGCGAGGGCGACGTCGAGTTCGACGGCGACGCCCGCATGCGCGACCGGCCGCTCACCCCGCTGCTCGGCGCACTGCGCCGGCTCGGCGCCGACATCGACGGCGACCGGATGCCCTTCACCGTGCGCGGCCGCGGCCGGCTGCCCGGTGGCGAGGTCATCGTCGACGCCTCCGACTCCAGCCAGCTCGTCTCTGGGCTGCTGCTGGCCGCCCCCCGCTACGACGCCGGGGTCACGGTGATCCACCGCGGAACGCGCCTGCCGTCGGGCCCCTACCTGGACATGACGGTCGCCGACCTGCGCGCGGCCGGCGCGGTGGTCGAGGTCGCGCCGCCCGGCACCGACGGCAGCCGGCGCTGGCGGGTCGAGCCCGGTGAGCTCGCCGCCGCCGACCGGGCCATCGAGCCGGACATGAACAGCGCTGCGGCCTTCCTCGCGGCGGCGCTCGCCACCGGGGGGCGGGTGGTGGTGCCGGACTGGCCCGAGGCGACCGAGCAGCCCGGTCGGATGCTCCCCACGCTGCTGGCGGCGATGGGCGCCATCACCGAGCGCACCGCGGCGGGCCTGGCGGTCAGCGGCGGCGGCGGGATCCACGGAATCGACGTCGACCTCGGCGACTTCGGGGAGGCCGCGCCCGTCCTGACCGCCCTCGCCGCCCTCGCCGACTCGCCTTCCCGCCTGCGCGGCATCGGGCACCTGCGCCTGCAGGAGACCGACCGGCTCGTCGCCCTCGCCCAGGAGCTCGGCCGCCTCGGCGCGCGGATCACGGTGACCGACGACGGGCTGGCGATCGAGCCGGCGCCCCTGCGCGGCGCGCGGCTCGACCCGCGCGCCGACCACCGCCTGGCCATGGCGTACGCGGTGGTGGGCCTGGTCGTGCCGGGGATCGTCATCGACGACATCGCGACGACTGGCAAGACGGTGCCGGACTTCCCCCGCATGTGGACGGCGATGCTGGCCGGATGAGGGCTGGCCGGATGAGTGGCACGGGTGGCCGGACGAACGACGCGGCGTCGCGGGTCGTGGGCTAGCCGATGGCCCGCGAACTGGACGAGGACGACGTCCGGGTGCGACCGGGGCGCAGCTCGCGCCCCCGGACCCGGGACCGGCCCGACCATGCCGAGGCGGTGCCGGCGGTGGTGGTCGGGGTCGACCGTGGCCGCTACACCTGCCGGCCGGACCCGACGCCGCAGCGGCTGGTCGCCGCCGTGCGCGGCGGGTCGATGCGCCGCACGTCGGTGGTCGTCGGGGACCGGGTCGCGCTGGTCGGCGACGTCTCGGGGACGTCCGGGGCGCTGGCCCGGCTGGTGCGCCGCGAGGAGCGCACGAGCGTCCTACGGCGCACCCCCGACGACAGCGACCCCGCGGAGCGGCCGATCGTCGCGAACGCCAACATCCTGGTGATCGTCTGTTCGGTGACCGACCCGGCGCCGCGGCCGGGCCTGATCGACCGCTGCCTGGTCGCCGCCTACGACGGCGGATTGTCCCCGCTGCTGTGCCTGACCAAGACCGATCTGGCCGACCCCGCGTCGCTGATCGAGTTGTACCGGCCGCTGGGATTCCCGGTGCTGACGACCCGTCCGGACAGCGACCTCGACCCGCTGCTGGCGCAGCTGACCGACCGGGTCAGTGTGTTCTTCGGCCACAGCGGGGTCGGCAAGTCCAGCCTGGTCAACCGGCTGGTGCCGGCCGCAGACCGGGCGATCGGCGAGGTCAACGCCGTGACGGGCCGCGGGCGGCACACGTCGTCTGCAGCGGTGGCGCTGCTGCTCCCCCAGGGCGGGACCGTGATCGACACACCGGGGGTGCGGTCGTTCGGCCTCGGCGCGGTGACGCCGAACCGGGTGCTGCGCGCCTTCTCCGACATCGCCGCCGCGGCCGAGCGCTGCCAGCCCGGCTGCGAGCATCTCGCGCCGTCGCCCGACTGCGCCCTGGATTCCGCGGTGCGCACCGGTGGCGCTGACGCCGCGCGGCTCGCGAGCCTTCGCCGGTTGTTGGCCGCGCGTGGAACCCCGCTTTGAGAATATGCGCCGGGAGATTGGTCACACTCTTCCCGCCACGTGGGGCCCACCGTCCGCGTGACCGACGCGTGAGTGGGCTCGACTCGTAGTCTCGCAGGCGTGACCCCGCCTAACCCCACCTCCGTGGGCACCGAATCGACCGAGGACATCGACGCCGTCCCCGTCCCCGTCGCCGACGATCTCGCGCTCGCGCTGAGTCTTGCGGACGCCGCCGATCGGATTACTCTTTCCCGCTTCCAAGCCGTTGATCTGCACGTCGAATCCAAGCCGGACAACACGCCGGTCTCCGACGCCGACACCGCCGTCGAATCCATGATCCGCGAGCGACTCGCCGTCGCCCGGCCGGGGGACGCCGTCCTCGGCGAGGAGGAGGGACTCGTCGGTGCGGGCGCCCGGCGGCGCTGGATCCTCGACCCCGTCGACGGGACGAAGAACTTCGTGCGGGGCGTGCCGGTCTGGGGCACTCTGCTCGGCCTCGAGGTGGACGGCGAGATGGTCGTCGGGGTGGCCAGCGCGCCCGCGATGGGCCGACGCTGGTGGGGGGCCCGGGGCACCGGGGCGTTCACCCGGGACGCCACCGGCGACACCCGGGCGCTCAAGGTCTCCTCGGTCAGCCGGCTGGGCGACGCGTTCCTGTCCTTCGCCTCGGTGGAGGGCTGGCGGACCGCGAACCGGCTCGACCAGTTCCTGCACCTGGCCGACCAGGTCTGGCGGACCCGGGGCTACGGCGACTTCTGGTCGCACATGATGGTCGCCGAAGGCGCCGTGGACCTGGCCTGCGAGCCCGAGGTGTCCCTGTGGGACATGGCGGCGCTGCAGGTCATCGTCGAGGAGGCCGGCGGCCGGTTCACCGACCTGACCGGCCTGCGAGGCCCGGGGCACGGCACCGTCCTGACGACGAACGGCCACCTGCACGAGGTGGCGCTGCGCTCCTTCACCTCCTGAGGTCCCCCACGAACCTCCGGAGGTCCCCCACGCAGCATCCGCGGAGTTTCCCCGGACGGTCCTGATATTCGGATGACGGAAATGAGTGGCGGCCGGTGATCGGCTTCGCGCACCGCGGGGCGCCGGCCCCGCACCAACGGGAGAACACCCTGCCCGCGTTCCGGCGCGCGTTGGCCGGCGGGGCGAACGGGTTGGAGTCGGACGCCTGGCTGACCGCGGACGGGGTGCCGGTGCTGCACCACGACGGGGTACTCGGACCGCCCGGCCGGCGGCGGCGGATCGGTGATCTGACCGCCGACCGGCTGCCCGGCTGGGTGCCGACGCTGACCGCGTTCTACGCGGAACTGGGTACGTCGTTCGAGTTCAGCCTGGATCTGAAGGGCCCGCCCGGTGGCTGGGCGTCCGCGGCGGCCGCCGTGGTCGCCGTCACCAGGCAGGCAGGCGGTAGCGCGGCGGCCCGGCGGCTGTGGCTGTGCGGGTACCTGCCGGAGCTCGTCGCCTTCCGGGACCGGGATCCTGATGTGCGCCTGGTGAACTCCACGTCGATGCGGACCGTGATGGATGGCGGCGGGGTCAGCGCATACGGCGGGCGGCTGCACGCCGCCGGGGTGGCCGCGCTGAACCTACGGACCCGGGAATGGACGCCACCGCGGGCGCGGATCGTCGCCGTTCTGCACGATCTGGGTATCGCCGCGTTCGGGTGGGATGCGCAGCGCACAAGCACGCTGACCCGTCTGGCAGGATACGGGCTTGACGCGGTCTACAGCGACCATCTGGCGCGGCTGGTGCGGATCAGCGGTTCCGCCGCGGCATAGCTCTGGACCACCGGCATAGCGCTGGACCGGCGGGTGAGCTGGAAGCAGCACGGGCGGCGTACCAGGCGAATTAGTTGACGAAGCGAACGAAGTCGCCCATTGCGTTGTGCGCAGCGTGACCCGGCTCCGGCGCACTGTCATATCGTCGACAGTTAGGTTAGCTTCAGGTAGCTATAGCAACCATCGACAGAGAGTGGCCACGAAAGATCCGCCGGCCGGTCCAACGGATTGGCCGACAGAAGTGATTACCGCGCGACCAGCACCCGTGGCGACGATGGCTCACCGTGGCACTTTCCTGACACCGGGATGGTGGGTGACTCCGCTCAGTCCTCCTCCGCCTCCTCGGTCTCGTCAGACTCCTCGGCGACTTTCAGCATCTGCTCCGGAAACCCGGTCCGGCCCGCCACGTGCTCGACGGAGTAACCCTGTCGCACCAGGTCACGAGCCTGCTCCAGCGTCCAGCCCCGCCCGGGGTCAACCCGGCTGACAACCACTTCACTCGCCTGGCGCCGTTCCTGCGGCCAGCTGAGTCGTGCACGGCGTGCCAAGGGTCGACCTCCGAGATTTGAGGACTTTGGTGTTACGCCACCAAGGATAGGCCATATTGACGCCGGCCTGCCCGTTGAACTCCACGATAGCGGGTGGCGACCTGTTAATGCAGACCCGCGCCGAAGACTGTGCATCATCCGAACGCCGGCTGGCCCGAACAGGCGGTCATGCACAAGGTACGAGTGGGCAGGATCTCGGTCGACCCTGGGAACTTCCCACGGCCGAAGAGCGTCGAAGAGCATCGGGGAGAGCGGTTCAGCCGAGAAGTGCAGACCGCATCTGCCCGAGGGCTTCCCGCCGACCCGCTGCTTAGCCGTCCATCCGAGGCCACGCGAGCATAGACCCGAACTTCGCCGCAGCGCGCGGCCCCCGGCCAGGCCGGACCCGCAATGGCTGCATACCGCCCCCGCCCGGGTCTCCGCCAACG
>NZ_JANEZT010000364.1 GCF_025403405.1 Frankia tisae
ATCCCCAGCCCCGTCGCCGTCGCCGTCGGCGTCTGTCGGCGACGCGGTCGTCAAGATCGCCGGGCCGGCGCCGGCCGAGGACACCACGGTGGACGGCCGGCCCGCCGGGGCGCGCTGAGCACCGCCGCGCAGCGCCGTTGCCCTCACGGTTGCCGCCGGGGGACGTTGCGCATCCTGCTCAGCTGGTAGGCGAGCATGCTGTGGACAAGCTCGTGACGCTCGCCCAGCTCCGCCCGCGCCCGCTCGACCAGGTGCGCGCAGCGCGCCGTCGCCTCGGCCTGCTGGCCCTGATCGTGCAGGTCGCTCTGGCGATCCCGGGCGCGCAGGAGCCCGAAGTGGGCGGCGAACCACAGCGGATCATCGACCTGCGCCGTCGCGGCGCACCGGTCGGCGATCACGGTGAACCGGTGCGCGGCCTGACCGGGCCGACCCAGGGCGAGCAGGGCCTCGGCGTTACGTAGCTCCTCGCGAACCCAGGCCGGTGACGGCGGGAGATCGGCCACCGCCCCGGGCCCACCCGGCCGGGCGCGGCGGCCGGCGTTCGCCTCCGCCGCCGCGCCACCCGGGCCGGGATAGGGCGGTTCGACGGCGGGCTTGGCGCGCCCGGCACGCACGGCGGCGAGTAGCCGCATGCGGGCGGTGTCGCGGTCGAGGCCGAACAGGTCGACGGCGCCGAGCTGACCCAGCAGCCCCGGCCGTGGGCAGTCCTCGACCCGGACGGTCAGCAGCGCGCCGGTGTGGCCGGCGGCACCCTGACGCCAGGCGCTCTGCCACTGCGCCGGCGTCTCGGCGGAGGCCAGGTAGGCCGCGGAGAGTACGGCGAGGGTGGGCAGGGCATCGGCGACGGTCTGATGCAGACGGTCGACCAGGTGGGTACCCGCGGCGAAGTCCCACGCCTCGATCAGCGCCATGTAGCCGGCCTCCTCCAGCTGCCAGGCGATCCACTGCGCCCACGCCAGATCCGCGCCCACACAGGAGACGAAGATCGCCTTTCGGGATCGCGGCATCGTCAATGCCTGCTCCTTCACAAGTCATGAACCGGGTCAGGGTTTCGCCGCCGCCACCGAAAGGTGGGTCGGCGGATACGCCGGCGGCCGGCACCATCGTGCCATTCCGCGTTTCGCAGACCCTAGCTGACAATGCCGGGAACGGGCACGCGGGTACCTCGTCGACACACATGAACAATCACCAGGCCGATACCGGGTTCGCGACACAGGAAGTCGCATCACGCCGGCTGTCGCGACATCCATGTCGCATCCGCACGACGACTTCGGTCGCAACTGGAAACGCGTCGGGCGAAGGAACCATGCAAGACGTTCCGTACACCACTCTCGCGCGCTCACCAATCCCGATCGCGACGCCACCCCGCGCATCTTTCGCGAGTCGTAGCAGCGGTTCCCGGTGACCACCGCCCACCGACTCCAGGCCCGCGACTCCACCGACCCAGGCCCGCGACCTGACTGACGCATCGCGCGGCCGGACGCCCCCGTAACGTCCCCGAAACGTCCCAGCGGACCCTTTCGCGACATACCCCATGCAGGCTTTTGGCGGGCGACACGCCACACGGCCATTCGCGCTCGTCACCTCTGGAGATCCACATCGTTCTTCATTTTCATTCACATTCCTGGGAATGCACGGAACAAGACCATGAAGGAAATTGTGCACCGACACCCGGAGGCTTTCCCTGCCGCACGTGAATGCACGTTCGTCGCGCCACAGCCCGGGGATCCGCGCCACGGCCCAGGAGATCCGCAGGACGGCCGTGGCCGCCGCGGGCACCGTCGTTGCTCACGGCGACGGCGGACGCGCCTACGGCTGTGAGTACGCGGGGCAGCGCGCAGCTGCACGGCTGGGGGGCGCATAGCCGGGGGGTGACCGGATGTGGCTCCCGGTCCGGGGTGTCGAGGCCACCCGGCGCCGCACGCCGCACGCCCGACGCCGACGGTCGGCGCATCCGGCGCCCGACCACGGCATCCGCATTCGGCGAGAAACCAGCGCACCGGCCAAAAAACAGTGGCATATGCATCGCCATAGGCGCGGGAATCGGCTGTCGTCGTCCGCGAGAGCCGTCTTCCCACCACACCCGGCGCCGCGCACCGGCGTCACTGGCGCGGCGGCACCGCCCTGGCGGCGATCGTCACCGCCGGCGGCCGCGGCGCACCGTCGCCAAGCTGACCTGCGTCGTCGCGCCGTCCCCTGCGGACGCCGCCCACCCGGGCGCCGGGCGCACCCGGCATCGACGTCGCACCGGCCGGCGCCCGACTCGCCGATGCGTGCCGACCCGGACGCCGCACGCACACAGCACGGAACATGGCGACGCCCGCCGTCCACCGGTGAGCGCGCCCGAGGCGCTCCACGCTGCGCCCCGGCCCCGGCACGGGCACGGGCCGCACCCGGCGCAGGCGATGACGTTCGGCGGGATCCGGCCCGGTGCCCGCGGGTGGTGTGCGCGGTTTCATCAGCGGCGGGCAGGCCGTGCAGCGACGCCGGTGGTGTTCACTCGAACCGGTGGCGACGCCGAGGGTCCGCCGTGCTGCGGTGCGCCGATCGTCGAAGCCAGGTAGCCGCGGACGAGAAGCGGTGAGAAGAGGATGGTGGTCCGCCGTGCGTGTGGACATCTGGAGTGACGTCGTCTGCCCGTGGTGCTACGTCGGCAAGGCCCGGTTCGACCGGGCGCTCGCCACGTTTGCCCATCGCGACGAGGTGCAGGTGCGCTTCCACTCCTACGAGCTGAACCCGACCCTGCCCCGAGGTCGGTCCGAGTCGCTGCTCGCCGCGCTGGCACGCAAGTTCAGCGACGTGCCGGCCGACGAGATCGCCGGCATGGAGCACCGCGTCGCCGACGCCGCCCGTGACGAGGGGCTGGCGTACCGTTCCGACCGGCGCAACGGCAACACCTTCGACCTGCACCGGGTGCTGCACCTGGCCGGCGAGGCGGGCCGGCAGGCCGAGGCGGTCGCCGCGCTCAACCAGGCGCATTTCGGTGCCGGCCGGGACGTGTTCGACCACGACATCGCCGTCGAGGTGTTCACCAGCGCCGGTCTGGCGCCCGCCGAGGTGCGCCGGGTCCTGGCCGGCGACGACTACACCGAGCGGGTGTTCGCCGACGAGCGGGCCGCCCACGACATGCGCGTCACCGGGGTGCCGTTCTTCGTCGTCGACCGCACCCTGGCGGTGACCGGGGCGCGCCCGGCGGACCTGTTCGCCCGCACTCTCGACCAGGCGTGGGCGCGCCGCGCGCAGCGGGTCGCGTGACCGAATCCGATACGGTCCACAACATGATCAGCGCCCAGGAGCCGGCAGGAGAAGACACCGACGCCGACATTGACGCCGACGCGCGTGAGCTGCACCGCCGGCATGCCCCGTCGCCGTCGGCGTTCACGCTCGTGCACACCCACTGCCGCATCGTGTGGGACATCGCCGCCGGGCTGCTGGCCACGGGTCGCGCGCCGCAGGCCGACGCGGGGCTGGTACGCACCGGGGCGCTGCTGCACGACATCGGCGTCTACCGGCTCTACGACGACGCCGGCCAGCTCGATCACGCCCAGTACCTGCGCCACGGGGTACTCGGCCATGAGCTGCTCGCCGCCGACGGGCTGCCCGAGACCGTCTGCCGTTTCGCCTCCTGCCACACCGGCGTCGGGCTGACCCGCGACGACATCGCCCGCGGCAACCTGCCGCTGCCCCCGGGGGACTACGTCGCGCAGACCGTCGAGGAACGGCTCGTCATGTACGCCGACAAGTTCCACTCGAAGAGCCATCCGAGGAGCTTTGTGACCGCGGACGCCTACCGCGGCTATGTCCGCCGCTTCGGCGCGGACAAGGTGGCCCGGTTCGACGAGCTGACCGCCGAGTTCGGCGTGCCGGACCTCGCCGCCCTCGCCGCCCGCCACGCCATGACCGTCCGCGGCGACTGAGCGGCCGCGATGCCCGCCCGCCGCGGCGGGCGGCAGGCTCAGCGCAGCAGCTCGGCGAGGGTGTCGACCTGCGCGGGGTCGTCTGGCATCACCGTGCCCACGGATCCTGCACGGGCAGAGGGACGCCGAGGCGGCCGGCGATGCGCCCGGAGGCGAACGCGGACATCTCCCGCAGCCCGACCGCGCCGAGGCGGTGTATCCCGGCGACCTCGGCACCGCAGAGCTGCTCGCACGCCTGGGCCCGGTCGTCGTCGCCGACCAGGCGGTAGGCGCCGGCGAGATCACTCAGCACCGTCGGGTAAAACCCGTACAACGGCAGCGGTACCTCGCAGTGCGCAAGATAGGACTGGCGGACCTGCTCGGCTGCGGTCACCGCCCGCAGGCACCAGCAGAGCCGGTCGTGCGGGTCGTCCTGCAGGCAGGCCATCGTCCGGGCGCAGTCGACGCGCAGGGGGGCGTCGTCGATCGGGCTCAGCTGCCGCCACACCATGGTGAGCAGGCGGCGGGCGGCCTGGGGGCGGCCGCCGCGGGCCAACGCGAGGCCGCGTTCGATCCGCTCCGCCCGGGGGTCCGTTGCGTGCATGGGCCGTCCTCCTCCAGCTGTGGCCGCCGCGGTGCAGGGCGACAGGTGTGCACGGCGATCACGATAGGACGCGGCACCGACAGTTTCCGTGCCCACAGCGCCGACGCCGACCGGCGAGCGATGCGACTGCTGACCCAGGCGGATGCTGACCCAGGCGGATCGCCGGGGGAACGCGACGGAATATCGTGGCCGGGATGACCCTCCTGGCCCGGCCCGCCACCCGGTGAGCGGTGAGATCGTGGCCCACGGCGACGCCGTGCGCTCCACCGACGCCGTGCGCTCCACCGACGCCGTGCGCTCCACCGACGCTGTCACCCCCCGCGCGCTGCCCGCCCCGCCGGGGCCGGCCGCCGGCGGCGGCGGCGCGGCGCCGGAGCTGCCCGCCGACCTGGCCGCACGGGTTGGGGACTACGCCCGCGCGGCACGCTCGGCGTCGACGTGGCGCGCCTACGACAGCGACCTGCGCCAGTTCCGCGCCTGGTGCGCCCACCAGCCGGCGGCACCCAGCGCGCTGCCGGCGAGCCCCGCCACCGTCGCCGGCTACCTGGCCACGCTCGCCGACGCCGGCTACCGGCCCTCGACGATCCGCCGCCGCCTCGCCGCGATCTCCGTGGCCCACCGGCTCGCCGGCCAGCCCAACCCGGCCATCGCGCCCGAGGTCGGCGCCGTCTGGGACGGCATCCGCCGCACCCGCGGGATGCGCCCCACCCGCAAGACCGCCCTGGACACCGACCTGCTCACCCGGGTCGTGGCGGGCCTCGGCGACGACGTCGCCGACCTGCGCGACCGGGCGCTGCTGCTCATCGGCTTCGCCGGCTGCCTGCGCCGCTCCGAACTGGTCGGCCTCGACGTCGCCGACCTGGTCGAGACACCCGACGGTCTCATCCTCACGATCCGGATGTCCAAGACCGACCAGGAGGGCGCCGGGGCGCTGGTCGGCATCGCCTACGGCTCCTACCGGCCGACCTGCCCGGTGCGGGCATGGCGGGCCTGGGCGGACGGCGCCGGGTTGCGTGAGGGCCCGGCGTTTCGCGCGGTCAACCGGCACGGCCACGTCGGCGCGACGAGGCTCTACCCCGGGTCGGTGGCTCGCATCGTGCAGCGCCGCGTCGCCGCCGCCGGGCTCGACCCCGCCGACTTCGCCGGGCATTCGCTGCGCTCCGGGTTCGCCACCGCCGCCGCCCGCGCCGGCGTCGCCGACCGGTCGATCATGCGCCAGGGTCGTTGGCGCTCGTCGGCGTCCCTCGACGGCTACATCCGCGCCGGGCGCCTGTTCGACCGCGACAACCCCTCCGGCCGCGTCGGGCTGTGACCGGCTGGCGGCGCTCCCGCTGGCGAGGACGGGCCTGCAGGCTGGGCAGGCTCCCAGCGGCGTGATCGGCCGCACCGCCGCCAGGACAGGCCGACCATGATCGTGTTCTCGTCCGTCGATGAGCGTGGCAGGCTACCGGGTGTGAGCATGGGTGGCGCCGCGGCAGAGCCGGACCCCGGCGCGGGCGCGGACGCCCCCCGTCCCGGCCGCTCCGGCACCTCCGGCGGTCCGGACGGCGAGATCCAGGCGCCGGCAGCGGGCCCGTCGTGGGACATCATCGTGTCCCACACCGTCGCCGAGCCGGACGCGGCCTGGGCGCGCTGGCTGTGCTGGCAGCTCGCCCACGCCGGCTATCGGGTGCTCAGCCACCCGCTGGTCGCCGCCGGCCCGTCGGCACAGGCGGCGGGCGGATCCGCGCCGGTCGATCTCGACCGCCATCACACCCTCGGTGGGGAGATCCTCGTCATCTGGTCGGCGGCGTACCGGGCGCAGACGGCCCGGTCGGCCGACGCCGGGAGGGGCCGGCCCGCGCCGAACGCCGATCCCGGCGCCAGCCCCCGTCCCCCCGGGGCGAGGCGGCCACTGGCCGGCGCCGGGACAGGCGCGGGGCCGCAGTCGCACCCGGCCTCGACGACGTCGCCGACCGCCGCCGACGGCCCCGGTCCCGGTGGCGGTGGCCCCGGTGGCGGTGGCCCCGGTGGCGGTGGCCCTGGTGGCGGTGGCCCTGGCGGTCGGATCATCCTGGTACGTATCGAGGACTGCTCGCGGCCCGCGCCGTTCGCCAGCCTGCTCGCCTTCGACCTGTTCGGCCTGGACGCGACGCTCGCGCGGGACTGGCTGTTGCGCCAGGTCACCGTCGTCGCTCCCCGGCCCACGGC
>NZ_JANEZT010000365.1 GCF_025403405.1 Frankia tisae
CCCCGCAGCCGACCGCCACGCTGCTCGTCTTCGCCGGCGTCCAGCCGGGCGAACGGATCTCGGGTTTCCGCGCAATCCGGGTGGAATCGGCCAGCTACGACGGCCCACTGGAGTACGTGCTCAACGGGCCGATCGTCCCGTTCCGACTGAACCTGAACCAGGCGCCCTACGGGTTCAACCCCCATACCGGCGGCTGGCAGACCACCGAGGTACCGAACGGGGACTACACCCTGACAGCCATCCCGACCGAAGTGGCGAGCGACCAGATCTCCATCAAATTTACTGTGAGTAATGTTACCGCTGCAACCGGCTGACCTCCGGTGCCATGTGCCCGACCTTGCAGGCAACTCCCGGGGGTGCGCGTGACGTTGCGGGTCGCAGACCCTAGTGTCAGTGGGATGGATCGTCTGGTGTGGATCGACTGCGAGATGACGGGCCTGGAGGCCGCGTCGGATCTGCTGCTAGAAGTGGCCTGCCTGGTTACGGACAGTGAGCTAAACATCCTCGACGAGGGCATTGACCTGGTCATCTCGGCGCCGGACGAGGCGCTGGAGGCGATGGTGCCCGTCGTGCGCGAGATGCACCAGACCTCCGGCCTCACCGCCGCCGTCCGCGCCTCCGCACTGCCCCTGGCGGACGCTGAGGCACAGGTCCTCGACTACGTCCGCGCCCGCGTGCCGGAGGTGCGCAAGGCGCCGCTGTGCGGCAACTCGATCGCCACCGACCGCACCTTCCTCGCCCGCTACATGCCGTCGCTGGACGCCCACCTCCACTACCGCATGATCGACGTCTCGTCCATCAAGGAGCTCGCCCGGCGCTGGTACGTGCGGACGTACTACGCCGCGCCGGTCAAGCGCGGCGGCCACCGGGCGCTGGCCGACATCCAGGAAAGCATCGAGGAGCTGCGCTACTACCGGCAGGCGCTGTTCGTGCCGCCGCCCGGCCCCAGCACCGAGCAGGCCCGGACGATCGCGGCCCAGGTCCGCGACGAGACCGACGCCATCCTCGCCGCGCTCCCCGCTGGCACCTCCGTCCCGACGGCGCCGCCCGGCGCCGCCGCGGCGGAGGGCACCCCGTCGGCCGCCCCGGACCGCGCGAACGCAACGTGATACCCACGTCACCGGCGACCCCCCTGCCCACGAGGCGGCATCGACCGGTACGATGGCTTCGCTCGGTGAGACGCTCCAGGCGGCGCACTCGGGGCCCGTACCGGTAGGAGCTCACCGGTGCGTCCTGATCAGCCAAGTCAGGTGTGGTCATCGGTCATGGTGGGTGTAGCTCAGTTGGTAGAGCACCGGGTTGTGGTCCCGGTGGCCGCGGGTTCAAGTCCCGTCATCCACCCCAACGCACTAGCCGTTCCGCCAGGGCTGATGGTCCGGGTAGCACGCCGATCCAGGCTGTCTCTCTGGTCCTGCCGAGAGAAGACCGCGTGGCCTGGATTCAGGAGCACGCGAACCACGTCCGTGTCATGTGCCGTGAGGGTGGCCGAGGCCGGCCGTAGCCCGGAGTACGAGAAGTCCGCATCCCGTACCGAGGCCGAGGTCCACAAGAGGCTTGTCGAGGCCGCCGGGAACCGCCGCCCGACGCCCATGGCGGAGGACGGCCGCCCGCCGCGCCCGATCGCCGGTCCGCCCCGCACCGTCGAGACCTGGGCGACGTTCTGGTTGTCAGGTCTGTCCGGGGTGCGAGGCCGCATCGCGAAGGACTACGAACGCGACCTCCACAACCACGTGTTGCCCGCGTTGGGTGGCCTGGAACTCACCGCCGTGTCCGGCACCGACGTGAGTCCGCTTGCCCCGACTGTGTCGCTTCCGCAGGTGGATGGTTATCTGGAGATTCGGCTTCTCCACAGGAGGATCTCCTGGACGTCCAAGAAGGCGCCCAGGATGCGTCCGTCGGGCAGGGCAATCATGGGGGACAGGAAGCTGTTGAGGCCGGGGAGGGGGTCACGGACCAGCTCTCTGGTGATGGGGTCCCATACCTGCACCGCGTCCGCGCTGGCGGAGGCGAGCAGGGCGCGTCCGTCAGGCAGGGCGACCGCGGCCAGGGCGGTCACCCAGCTGGTGTGGCCGGTGAATGGGTCACCGACGGCCTCTCCGGCGACCGGGTCCCACAGCCGCACCGTCTTGTCCGGGCCAGCGGAGGCGACGAGCGTGCGTCCGTCAGGTAGCCCGACAACAGCCAGGGCGGTCACCCTGTCGGTGTGGCCGGTGAATGGGTCACCGACGGCCTCTCCGGCGACCGGGTCCCACAGCCGCACCGTGTGGTCTGCGCCGCCGGAGACAAGGAGGGTGCGTCCGTCGGGCAGGACGACCGCGGCCAGGGCGGTCACCTCGTCGGTATGGCCGGTGAGGGGTTCACCGACCGGCTTTCTGGTGATCGGGTCCCACAGCGTCAACTCCCCCTGGTAATGGCTGGTGGCGGTGACGAGGAGATTGCGTCCGTCGGGCAGGACGACCGTGGCCAGGTCGTGCAGCGACCAGCCGCGGAATTCGATGGGTTCACCGACTGGTCTTCCGGTGGTCGGGTCCCACAGCCACACCGTCCCCTCCTCGCTGCCCGTGGCGAGGAGGGTGCGTCCGTCGGGCATGGTGACCGTGGTTAGGGCGACCACCTCGTTTTGGTAACCGGAGGGGTTGATCGTGTGGACTAGTACTTCGGTGACCGGGTTCCACAGCCGCACCGGCTGGTCTCTGCCGGCGGTGGCGAGAAGGCCCAATCCGTGGGGCATGTCGACCATGGTCAGGACTCTCACCGTGGTGGTGTTGTAGCCGGTGCGGGAGGTACCGAGGGCACCGAGGGTGCGGACCAGTTTTCCGGTGAGCGGGTCCCACAGCTGCGCCGCGTTGTCGGCCAGGCCGGCGGAGGCGAGGAAGACGTGTCCGTCGGACGGGTCGACCATGGCCAGGGCGAACAGCTCGCCGGTGGCGCTCCTGAGGGGATCACCGTGTGGTTCTCCGGTGGCCGGGTTCCACAGGTGCACCATCCGGTCCCAGCCGGCCGAGGCGAGGAGGGTCGGTCCGTCCTCTTCGAACCACGGGACGAACGGGGCCAGGGCGAACACCCCGCCGCGGTGACCGATGATGGGCTCGCCGACTGGGTCTCCGGTGGCCGCGTCCCACAGCCGCACCGTCTCGTCCTTGCCGCCGGAGGCGAGCAGGACACGCCCGTCTCGCAGCTCGACAAAGGTCAGAGCGTGCACCACCTCGGTGTGGCCAGTGAGGGTCCGGCGGCCGATATCGATCTTGCTCATAGGGTTGTCGTCACCCGGAAAGTGTTTCACCGGCACGGATCGCATCAGACCGACTTCGGGACGATCTGGATCTGTGACGCGGGACACGGAGTGCTTTCACGTCATCGACGAGTCGTCGAAGTGTTAGCGCACCCCGACCGACGCGCCCCATAGGCGATAGGTGCAGGTCAGAGGAGCGCCCCGGGGGGTACCAGTCCCGTCACCCACCCCAGGCCGGAGCACATGTTGATCTCTCTGTAGATCAGCATGTGCTGCTCCCAGGGCCGGTCGGTCACTCGATGTCGAACAGGCCCTGGCGCACCGCGTACATGACGGCCTCCATCCGCGAGTGCAGCTGGAGCTTGTCCAGGATGTTGCGCACGTGGTTCTTGACCGTGTTCTCGCTGATGAACAGCTTGCGGGCGATCTCGCGGTTCGCCCGGCCCTCCGCGACGAGCTTGAGCACCTCGAGTTCGCGGGCGGTCAGGTGCGGGGCGTGCACGCGAGGGCGGTCCTCGGTGCCGCGGGCCATCGTGGCGAACTCGACCATCAGCTTCGACGCCATCGACGGGCTGATCAGACTCTGCCCGTTGTGCACGGCGCGGACGGCGTCGGCCACCTCGTGCGGCGGGATCGACTTGAGCAGGTACCCGACGGCACCCGCCTTGATCGCCTCGAACAGGTCGGACTCCTCGTCGGACACGGTGAGCATGACGATCCGGGTGCGCGGCATCGCCCGCTTGATCGCCCCGGCCGCGGCGATGCCGTCCCGGCCGGGCATGCGGACGTCCATCAGCACGATGTCCGGCGAGGTGCCGGAGGCCAGGGTCAGCGCCTCCTGGCCGTCACCGGCGCGGCCGACGACGCTGATGTCCTCCTCGATCTCCAGAACCGTCTGCAGGCCCTGAAGAAAAAGCTCATGATCGTCTACAACGAGGACCCGGATCGGTACGGAGCCCTCGACAGGGTCGGCTTCAGCGGCCGACGGCGGCACGACACTGGCCGTCATCACACATCCGGGAATCAGGATCGAATCGTCCGGGCGACGACGCGGACGCGAACGAAAGATGGTTCAGACACCCTTCCACTCTACGTGATGAGGTACACACCAGAGGTCGTGACAGCGCCCGAGTGACGCCCGTGCCTCCCCCCATTAACGCATCCGACATGCCGGAAATAGTACGCGGTGGACGGTCTCCGCCACCGCGTTTCGCTGGCTTCGGCACCGGAACGGCAGCGGTTTCGGCCGGTCAGGGGGTTTTCGCCCGACCACGATGCCACAGCCGGGCACGGGCACGGGCACGACAATCGGAGGGTCGGCGCCCGGGTCACGTAATGAGCGCTCGTCACGCCAATTTACCGACCGTCAATCGGTGGGTACCGTTATCTGCGGTCGATCGAATTATCGGATGTACGGTATGCGTCGCTCTTCTGCTGGCGCGTCCGGCGGTTGACCCTCAATCTCATGTGTATGGCCGCGACCACCAGCACCCCTCAGCCGCGACTCCACATCAAGCCGGGTACCACCTGGTCCGAAGCGTTCGCCCGTTGCCGCGAGATCGCCCCGGAGGCGTTCGACTCCGACCGCCTGCGCAACCTGTGGGGCGGCGAGTGGCGCCGCACCGGCAATCCCCTGCACAGTCACTCCCCCGTCGACGGCTCACCGATCGCCGGGCCGCCCATGCTGGGCCAGGACGAGGCGCAGGAGGCGATCAGGGCCGCCCTCGACGACCACAAGCAGTGGCGCGACGTGGCGCTGGCCGAGCGCAAGGCCCGCGTGCGCGCCGCCGTCGACGCGATGGACGCCCACCGCGAGCTGCTCGCGCTGCTACTCGTCTGGGAGATCGGCAAGCCCTGGCGCCTCGCCCTCACCGACGTCGATCGTGCCCTCGACGGCGTCCGCTGGTACCTCGACGAGATCGACGGCATGATCGCCGGCCGCGGCCCGCTGCCCGGCCCGGTCAGCAACATCGCGAGCTGGAACTACCCGATGAGCGTGCTCATGCACGCCATGCTGGTCCAGATGCTCGCCGGCAACGGCACGATCGCGAAGACCCCCACCGACGGCGGGGCCGCCTGCCTGACGCTGGCCAGCGCCCTGGCCCGCCGGGAGGGCCTGCCAGTCTCGCTGGTGAGCGGGTCGGGCTCGCGGCTGTCCTCGGCGCTGGTGCGCGCCCCGGAGATCGGTTGCCTGGCGTTCGTCGGCGGCCGCTCCGCCGGCGGGCAGGTCGCCGCCGCCCTCGTCGACACCGGAAAGCGCCACTTCCTCGAGCAGGAGGGGCTCAACGCCTGGGGCATCTGGGACTTCTCCCAGTGGGACACCCTCGCCGCCCACCTGCGCAAGGGCTTCGAGTACGGCAAGCAGCGCTGCACCGCCTACCCCCGGTACGTCGTCCAGCGCCAGCTCTTCGATCGCTTCCTCGAGATGTACCTGCCGGTGGTCTCCGGGGTCCGGTTCGGCCATCCCCTCGCCGTCGCCGACGACGCCGACCCGCTACCCGAGCTGGACTATGGCCCCGTCATCACCACCGACAAGGCCACGGAACTCGCCGCGAAGGTCGACGAGGCGATCACCAAGGGCGGCGTGCCGCTCTACCGCGGCGACCTCGCCGACGGCCGGTTCATCCCCGGCCAGGACACCTCCGCCTACGTCCCGCCAGTGGCGATCCTGCACCCGCCCGCCTCCAGCGCGCTGCACCACGCCGAGCCGTTCGGGCCGATCGACACGATCGTCGTCGTCGACTCCGAGGCCGAGCTGCTGGCCGCCATGAACGCCTCCAACGGCGCGCTGGTCGCCTCCCTGGCCTGCGACGACGAGTCCTACGCCCACCGGCTCGCCGGGGAGCTGCAGGCGTTCAAGGTCGGCGTCAACAAGCCACGCTCCCGCGGCGACCGCGACGAACCGTTCGGCGGGCGCGGCGCGTCCTGGAAGGGCGCATTCGTCGGCGGCGCCCACCTCGCCAGGGCCGTCACCGTCGGACCCGACCCGCACGAACGCCTCGTCGGCAACTTCCCCAGCTACTCCCTGTACCCCGAGATCTGAGGGACTCCCCGGGACCAACGACTACCAGAGCCGGCCGGGCACCGGCCGGGAGGGTGCACCCTCCCGGCCACGGGGGCGCGTATCTGGTTGTGATCAGGGGATGGTCCGCGCGGAGCTCCCTGAGCTAGATCGTCGGGGAGTGGAGTCGGCGGCCGGTGTGGCAGCCGTCAGTCCCGCCCCAGCCGAGGCGTCGAGATGGGCGGTTCCCGGTGGTGGCCGTGGGCAGTTGCAGGAGGTTTGAGGGCGGTTGCGGGCACGTGGGCCGCGATTAACCTCCTGCACCTGCTGACCGCCGGCTGGCTGGGAGGGGTGTCGAGCGAGCTTTGCGGCGTTAGGTGGCCGTGTGGGCCTGAGGGTGGGTGAGGGG
>NZ_JANEZT010000366.1 GCF_025403405.1 Frankia tisae
GGGTCAGCCGGCCGGGAAGGTAGCGGGGGTCCCCTCTACCGGCCGTGCCGACGGGCGGGCGGCGAGGACTTCCGGTGGGATCGCGCCTTCGATGTCGCGGAGCACCCATCCGGCCCGGTTCTCTCCGTTGATCTTCACTTGCTTCATCGTGCGGACCACGCCGGCGTCGTCGAGTTCCGCGGCGAGGATCGTGCCGTCCCACTCGGCGTAGGTGTCTTCGTCGAGGTTCACCAGCGCGGCCAGCAGGTCATCGGTCCACATGCGGGACCGCTGGCCGAACGCTTCCATCACGTCGCCGATCAGCGGTGGGATCGCATAGCCGACGTCGCCGGCGGCGGCGGTGATGTCCCCGGCGGCCTGCCCGGTCAACGTCCCCTCGGCCAGGCGCAGCGCCCGGCCCCGCTGGCAGATGATCTCGAACTCGGGGTTGTCCAACAGGTCGGCCTTGACGGTGACGAACGACGCCGGCCCGGTGACCAGCACCCCGACACCCTTGTGTTCCTCGGATAGGATCGAGGCGTCCGCGCCGGCTTTCGCCTTGCCGTCACCGAGGACCATGTCGCTGCTCGTCTTGTCGGTGACCTGGGTGGAGTACCGGTAGGTGACGATCTCCCGCAGCTTCGTCGGGACGCTCTTCGCGTCGGGCCGCTGGCTCGCGTAGACGGGCATGATCCCGGCGGCCGGGCCGCGCCGCGCGATCCGCGCCAACTTCCCGATGATCCGCTGGCGGTCCTTCTCTTCCTCGACGGCCTCGAAGTACTCCTGCAGCTCGTCGATCACGAACGGGATCAGCGGCAGGTGGTATTTCCGCATGATCTGCGGGGTGAGTTTTCCTTCCGGGCACACGGACGACGGCAGACTCGCGAGCAGCGCGAACCGCCGCGACATCTCGCTGATCAGCGCGTCGAGCATCGCTTCGAACACCACGAGATCGTCCGGGTCGGCGCCCGAGACGTACCGGTGGGCGACCTGGGCGACGGCGCGGAAGTCGGCGCCGCCTTTCCCGTCGGCCAGCCAAAGCTGAGTCCACGGGTCGAGGACGGCGGCGGCGACGAGCAGCCGCATGGAGAACGTCTTCCCGCGCCGGGGCAGCCCACCGAAGAAGGCGCTTTGCCAGAGCAGCAGGATCTCGATGCGGTTCCCGCGGGCGTCCTGCCCGAATGGCACGGCCTTCCAGAAGTCGAAGCGTTCGACGTCGATCAGCAGCGACGGGGTTGGCTTGCCGATGTACGGGTCGTCGTCGGCGATCCACAGCGACAGCCGGCGGCCGTGCCCACCCTCGTGGGCGCGGACCCGGCGCATCACCAGTTGGATCTCGTCGACGCTGAGTTCAGCGGCGATCGTCGGCAACTTCCCGATGGCGTCGGCGGCGGTCTTCCCGCCGCCTCGGGGCAGGTCGACGAGGGTTTCCCAGCCGCGGTCCAACCGGTCGCGGACGATCGGCGCTCGCAGCACGAGGCTGCTGTCCGCGCCGCGGAGCAGACCGGCGGCCCGGAAGGCGTCGTTCAGATGGGCGGGTGCCAAGTCGACCTTGGTGTCCCGTTCGATACCGGGGACCAGAGGATCACCGGGCGTCCGCCGGCGGCGGCCTGCGATACCCGCGGCGCTGATCGCCACCATCCCGCTGAGCGCGGGCACCCAGTCGCCGACCATGACCGCGCCGATGGCTTCGGCGATACCGGTGCCGCCGAGCGTCCCACCGGTCAGGTACCAGCGGACCTTCCGATGGTCACGGACAACGAAGATCTCTTTGCCGAGTTTGCCGCTGTCGGCGTCGCGGAGTTCGACGGCGAGGTCGTCGGCGTTAACCCACGACCACCAGAACCGGCCGCTCCGCCAGGTGCCCCGCAGGACCGCCGCCGGGGCGCGCCACGACGAGCGGACCGCGACCCGTCCGGCAACGCGGGCATTGTGCCGGGCGGTGGCGCGGGCGACGGTGCGGCTGGTCACCCAGGCGGGTAGGCGGATCGGGTCGGCGATCCGGGTGCGGGCGGGCAGCGGTGCCGGACGGGCAGGGAGGATTTCGCCGTGCACCACCGCGGCGGCCGGCGGGGCCGGTGCCACCTCGACGGGGTCGATGGGGTCGATGGTGGGGGTCCACGGGCCAGTGACGACCGTGCCGTTCGGCTCGGCGTACTCGGTACTCACTGGTCGTCTCCCCTCGGGAACAGGTCGGGAACGGTCATGTCTGCGGGCAGCAGCCAGGTCGACGCGCCCAACGGGCGGATACCGGCCGCGGTGGCGGCGGCGACGTCGAGGCGTTCGGCGGTGGTGACGACGACCGCGACGACCAGGCCGACCACACGCAGGGCCAGGACCGCGGCGGCGAGGAAACCCAGGCCGATGGCGACATACCAGGGCAGCCGTCGCAGGTCGCCGCGGACGTCGCCGGTCATCCCGCCGCCTCGCTGTCCTTGACGAGTGACAGCGGCTGGCGGCGGGCGGCGTGCTCGGACAGCAGCCGCTTCGCGCGGACCTGACCGACACCCAGACGGGTCGCAGCGGCGCGGATCGACAGGCCGCCGGCCGCCTCACCGAGGGCGTCGAGGGCGTCGAGCAGCTCGCTGTCAGACCGAGTCGGGGCGGCCGTGCCCCGGGCGGCGGGAGGGACGGTGACACCCCGGTTGGGACGCGCCCCGGAGTGCCCCGGGGATAGCTGTTTCCGCTGGTCCGGGGCTGTTCTCCCGGGTGCCTGATCGGATGCTTCCAGGGCGGTTACAGGGGCCGCCTCGGGGATGCTGGGCGTCGTGTCCGGGGCGGCGGTGACCGCCGGGGCGGGCAGCACCTCGGGGATGGAGGTGGTAGCCGGGGCGGCGTGCACGTCCGGGGTGGTGGCGCCGTGCGGCGGCCGGCGTGACGCCTCCATCGCCAGCAGCTCGGCAGTCGCCCGGTCCTGGGCGCGGGCGACCTGGCGGCGGGCCGAGGCGACAGCGAGTTGCGCGCTGGCGGTGGAGATCTGCGCAGCAACCCACTGCGCGTCGTCCGGGGACAGTTCCGGCCGGGTCACCCGGCCCAACGTCCACCACAGCGCCTTGGCAGCGACGCTGACCGACGCGCCAACACAGGCCATCGCCAGCCCACCGGACCGGTAGCCCTCCACCCCGATCGCGCTCACCGTCACCGCGAGCAGCGCCCAGCCGACCCGGTCGACAATCGCACGGCGGTCCGGGCGGAACCGGACCATGAACGCCATCCCCAACGCCGCACACCACGCAAGATCGAACACGCCACCGGCGAGGTACGCCGTCACGTCCCCCTGCAGCAGATGGGCGATGGACACCGTCGACCAGACGATGGAGACCGCGGTGAGCACGAGGACCAGGGCGACGACCGCACGGGCGGCCAGCACGTCAAGGTCCCGCGGAAGAACCGGCACGGCGACCTGGCGGCTGCGGGCGACGGGGACGGTCACCCCGTCGACGGTGTGGCTGCCGGTGTGCTTCTCCGTTTCGATCTTGTACTTCACGCCCGCCACCCCACCCACGTCGTCTCCAAAGACTGGCTCATCGGGGGTCGCCACCTTTCGTCGTGGACGTGGTCGCGGACGTGTTCACGGGGGCCGGTTCCGGACGGGCCACCGCGACCCGGATGGGCCGCGGGCAGTCGCGGTGCCCCTGCTCGCTGGTGAAAGAGCCACCGCACCGGTCGCAGCGCAGCCAGCGGACCCGCGCGAACCTGGACATCAACAGTCACCGCCGCTCGGCCGGCCGGGCGCGGCCTGGTCGTCGGCGGCGATCTGGGCGTCCAACTCGTCCCTGAGGGCGTCGAAGTGCTCTTCGCAAGCGCGGGCAACGGCGGCCAGGTGGCGAAGGTCCCGGGCGGCGGACCGCGCCCCGTAGGGCAAGGTCAGCGCGAGCACCAGAGCGGGCATGCGGACACGCAACGCCGACGCCGCGAAGAGGTCTGTGTCGGCCCAGCCTCGGCCGGCGACCCGGGCGCGGGCCTTGGCCAGTTCCTCGGCGGTCGGTTCCAGGTCGGCGGCGGTGAACAGCGGGCCGGGGCGGCTCATCGCTTATCTCCCGTCCGCTCGCTGGTCGCGGCGGACGGCTCCAGCTCGGCCCGGCTGATCGTCCGGTTCATCGGGTCGCCGCCGCGGGCTGGGCGCGCACGGACCGGTCCAGCCCGGCGCGAGTCGCCGCGTCGAACCACGGGTCCGGGGTGCCGGTGCTCCCCTCGATCACGGAGCGGCGGAGGGCAGCCAGGGCCTCCGGCGCGGTGAAGATCAGGTCGAGTCCGGTGGCGTCGGCGTGGACCGTGGTCAGGGGCGTGTCGGGGCGCAGGGAGCTCAACGCCGCGGCGAGTTCGCCCGCGGTCACCCCCGGCCGGGCGGTCAGGTTCGGCTCGTTGCCCTCGACGCACAGGTCGGTGATCTTGTTCATGCCGCCACTCCGATCAGCGTCGTGACGTCGGAGGTGGCCGCGGGGGCGACGGTGACCCGCAGGGTCGGCGCGACGTCCCGCATCGGGACCTCCCCGAGCCCCGCGCGGGCGTAGTCGGCCCGGATCCGGTCGAGGTCGGGGGTCTGCTTGGCGCTCTGCACCCGCTCGACGGTCACCCGGCCGTACACGCCGTCGGGGAGGCGGTCGAGGAGCTTCCGGGCCTTCCGCTTCGCCCGATCCACGACCCGGGCGGTCTCGGCAGCCCGGTCGAACACCACCGCGGCGGCGTCGATCGCCTCCACCGGAGGCAGCTCGTCCGGGGTGAGCAGCACCGGGCTGGGGGCCGGGGTAGCGACGGCGACCGGCGCCGAGGCGAACGGGGCGGCGACCGGGGTGCGGCCGGCCGGGTCCAGGCGGTCAAGGAGCCGGACGGCGGCGGTCAGCGCGACACGCCGGGCTGCGCTGGTGATCCGGGCGCGAACCGGGGTGCGGGGGGGCGATGTAGAACATCACGTGCGGGTCCTCCTGCTGTTTCAGGTGCGGTCCGTAGGCCCTCGTCGGTGTTCGAGCACCGGCGGGGGCCGCTTTCTGTTGCCGGTCAGCGGTCGGGGCGAATCCAGACGATGCCGTCGTCGCCGAGGTCCGCGGTGGTGCCGTTGGTGAGCGGCACCGCGATGCCGCCGTCCTGGTCGGGCTTGGACGGGTCAGCGGCGACGGTGCCGATGCCGACCACGCGGTCACCGGGCTGGAGGTCGTTGACCCTGCGGGCCCTGCTCTTCGGCATGCGCGTTCTCCTCCTTCGTTCAGGCGGCAGGTGTGTCCGTGGGCTGGTCGCTTGCAATCGCGAGTAGGTGGCTGCGGCGGTAGCGCAGGCGGCCGGACGGCAGCGTCTCGGCCTTGACCTGCCCCTGCCGCGCCCAGCGGATCAGCGTCCGCGAGTGGATCTTCAGGCCGCGTTCGGCGAGTTCGCGGATTGCCTCGCCGGTCGTAAGCAGCGCGTCCGGGCCGGTCTCGTGCTCCATGGGGCCTCCCTCGTGGCGTCGGTGCGGATGTGACAGGGACGACGGTAAGGCATGTATCGTCAGATGACAACAGTTCCATCTGACATCGACGCGGCGGGAGTGTTCCAACGAGCAAGATGTGGACGTGGTTGACCACCAGGAACAGGCTTTCTTGTCGACGGGTGACCTCGCCATCCGTCTCGGAGTCACCCGCCAGCGCGCCAGGCAGATCACTAAGGCGCCGGACTTCCCGCCGCCTGCGGCCCGTGCCACCCGCAGAGGCATCCCGCTGTGGCGCGGCGAAGACATCGAGCGCTGGGTCTCGGAGCGCCGTCCCGACCGGACCGATGACGACGGTGGGCTCATCGAGCTGTGGAGCGCACCGGACATCGGCAAGTTTCTGGATGTGCCCGTGCACACGGTCTCGTCGCTGCCGGACCTGCCCGCGCCCACGCACAGGCACCGCAAGTCACGCCTATGGGACGCGGCCACGATCCGCGCGTGGGCCGCCGGGCGGAGCTGACCCGCCCCACCGTGCCCCGTCGCCATCCACGGCGCCCGGCAGGCCATTCCTGCCCATGAACGAAGCGGGCCGACCAGGTGTCTCACCACCCGGCCGGCCCTTGGCTGATCACCCTTTCCTCAGAAGGGCTAACAACCCGTGGCACATGATGCCCGCGGGGGCCTACCCGATGCTGGGCAGGACACCCATCCCGGCACTCCCGTCACGCGCTGGGACATCGAACGCGCCGTGATGGCGTCCAACCTTCCCCAGCCCGCCCGGCACGTGATGCACGTACTCCTCGCCGCGACCGACGGCGGGACGACGATCATCCCGGAGAACTTCCAGCCCTCACAGGCCACCCTCACGGCGCGCACGGGGTTGAAGAAGAGCGCTCTCAACGCGCACCTCGACCTGTTGGACGAGCGCGGGTGGATCTCTCGGGCTCGTCCTGCCCGACGGGGCTCACGGGAACGCACCCGGTACCGGCTACACATCGGCCGGGACGTCCCTGACCCCGCGGCGAGTACTCCGCGAGACGGAGTACTCCGCCAGGCGAGTAGTCCGTCTCGCGAACGCGAGTACTCCGTCAGACGGACCATGAGTACTCCGCCAGACGGACACAATCAGAGCTCTTCCCAAAGCAACTACTCAAACCTTGATGATGATGATCTCGCGCGTGCGCGCGGCCAACATCATCATGTGGATAGCCCTCCCGACGTCGATGCCGACCCGCCCCCCGTCGTGGCC
>NZ_JANEZT010000367.1 GCF_025403405.1 Frankia tisae
GCGGTGAGGAGGGCGGCTACGGGGCCGGTGGGATCGGCGAGGTGGCCGTCGACGAGCAGGCCACGGTCGGTCAGCCAGGCGGTGAACTCCGGCGCTGCGCGCAGATTGAACAGTTCGCGCATGCCGGCGGCGTCGTGGTAGCTCGTCGACTGGTAGCCGAGCATGACGTCGTCGGCGCTCGGGACGCCCATCACGAACGTGCAGCCGGCGGCGACGAGCAGGACGAGCAGGTCGTCGTTGGTGTTCTGGTCGGCGTCGACGTGGTTGGTGTAGCACACGTCGCACCCCATCGGCAGGCCCAGCAGCTTGCCGACGAAATGGTCCTCCAGGCCGGCGCGGGTGATCTGGCGGGCGTCGGCGAGGTACTCCGGGCCGATGAAACCGACGACTGAGTTCACGAGGAACGGGTCGAACGCCCGCGCCACCCCGTGCGCCCGCGCCTCGCAGGTGAGCTGGTCGACGCCGTGATGGGCGTCGGCGGACAGCGCGCTGCCCTGCCCGGTCTCGAAGTACATGACCTGCTCGCCGATGAAGTCGCCGGGCCGGTCCCGGCGATGGTGGGCGAGCACGGTCGCGTGGCCTTCGGCGAGCAGGTCCAGGGTGATCCCGAAGCTGGTGTTCGCCGCCTCGGTGCCGGCAACCGACTGGAACAGCAGGTCGACCGGTGCCCCGGCGGCGAGCGCGGCGAGCTGGGTGGTGAGGTGCGCGAGCACGCATGTCTGGGTGGGCAGGGTCAACGCGTCGACCAACGCGCCGAGGCCGCGCAGGATCGTCCCGACCTGCTCGACCGACTCGCGCGCCGGGTTCACGCCGAGCACCGCGTCGCCGCAGCCGTGCAGCAGGCCGTCGAGCACCGACAGCAGGATGCCCTCCAGGTCGTCGACGGGATGGTTCGGCTGGACCCGTACGCCGAGGACGCCCGCCTCGCCGATCGTGTTGCGGCAGCGGGTCACCGTCCGCAGCGGCTTCGCGGCGCAGATCAGATCCTTGTCGCTCATGATCTTCGCGGTGGCGGCGGCGATCTCCGGGGTGATCGCGCGGGCCAGGCCGTCGTCGCGCCAGCGCGCCGGGAACGACGGTGCCAGGACGAGCTCGCGGAACTCACCGACGGTCAGCGACGCCAGCGGCGCGAACAACGCGGTGTCCTGGCCGCGCAGGATCAGGTCGGTCACCGCGTCGTCGATCAGCGGCGCGGCGACGATCTCACCGAGCGTGACGTCGGCGAGCGCGAGCTTGGCCGCCACCCGCTCGCGCGCCGACCCGGCGGCGATCCCGGCGAGCTGGTCGCCGGACTTCTCCTCGTTCGCCTTCGCGAACAGCTCCGCCAGATCGGCGAAGACGTGCCGCTCACCGCGCAACGTCGCCCGGTAGGCCACCGCGGCCACCTCCTGTCCCGTCCGTCCTCGGATCAGCGATCTTGAGAATATGGCGGCCGGGACAGTCAGGGGGCGGCGGGAGTGGACCGTGTGGCCGATCAGGGCGTAGCGGCACCTGCTCGGGCGATTCGGGCGTTACCGTGCTCGGCGTGACAGCAGGCGCAGGCGCGGGCGACGTCGAGCGCGGCCAGCCGGCGGCGGTGCCATCCGGTGCGGCGGCCACACGATGAGCGCGACCTCGATGGACGGGCTGCTCGGGCTGCTCGGGCTGGACGAGACCGTCGACGAGGTGCTCGCCGCCTACGATCTCGGCCCGGCGCCGCGGGCCACCCTGCTGCACATCTCGGAGAACATCACCTACCGGGTCGACGACCTCGCCGGGGGGCGCCGTTGGGCGCTGCGACTGCACCGCCCCGGCTACCACAGCCTCGCCGAGATCCACGGCGAGCTCGCCTGGGTGGCCGCCCTGCGCGCCGACGGGGTCGTGCGCACCCCTCCCGTGGTCCCCACCCGCACCGGCGCCTCCGTGGCGACCGCCACCGCCCGGCCGGAGGACGCCGGCAACGGCGGCGCGGGTGGGGGAGGCGATGAAGGCGGTGGCACCGAGCGGCATGCCGTGCTGTTCGAATGGGTCGGCGGCCGTTCGCCCGAAGCCCTGGAACCCGCCGCGCTGGGAGAAGCGTTCGCCCAGCTCGGCGACATCACCGCCCGGCTGCATCGGCACGCCCGGAGCTGGGCCCGCCCGCCGTCGTTCGCCCGCTTCGCCTGGACCTGGGAGAGCACCCTCGGCGCCGCCGGCCGGTGGGGAAGCTGGACCTCCGGCCTGCGCACTGCGCTGGGCGAGGCGGTTGTCATCGGGGCGGACGCAGCCGCGGGCGGGGAAGACCGGGGATCGCGCAGTGCCGCCGCGCGCGAAGCGGTGGAACTGCTGGGCCGGGCCGCCGCCGCTGCCGAGGGGCGGCTGTCGGCCTTCGGCAGGGGGCCGGACACGCTCGGGCTCATCCACGCGGACATGCGCATGGCGAACCTCCTCGTCCCCGACGGCGCCGAGCCCGTCGCCGCGGGAGGCGCGAGTGCGGGGGAGGCGGGCGAGGTGTGCGTCATCGACTTCGACGACTGCGGTTTCGGGTGGTATCTGTGGGATCTCGCGGCGTCGCTGTCGTTCATCGAGCACCTCGACGAGGTCGGTGATCTCGTCGCCGCGTGGCTCGCCGCGTATCAGCGCCGCCTCCCGCTGACCGCCGCCGACGTGGCGATGATCCCGACCTTCGTGCTGCTGCGCCGGCTGCTGCTCGTCGCCTGGCTCGGCACCCATCCGCACTCCGACGCGGTGCCCAGCATCCCGGCGTACGCCCGCGACAGCTGCGACCTCGCCGAGGCGTACCTCGGCGGACGCCTGCTCGCCGGCTGACCGCCATGCGCGGAAGACCGCATGAATCCCCCGCCGAACGGGGACATCGCGGACTGCACCCCCGCATCGACGAAAGGACGTGCCACATGTTCACCTCGGTCGCGGGTCGGACCGTCGTGGTCACCGGCGGGAGCAAGGGGATCGGTAAGGGCATCGCCCGAGTCTTCGCCGAGGCGGGGGCGAACGTCGTGCTCAGCGGGCGGGATGTGGTCGCCGCGGCCACCACGGCCCAGGAGCTCGATGAACTCGGCGGCGGCACCGTCAGCTTCGTGCTCGCCGACGCGGCCAGCGCCGCGGACAGCGCCCGGCTGGCCCGCACCGTCGCCGAGCGGCACGGCGGGGTGGACGTCGTCTGCGCCAACGCCGGGATCTCCCCGTCCGCGCCGCTGGCGGCGATCACGGAGGCCGACCTCGACGAGGTGCTGGGCACGAACGTCAAGGGCGCGATCCTCACGGTGCAGGCGTTCCTGCCGGCGCTGGTCGCCTCCGGGCGCGGCCGGGTGATCCTCACCTCGTCGATCACCGGGCCGGTCACCGGCGTTCCCGGCTGGTCGCACTACGGGGCGTCCAAGGCGGCGATGCTCGGGTTCATGCGCACCGCGGCGGTCGAGCTTGCCCGGGATCGGGTCACGGTGAACGCCGTGCTCCCGGGCCACGTCCGCACCGAGGGGCTCGCCGAGCTGGGCGCGGACTACCTGAACTCGACGGAGGCCGCGATCCCGATGCGCCGGCTCGGGGAGGTCGACGAGATCGGCCACGCGGCGCTGTTCCTCGCCTCGGACGAGGCGTCCTACATCACCGGGCAGGCGCTGGTGATCGACGGCGGGCAGATCCTGTCCGAGTCACCGGCCGCCGTCGGGCTGTCCTGACAGACAGTGGGATGTCATGGGCGGAGGTGTCACGTCGTTCCGTCGAGCGCCAGGGCGGCCGCGAGGGCGTCTGGGCGTTGCAGCTCGGGGAAGTGCCCCGTCCCGGGCAACCGGTGGATACGAACGGAGGGGACGTGGTCGCGTAGCGTCTCCGGATCGCTGGCGCGGTGGGACCGATCGGCGTCGCCCCAGAGGAGGGTGACCGGGACGGCCGGCGCCAGGGTCGGCGCGGGGCCGTCGAGGTAGGCCTGGAACGCGGTGGCGAGGGCGAACATCGCCCCCGCGGCGAACGCGGCGTCGCTGTGGCGGACGAGCGCGCCGGTCAGCGGGGCGTCGGCCGTGGCGGCGCGCAGCCAGGAGCGGGCGACCAGCGGCGCGCACGGCCGCAGGAGGAGCTGGCCGACCACCGGCCACCGCAGCGGCGATCTGCGGGCGACGGCGTCCCGCCAGGCGATCTCCTGCGCCCAGCCCGGGGCCTGCGTGAGCACGAGACGGTCGACCAGGTCGGGGCGGCGGGTGGCGATGTCCAGGCCGAGGTAGCCGAACGCGCAGGGAAACACCAGCCCCATCGGCGCACCGCCGAGATCGGCCAGGAACGCCTCGACGACCCGGGCGGTCGCGGCGAAGGAGCCGTCGAAGCCGGCCGGCGGGGTCGAGAAGCCGAATCCCGGCGGCTCGAGGACCACCACCCGGTGACGCCCGGCGAGCCGGCTGATCACCTCGCTGTACGCCTCCACGGTGACCGGCGGATCCGCGACGAACACCAGCGTCCGCCCATGCCCGACGTCGCGGACGCGCAGCAGCGCACCGGCGGCCTCGACGACGTGCACCCCCGGTGTCCGGGCCGACGCGGGCAGCCCGCGTCGCAGCGGCCGAGCGAACCGCTCGTCGATCCGAGGTCCCCATCGTGTCGTCGGCACCCACCCATGTCATCAGACCGGCGAGCGAGAGTCGCCATTGCGGACCTTTTCGAAGATCCGCTGCGGGTGTGCCGAGCCCGAGACCGGTGTGTTCTCCTGGCGGGGCGGGGCGGTGCCCGGAATATGGCGTGGTCATGTTTCACGGTGCGTGGCGGCTGGTTTCCTTGTATTCCGAGAAAAAGGAAGTAGAGAGTCATATCTGGCGCCGAGTGCCAGATATGTACATCGGCGTACAGCCCCGCGGCCCGGCTGACTTGGCTGGCTCGGTCGACTACCCGCCTATCGGCGCGACGTTGTGTGCGGGAGGTTGTGCGGAGCGTCGCAAGGGTATTCAACGGGTGCGCCGGGGGCGGCTTCCCGCTGGAGATCTGACGGTCGGGGTGCCCAGGTGGCGCATCTGCAGAAGGGATGGCCATGAAAATCCTCAAGCGTTTTAGATTTCTGGTCCTGGCTGTCGTCCTTGCCTTCGCCGCATTCCTGACGGCCGCACCCGCCGGGGCGGCCCCACCGCCACCGCCGAGCCCCAGCCCGGCCGCCGTCGCACCCTCGTCCGCGCCGCCGAAGGCGGTGGAAGGACCGCATGGTGGTCACAAGGGTGAGAAGGGGCAGCACTGGATCTGCCGTCCGGGCTACTGGGAGCCCGGCTACTGGATTCCCGGCTTCACGTGGCACCACCACTATTTCAAGAAGGTTTGGCAGCCCAGGCAGTGGCACCCCGGCTCCTGCTACTGGGGCAAGTGGTGAACCGCTTTACCGGTGGCTGCCCGACCTGCTGATCGCGGTGTGACGCCGCGGCGCGCCGGGTTCCCGCCGTTGGCCTGATCTGAGGGCGGCGGCGGGAACCCGGCCGTTCGCGCGGGCGCGTTCAGCCGGCCGGCAGGATCCGCCCGCACCGCGGCTTACCGGGCACCGGGACGAACTTCCTGCCGTCCGGCGTCACCTGCACGTAGTCGTAGCAGGGCGCGATGTCGGCCACGCCCTTGCTCAGGTTGATCGGCGCCGGTAGCAGCCCGTCGGCGTCGAAGCGGGTCTGGTGGCGCAGGCCGGCCAGCACACTCGCACGGGTCGGGCAGACGCCGGCGGCGGTGATCCCGCGCAGCAACAGGTCGGCGCTGATCCAGCCGATCAGCGCGGTGCCGGCCGGCAGCGCGGCGGCCTGCGGCGCGTAGGCGGCCATCGCGGCGAGGAACCGCCGGTGCGCCGGGGTGTTGAACTCGAACGGCGTGTAGTCGAGGAACGCGTACGCACCCGCGGCGGAGTCCCCGACCTGGGCGAGCTGGCTGCGGTCGTAGCTGGTCGGGTTGCCCAGGATCGCCTTGAGGCCGAGGTCGGCGTCCTGCACCGCGGCGACGATCTGGTAGAAGTTCGGCGCCGGGACGAAGGCGATGAGGCTGTCGGCGCCGGAGTCGCGGACCTGGTCGGCGAACTGGTCGGCGTCGAAGGGCCCGCTCGGGACCTGGAGGTTGTCCGCGGCCTTCAGGCCGGCGGCGCGCACACTGTTCTCGGCGGCGCGGGCCATCGACCGGGTGGCCGAGGACAGTTCGAGGGACACCGTGACCGCGCGCCGCGCGCCCCGGTTGGCGAGGAACTCGCCCCAGCCGCTGGAGGTGGGTTCCTCCACCGTCGGCCGGGAGTAGCTGAACACGTTCGAGCGCGGCGACAGCGACGGATCGGTGATCTGCCCGTCGACGACGGGAACCCCGGTGGATTCCAGCGACTTCGCCGAACCGGCGGCCGCCACGCTGAACTGGAGGATGCCGAGCGCCTGGTCACGCTGCGCCAGGACGCGCCCGCCGACGGCGTTGAGCTCCGGGGCCGCCTCGTCGTCCTCGACGCTGTAGGAGAGCTGGCGTCCGTTGATCCCGCCCTTGGCGTTCTGCTCGCCGAGGCGGGCGTCCACCCCGGCGCGGAACAGCGCACTGGGGTCGCCGGCGTACGGCGAGCTGGAGTACAGCATGCCGAGGCTGATCCTGCTGCGGTCGACGCCTGGCGTCGGCGCACACGGGTCCGCCCCACCGCGGCGGACCTGGCTC
>NZ_JANEZT010000368.1 GCF_025403405.1 Frankia tisae
CGTGCGACGGGTCCCTGAGAGTGCGGCGGGCACGGCCGTCCGCATCATGTCCGGTGACAGCCGTTCCCGCGATCGCGACGGATTTCCGGGCGGATTCCCGCTGGTTCATCGGGCGGGCGGCCGCTGACATTTGCGCGATCAACGGGCCGGATTCGGTATCGCGGGGACCACGGCGGCCGGTGTTGACGCTCCGACGCGGTGCCGCGCGGACTGATCGGCTGCCTGGAGCCGATTGATTCGGGGGACCTCTCCCCAGGACGAGCCGAGGCGCTACCTGTCGGACGTGGGCGGCGCGAGGGTCTCAGAAGGCGTCAGATCCACGTTGGCGCCACGGTCGGGTCTTTTTCTCTCATGGCATCTTTCCGGCCACACGCGCGCGTTGAGAGCCCCGCAAGGGGTAGGTCCTGCGGGGTCCCGTCGAGGGAAGTCGCCGTGGGTCTCACCGTCGAAGCCGGTTCCACAGCCAGCCGGCGCCGCGTGCCTCGGCGCCGAGAGCGAGTACGCGTGCGGTGAGCCCGCGATCCGAAGTGATCACGATGACGCCGGGGCCGGCCTCGCGGGCGGTGTCGACGATCGCGTCATCGCCGTGCCCCGGGGCGTGGACGACGGCAAGTGCGGGCGCGGCGCCGTACTCGGGCGTCGGGTCCGATCGGTCGGCGGCGATCCAGGAATTGCCGTCGCCGTCCCCCGGCGAGCGCTGCGCCTTCCCCCGAGCGTGGTCGCCGTTCCCGGGAGGGCGGCCGTCCTTGCCCAAGGATCGATCGCCCTTCCCGCTCGGCCGAACGGTGTTCCCGTGCGACTGGTCGGTGTTCCCGTGCGACCGGTCGTGGACATGGTTGGGGGCCGGAGGCGTGGCCGGAGTCGGCTCGATGACCACCGCTGCGGCGGGAACCCCGGCTCGGGCCGCCCCTTCCAGAACGACCAGGATCCGCGCCGGCCATTCTGCCGACCCGGGCGATCCGACGTGCGCGTCGGACCCGGCGATCCAGGTCGAAATATCGGCGAGCAGGCGCCGGGCAGCGCCCGGACGGTCGCGCCACCAGCCGTCGGCCCGAGAGCCAATGACGTTGGCACCGTCCACCACCCACGTCCGTGGGTACTCGTCCGTGCGCCGATCCATAGGGTCGGCGCCGGAATCAGGCGTACTCATCCGCCGCCACGATCCCCTTTGGCATTCGTACCGGTCGGTTCCGCTCGCGGCGCCAGCACCCCAAAGCACCCACCGGCTGATGCCTGCCGATTGCCCGGCAATCGTCCGGGGAGTCGGTAGACGAACACGATCGGTGTCCCAAGGTCGGCGGACATGGTCGCCGCCCGGCCGACGGCGGCCCAACTGTCCGCTTGCGGCCGGCGTTTCGGCTCGGAAGGTGTGATTCGCAGAACATGATCACCCTCTATCATGCCGAGCTTGGCCGCCGCGTTTGGGTTCCGCACTCCGACAGCCTCACCAGCGTGCCTAGACCGGTGTCTTCGTGTTCGGTGGCCCAAGTCTGCGAGTCCGCCGAACCAGACGCGACAGTTCCCGGTGTTCTCGTGGTAATACTAGACGCGTGAGTTCTGCGGTCCGCTGACCTGAAGGAGTGTGGCATGGCCCAGAAGACCATCGTCTCGTTGATTGACGATCTCAGTGGAGAAGAGGCCGACGAGACTGTCCGCTTCGGACTCGACGGTGCGCAGTATGAGATCGACCTGTCGGAGAAGAACGCGACGAAGTTGCGTGAGTCGCTGGCCCCGTTCGTGACCGCGGCCCGCCGTTCCGGTGGCCGTGCGGCGGGTGGCCGTCGTGGCGTGCGTACCGCTTCGCGGCGTACCGGCGGAACCGACCGCACCGCCGACATTCGCGAGTGGGCGCGCAGCAACGGTTACACGGTGAGTGACCGTGGCCGTATCGCTTCCAACATCGTCGAGGCGTACGACAAGGCCCACTGATCCTGGTCTTGACGACTTTTCCGGGTCGAGACTCGAAGCGGTGGACCCCGTAGTACCCGTCGTGCCTGCGGTATTCGGCCGCGGGCCGCAGGCCCCGGCGCCCAAAGACCTGCTGATCAGGTTTTGCCAGGGCAGGTTCCTGCCACACCGGCCTGGCCGGTGTGGCAGGAACGATTGACCTTCGCGCCAACGCGTGCTGTTGCCGGCTCTGTTCGTTCCGTCAGTTCGGCAGATGCCGGCCCATCCAGTTTTCGATGTCTTCCGGGGCTCGCGGAAGCCCGGCGGACATGTTCCGCCTTCCGTTCCCGGTGACCAGGATGTCGTCTTCTATCCGGACGCCGATGCCGCGCAGCTCGGGGGGAACGGTGAGGTCGTCGGGCTGGAAGTACAGGCCCGGTTCCACCGTGAGCACCATCCCGGGCTCCAGCGCCGCATCCCGGTAGGTTTCGTCGCGGGCATGGGCGCAGTCGTGCACGTCCAGCCCGAGCATGTGCGACGTGGCGTGCAAGGTGTATCGGCGGTGGATGCCCGCGCCCGGTGCGCGGGGATCTTCCGACAGTGATGCCTGCGCACCGTCCGGCAGCAGCCCCCAGTCCGCCAGAGCGGTGGCGATGACCTGCATCGCCGCGCGGTGCGGGTCCAGGAACGACGCTCCCGGGCGGACGGCGTCGATGCCGGCCTGCTGCGCGCGGAGAACCACGTCGTATACCTGGCGCTGCAGCTCCGTGAAGCGGCCGGTGATCGGTAGCGTCCGGGTGACATCGGCGGTGTAGAGCGACCTCCCCTCCACCCCCATGTCGAGAAGTGCCAGCTCACCGGCCCGCACCGGCCCGTCGTCGCGCACCCAGTGCAGGGTGGTTGCATGGTGCCCGCAGGCGACGATGGAGCCGTAGCCGACGTCGTTGCCCTCGACGCGGGCGCGCCGCCAGAAGGTGCCCTCCAACCAGCGTTCGCCGTTGGCCAGCTCCATCGCGCGACCGATTTCTCCTACGCACTCGGTGAAGCCACGCGCTGTCGCCGCGACCGCCTCGTCCAACCGGGCGATCTCGAAGTCATCCTTGACCAGCCGTAGCTCGGAAAGGGCCTGGGCGAGCACCACATCGCGGTCGTCGGCCGATCTGTCGCCGGACCACCGCAGCACCGAACGGTCAACCAGTGGATCGATTCCCCGCAGCGTCCTGGTGTTTCCCGGCGCCAGCCGGGCCAGCGCGCCCGGGAGCTCGGTCAGCGGCCGACACGCGATCTCCAGGGCGGCGGCCGTCTCGCGAACCCCCGGCCGGGGACCGACCCAGAGTTCGCCGTATCGGCGGTCGGTGTAGAACGCAGAGCTAGAGCGGTCCGATCGGCCCGCGACATACAGCGTCGCATCGTGCTCGCCGGCCGCGTTGGGTAGCAGAACCAGCACGGCATCGGGTTCATGACAGCCTGTCAACCAGAACAAGTCACTTCCCGGACGGAACGGAAAATCCGTGTCGTTTGCCCGTACCCGTAGGCCGCCGCTGGGCACCACGAGGGCATCGGCCGGGAACCGCGAGCCCAACAAGGCGCGGCGTTTCGCGGTGTAGGGTGCACAGTCATCGCGAGATGGCACAGCGTCGTCAATCGGCGCCCAGCCAGTTGCCATAAATCGGCGGAACGCCGCGTGCGGTTCCTCATCGTGGTTGACCTGGCCGGGTTCGCGGCCAGAAGACGTCGCCGGATCGGCCGGCGTCTCGCCGGCCTCCGCGGAGACGGACACCGGCTCCGAATCTGACTCCGCGCCAGCGGAATCCCTCGCGGCCTCGGGCACATCGATGCGGGGGCGGACAACATCCGCCTCGCCGGCTGTGATGAAGTTCTGGCCATCCTCCGCCGAGGCTCCCTCGGGTACCCCCGTGCCGGCCGGTGGAGGTGTGCTTTGGTGGGACTGGGCGCTCATACCGTTAACGGTAGGCCGGTCGAGGTCTGCCGGGTAGTGGTGTGCCGTCTGGTCGTCCATCGAGGCCGCACGGGACAACTCGCCGCGGTCAGAGTCTGGATTTTGGCGTGCGGATCCTCCGGGCGATGTGAGCCGATCCGCCTGTCTCCCGGCCTGATCCGTCGACCGGCGATCCGTAGCCGCTCGCGACGTCATCCGATCATCCGGCTTGAGAGGGAGTGCCTGCTGGGGCCGGCGACCTCGGAAGGTTACCCAAGAGTCCATCCTCTCGCTTCGAACGGGTTAACACGGGCAAGCATTCGGTTGTGCGAGATCCGCGCTATCCGTCGTTACGTGACTTTCTGTCGCTGCCCGTTGACGGGGATGTCGGAACTCTGGGTGTGGGCTCCTGGCGGTGGCCCCGAGGCGGTTCGGTCCGGGTGCTGACCTCCTTGGTCCCCGGAATACCGACCTGATATCCGATGCCTTCATCGGCCTCGCGGGCAGCGAGTGGGAGCGGGCTCACGGTGAGTCGGGACATCCGAGCCGACGTGCGCGACTCCTCGATGGTGCTGTAACCGACATCACATTGCGGAGATCCTGCCTTTTTGGCCTGGCCGGGAATAAGTCTCGCAAATGTGGTCGAAAGTCGCGCCCACGGATTGCCCACCCCCGCGCGCTCGCCGGACCGCGATCGCGGCCGGGCCTGGTCGCCCACCCGACAGCCGTCGACAGGGCCGACGGCCCCCAGAGCGCGAGTTTGGTGAGAGGCTGTCCTGGAGTGTTCCGTTGGTCGGCTCGTGGCTCGTGGCTCGTGGCCGGAACCGGGTGGCGCCGCGGCAATCGCGGGCTGGTCGGTGCGGGTGGCCCGGCCGCCCGATCGGCGCCCGGCGTTCTGCTCCCGCCGGGGGAGTCACCGGATCAAGTGAAGGGCGGGCGGTCGCACCGGCGGGCGCGAGGCGGGTGACACGGGGGGAAAGGCCCGCCTGGAACGGATGCCCGGAACACCGATGGCGTCACCGGCGCGGGATGATCTCCTCCCGGTGGATGAGGGAGGGAGAGGCGGCCATGACCTGGCCTCCGGATCGGCCGGAACGGCACGGGCCGCCCGCGGGACGCCGCGACGGGGAGGGCGACGGCCGGCGGCGCGATGCCCCCCGGCGCGATGGCTCCCGGCCCACGCCCGAGGAGAACTGGCCGGCGGGGCAGTGGCCGCGCCGCCAGCCCGGATCTCCTCCGCCCGCCGGGGACCGCCCGGCTCGCCCGCGGGCCCAGCCGCGGCCCCCCGGTCGCTCCCGCGATCCCTACGCCGATCCCTATTCCGGCCGTGATCCCCATCCCGGGCGTGATGCCCAGGCTGGCCGCGCCGAGCTGCCAGTCGGCCGTCGGGCCGCCGAGCCGCCCGGCCCGACCCGGCGGGACCTGCCAGCGACCGGCGACCCCGCGCCGCCGCGCCGCGGCTCGATCCACCGCGGCGTCACCGCGGTCGCGGCGGTTCTCGCCGCGGTCGTGCTTGTGCTGGCGACCAGCGGCTGGGCCGTGTTACACCACTACGACGGCCGGGTCCGCCATACCCCGCTGACCTTCGCCGCCGGCGTGGACCGGCCGGCGTCGGCCTCGGGCGGCACGCAGAACATCCTGCTGGTCGGGTCCGACACCCGGGCGGGGACCAACGGGGAGTTCGGCGTGGCCGAGGGGCAGCGTTCCGACACCACGATCCTCGCCCATCTCGACGACAACGGCTCGACGACCCTGATCTCCTTCCCCCGCGACTTGTGGGTGCGGATCCCTGGCTACACCGACTCGCGGGGCACCCAGCACGCGGCCCAGCGCTCCAAACTGAATTCGGCCTTCTCGTACGGCGGACCGTCACTGCTGGTCGCGACCATCGAAGGCCTCACCGGGATCCGCGTGGACCACTACGTGCAGATCGATTTCGTCGGCTTCCAGGGGATGACCGACGCGCTGGGCGGGGTCACCGTCTGCATCAGGGAGCTGCCGCCCGAGCTGAAGGCGCGCGGCTTCGACAACCTGCACGACCACTACTCCGGTTTCTCCGGGCAGGTGGGGGAGAACCGGCTGACCGGGGCGCAGGCCCTGGCCTTCGTCCGCCAGCGTTACGGCCTGCCGGAGAGCGACATCGACCGGATCCGCCGCCAGCAGCAGTTCCTGGGGGTCGTCTTCCAACGGATTGCCTCCACCGACACGCTGCTCAACCCGGCGAAGCTGATCAATGTGGTCGACGCGGCGACCTCCGCGATCACCCTCGACGACCGCACCTCCCTGGCCGACCTGCGCCTGCTCGCCGTCCGGATGCAGTCGATCGGCTCCGGTGGGGTCATGTTCGCCACCGTGCCGGCGGCGGCCGGCCAACGTGCCGGGCAGAGCGTGCTGGTGCCCGATCCCGACCAGCTCGGTGCCTTCCTGAAGCCCTTCGGTGGCCGCGCCGCCACGACGAGCTCCACCGGTGCGTTGCCGGCCGCTCCGGCCACCTCCGCGGCCGTCCCGGTGTCCTGGTCCCGGCCGGCCGTGGCCGCGAGCGGCGTCCGGGCCATTGCGGCCCCGGCCCCGGCCGCCGCCCCGGCAGGCGTCTCCTGCACCTACTGAGCGGGCTGAGCCGGCCCCCGGCGTAGAGGGGCCACCGGGACGGTGGGGGCGTCGTCGGCGGCGCAGTGGTCATCCGAGACGTCGCCGCCTCGGCTGGCGGGGTCGGCGGCGCCGTCACCGGAATGGTGGCCGCCATCGGGATGCGGACCGCCGCCGGCAGACGG
>NZ_JANEZT010000369.1 GCF_025403405.1 Frankia tisae
GATCCCACCCAGCCCACAATCTGGAACCGGCCCGAACGTCCCCCCGTCAGGACCGAACGCGAACCCCCCCGCGCTACCGCAGGGACCCGCCGGAAGGCCAAGCACGACCCAGCCGCCGCCAATCGAGCGGCAGAGCCCCCGGCAGAGCTCGCCTCCTCCGCTGACAACGCCCCCTCCACCCGCGGCGCCCGGAATACCCGGCGTGCAAGCGGTGGCCGCCTCCGGCGCCATCACCGTGACAGTGACCGCGCCACCGGCCGGCGGACTCGTGACCAGCTACACGCTCACCGTCAACCCAGGCGGCACCCGCACTCTCACCGCACCAGCCACCATCAGCATCCCCGTGGCTGGATGCGCCACCGCCACCGCCACCGCCACCGCCACCGGCCCGGGCGGCAAATCGGCGAGCTCCGCCACCGCCGAAGCAATGGGCTGCATCCCCCCAAGCCCAGTGCGAAACCTTGCCTCGACTGATCTTTCCCACGATGATCCGGCCTACCGTAGCGATGGAAACATCTACCCAGGGGTCATCTCAGAAACGACCTGGGACCCGCCTGCAGACTCCGGTGGTGGCACCCTCGACTACATGATCACTGTTCACTACGACCTTGGCGCAGCAGACGAGACATATATACAAAGCACGACGAGCTTTCGCATTGGACGGCGAGGCGCCAACCCAGTCAACGGGATCAGCGTCGCGGCGCGCAACGCTGCCGGAACAGGCAAAGGTGTAACTGGTCCGATACCTTAATCTTCTTGGGGTGAGGCTGCTGCGGGTGTCCAGGGGTTGCCGTTGGCTAGCAGCCTGACACCTATCCGACAGCGATGAGCAGGACGGGGACGGCGGACGTCGCACTGCGGCCCAAACGGGCCGGCTAGACTGAGACGAAGTGTGGCAATGGGGACACGCGTCGTGCGGCTATCATGACGCGTACGAGGGGGATTCGTGTCAGAGAGTCATGATGTCGGTTGGGAGAACTTCGCCGCGGCGTTTCAGGCCGTGGTGGACAACGTCGGTCAGGTGATCCGCGGCAAGACCGACGCCGTCTCCCAGGCCCTCACCTGCCTGCTCAGCGGTGGCCACCTGCTGCTGGAAGACGTCCCCGGGCTCGGGAAGACATCCCTGGCCAGAGCGCTCGCCGCCTCCGTCCAGGCGAGCTGCCACCGGGTCCAGTTCACCCCGGACCTGCTCCCGTCCGACATCACCGGGGTGACCATTTACCAGCAGGGCTCCGGCGAATTCACCTTCCACGAGGGCCCGGTATTCGCCCACGTGGTGGTCGCGGACGAAGTGAACCGGGCATCCCCGAAAACACAGGCGGCACTGCTCGAAGTCATGGAAGAGGGCCGGGTCACCGTCGACGCGGTGAGCCATCCCGTGCCCCAGCCGTTCTTCGTCGTCGCCACCCAGAACCCGGTCGACATGGACGGCACCTACCCGCTACCGGAGGCCCAGCTCGACCGCTTCCTCATGCGGGTACGGGTCGGCTATCCCGACCGCGACGCCGAACTCGCGATCCTGCGCGATCGCCGCGCCGGCCTGCGGGTCGAGGACCTCCAACCGGTCCTCACCACCGACCACATCCTCGCCCTGGTCTCGATGGCGGCACAGGTGCACGTCGAGGACAACGTCGGCGGCTACGTCGTCGACCTGGTGACCGCCACCCGGTCGCTGCCCGGCCTGCGGCTGGGAGCCAGCCCCCGGGGCAGCATCGCGCTGCTACGAGCGGCGCAGGTGCAGGCGGCAGCGGCCGGCCGGGCATTCGTGATCCCGGAGGACGTGCAGCGGCTCGCCGCCCCCGTCCTCGCGCACCGGCTGCTCGTCACCCCCGACGCCGAGCTACGCGGCTACACCGGCGAAGACGCCGTCGCCGAGGCCCTGGCCCAGGTGCCCGTGCCCCGGACACTCGCCGGAGTCTGACCCAGCATGGCCACGGCAGCGGAAACGCTCCGAGAATCACGACCGGCAGCCGCCCGGAACTGGCTGCGCCGCGTGCGCGGGACGATCACCCCGGCCGGTTTCGGAGTGCTCGCCGGCGTCGTCGTCACCGGCACAGCCGCCGGAGTGCTGCGATTCCCGGAGCTGGCGGTACTCGCCGCCGGCGGCGCCGTGGCGCTGTTGTGCGCCGGCGCGCTGGTCTCCCGCCAGCCCACGTTCACCGTGGAAATCGAGGTGACGCCGGTGCGGGTCGGGCGCGGCGAACCGGCGATCGCCAGCGTCACGGTTCGCAACACCGGCAACCGGACGGTGACCGGCCCGGTACGGCTGCGCCTGCCGTACCAGACGGGCTCCGGGCCGGCGTCGGAACCCGCGGGCGGAGCCAGTGGCGGGACCGGTGGCCGGACGGCGAACGTCGCCGAGGCCGAGGTTCGATCGCTGCGGCCCAGGGCGCAGCGCATGATCGCCGTGACGCTGCCGACAGCGCGCCGCGGGGTGCTCCGGGTCGGGCCGGCGGAGCTGGTCAGCAGCGACCCGTTCGGGCTGTTCGCTCGGACGCAGCAGCAGGGCGGACCGGCGGCCGTGCACGTGTATCCGGTGGTCGAGCCGTTGGCCCCGCTGCCGTCGACCCGCGCCGGCCGTCCCGACGGACTGCCCGTCGACAGCGCGTCCCAGGGCGGGGTGACCTTCCACCGGCTGCGGGAGTACGTGCCCGGTGACGACCCGCGCCACGTGCACTGGCGGTCCAGCGCCCGCACCGGCACGCTGCTGGTCAGGCAGTACGTCGACCCCGCGGAGCCGGCGACGACGGTGCTGCTCGACACCCGGCGTCGGGCCTACCCGCCGGGCGACCCGGGTCTCGCCGCCTTCGACGCCGCGGTGGACGCCGCCGCGTCCGTCCTGCTGGCGTCCGCGCGGCTGCGCTACCCGGTGCGGCTGAGCACCACCGCCGGGCTGCGGCTCACCTTCAATGGCGGCCGGGCGGACGAGACCGCCGCCCTGGACGTGCTGGCCGGGATGGACCTGGTCGGCGCGGGCCCACCCGGTTCGGATTCCGGCGACGACGGTGACGGTGACGGTGACGGCGGCCCGTCGGCGGAGCAGACGCTCGTCGCCGCGGTCCGTGGCTCCTCCCGGCGCGCCATCGGCACGCTGGCCCTGATCAGCGGCACCGAGGACGCCCCCGCGACGGTCAGCGCCGCAGCGGTCGCCGTCGGGTTCGAGCGAGTGATCGTGGTCCGGGTCGGCGAGAGCGACAGCACCTCCTCGCTGGGCGGCGGACGACTGCGGGTACTCGACGTCCGCGGCGCCGCCGGCCTCGCGGCGCTCTGGCCGGCCCCGGCGGGGGGCGGCCGGTCCTCGCTGGACGGCCTCCGGTGATCGCACGCCTGGCCAGCCTGGGTACCGTCGCCTGCCTCGCGGGGCTCGCCGGCGCCGCCTTCCACCGCGGGTTCGGCCTGGGTGCCGTCCTCGGCCCGGTGGCCGCGGCCGCGATCCTCCCCGTGTTGCTGGCCGCGCTGCTCGCCGCCCTACTCGGTCGCGCCGGGCGCCGGCTCCCGCCGTTGCCGGTGTCGGTGCTGAGTTCGGCTGTGCTGTGGCTCGCCGTCGTCGCCGCGACGTTGTTCCGCCACGGTTCGCCGCACGCCGACGGTGTGTTCCCGGCGATCACCGACGGTCTGGTCAACGGAACCACCCGGCTGCTCGACACGACCCTGCCTGCACCGGATTCCCCCGACCTGCTGGTCGTCCCGCAGGCGTTGACGTGGCTGGCCGCGCTCTGCGGCGCCGAACTGGTGCTCAGAACCCGGTCGGTGCTGGCACCGGCGATACCGGCGCTGGTCGCCTTCGGTATCGCCGTGACGCTGACGGTGTCCGGCCCGGGCTCCAACCTGAGTATCGCCGGCGGCCTGGTGATCGCCGCCGCAGCGCTGGTCCTGTGTCGGCGGGCCGAACCACGGGCATCGACGGGCCCTGGCACCGGCCCTGGTCGTCCGACCTGGTTCGGGTTGTTCGGTCGGCTGGATGCACGCCGCGCCGCGCTGAGCCTGACGCTGGTCGCGGTGACCGCCGCCGGGGCGCTCGCGGCCGGTCCGGCGCTGCTTACCCCGAGCGCCGGGCCGTACGACCTGCGCGCCCACCACGGCGTCCCGTCGCACCCGCAGCCGACGGTCAGCCCGCTCGACTTCGTCTCCGCGTGGCTGCGCTCACCAGGCGACGTGCTGTTCACCGCCACCCCGGTCATCTCCCGCAACATCCGACTGGCCGTGCTCGACCGGTTCGACGGGCAGCAGTGGACCCCGTCGGCGCGCTTCACGCCCGCCGGCGGTCGGGTACCGCCGGCGTCGGACGCACCGCCGGCCGCGAGCCGGATCAGCGAGGACATCACCATCGGCACCCTGCCCGGCATCTTCCTGCCGCACGTCGACCGGCCGGTCGAACTCAGCGGCGACGACCTCGCCGTCGACACCGCCGGCGGCAGCCTGATCTCGAGCCGGCCGGTGACCCCCGGACGCACCTACAGCGTCACGTCCGCCGTGCCGCGCGAGCTGAGCCCGCCGCAGCTCGCGGCGCTGCGGACCGCGAACGTCGGCGCGTCGGATCCGACGCGAGCACTCCCGCCGGGGTTGCCCGCGCAGATCGCCGCGGCGGCGCGGGAGGTCGGGGCGGACGGAGGCACCCCGTTCCAGCGGGCCTACCGGCTGGAACAGTACCTGCGCACCCGGTTCACCAATGATCCGGAAGCCCCGTCCGGCCACGCCTACGGTCACCTCGCCTACTTCCTCGACCGCAGCCACAGCGGCACGTCGGAGCAGTTCGCCACGACATTCGCCGTCATCGCCCGAGTCCTGGGCCTGCCCAGCCGGGTCGTGGTCGGTTTCCATCCGGCCAGCAAGCCCACGTCCGGCGCGGCCCCGGCCGGGACCGATCAGGCCGTGGCGGTTCGGGCTGGGGCGGTTCGGGCCGTGGCGGTTCGGGCCGGGGATGTGCTGGTGTGGCCGGAGGTCGACTTCGCCGGGGCCGGCTGGGTGCCGTTCTACCCGACGCCGGAGCCGGGGGGCTCGAGCGGCGGGTCGGTCGCCACCTCGGCCCAGGGGGAACCGGCCGGTCGGGCCCAGAAGGTCACCGAGGCCGCCGCCGTGCCACCGCAGTCCGTGGTGGAGGCCGCGCCGGTCGGGCCGCCGCGGTCGTCCTCGACCTCGGTCGGCACCATCGTCGGGCTGGCCGCCGCCGGCCTGGTGGTGGCCGTCGGCGTGGCGTACCTCGTCCTCGCACTGTCCGCCCCGGCCCGGCGTCGGCGGCGACGGCGAACGGCGGGCGGCGATCGGGACCGGGTCGTCGGCGCCTGGCTGGACACGCTCGAGTCACTGGACCGGGCCGGCGCGCCGGTACCGCCGTCAGCGTCCGCGACGGCCGTCGTCGACCACGGATCGGCCCTGGTCGGACCGGGCGGGCGGGCGCCGCTGGCCGAGCTGGCCCGCCTGGCGACCGCGGCATTGCACGGGCCGAACATCCCTGGTGCACCGAACTCCGTGAGTGAACGGGAGGCCGAGACGGCCTGGCAGCACAACGCAACGATGCGCGCCGAGCTGCGCCGTGCCACCCCGCGCGGTCTCCGGGCCCGCCGGCACCTCGCGCCCGCCGCGGTCTTCGGCTCGGCCCACCGGGTCCACAGTCGGACGCGGCCCGCACCTGCACCGGCTCGTGGACCTACTTTGTCAGCACCGAGCGAGCCCCGGTGAACGAACACGACGGGCCGATGATCGACGGCTACCACTCGCTACGGCTGATCGGACACGGCGGGTTCAGCCTCGTCTACACCGCCTACCAGGACAAGCTGGATCGCACCGTCGCCGTGAAGGTCATCAACGCGGACCTGCTCGACGCTGCGGCGGCCCGTCGCTTCGCCCGGGAATGCCGGGCGACCGGGCGCCTCACCGGCCATCCGAACATCATCACGGTGTTCGAGGTCGGCTCCGCCCGCGATCGCCGCCCCTTCATCGCGATGCAGTACCTCCCCGCCGGCTCCATGTCCGACCGGCTGCGCCGAGAAGGCCCGCTCGGGGTGGCGGAGACCCTGCGCGTCGCGGCGCAGATCGCCGACGCCCTGCACGCCGCGCACAGCCTGCAGATCCTGCACCGGGACGTGAAGCCCGGCAACATCATGCTCTCCGACCGCGGCGACCCGGTGCTGAGCGACTTCGGCATCGCCACCCTGGGACTCGGCACCGAACGGTCGGGTACCGACGGCGCCTTCACCGTGGCCTTCACCGCCCCGGAGGTCCTGCAGGGCTCCCGCGCCACCGTCGCCTCCGACCTGTACAGCCTGGGCGCGACGATCCACACCCTGCTGTCCGGGACCCCGCCGTTCGGCTGGCTACCCGGCGACTCCACCCCGGCGATGATCCTGCGCATCCTCCACGAGGAGATCCGCCCCCTGCACCGGGCCGACGTCCCCGACGAGGTCGAACGGGCCCTGCACTCGCTGATGTCCCGGGACCCGTCCCGCCGCCCGGCCAGCGCCGCGGACGCGGCCGCCGAGCTGCGCCGCCTGAACGCGCTGCTCGGCTTCACCGTCCGCCAGACGCCCCCCAGACCCATCGGCGAGCTGGCCCCGCCGTCCGCCGCGGGAGGCGTCCACGCTGACGCCCCGCC
>NZ_JANEZT010000036.1 GCF_025403405.1 Frankia tisae
GGGGTGGCGGAGGGCTCGTTCGCTCGCTCATTCAACTCTGCGTGCTCATGATCCAATTTTCCGTCGTACTTACGTGGTGGAGTCTGCTGTTCATGGTGTGGACTGTCCAATACCTTGTGGTGGTGCCGATCGCCGCGGCCGTGAACGGCCTACAGCATGTACACCCCGTGATACCGTCGAATTTGACGCGCCCGTGGTTGGCTTGACTATCTGACCCAGGCGATGCAAGTCCAGAGCGGCAGGCTCGCAGTCAGGATGCTTCAGACGCCGGATTCGTTCGCCTGTCTCCGCTCCAATCGACCCGGCTGATCACGTAAATGGAGTATTTTCCGCCCTGGATCGTCTCGGTCCTGTTGAACGTGAGGCCGAGCTTGGTGGCGACCCTGATCGAGGCGGTGTTCTCCGCGGTCATGATGGAGATCAGGTCGTCTCGTTTGACGACGTCGAAGGCGAACTCGAGCGCGGCGCGGCCGGCCTCGGTCGCCAGGCCCTGGTTCCACCGGTCGCGGCGGATGGTCCAGGCGATTTCGCAGCCGGGCCAGCCGAGTGCCTCGTAGAGGCCCGCGCGGCCGAGGAGCTGCCCGGTGGCCCGGTCCTCGACGGCCCACATGCCGTAGCCGCGCAGCGCCCAGTGTCCGATCTGGAAGGCGGTCTGCGACCAGGCCGCAGCCTCGGTGCTCGGCTGCGGGGTGTGCGCGGCCATCCCGTCCGCGGAGACGATCTCCAGGTAGGTGGGCACGTCCTCAGACCGCCAGCCGCGTAGCACCAGCCGGGGGGTGAGCACGGTGGGAACACCCTGGTCGTCGGGGGTGCCGTAGTCGAGGGTCATCCGCCGCTCCCTGCTGGTAGTGCCTGCCGGTGCGCCTGGAGTCGTTCGCCGAGGTCGACGACGGCCCGCTGGCCTTCCCAGCGTGCGCCGAGTTCCTGCCAGAGCTGGCCGGTTCGCTGAATCACGGTCCTGGTCGGCCTGCCCTCCAGAGCCGCGAGAGCGTGCGACGCCGCGTCGGCCGCCTGTTCGGGATCGGGCTGGCGGCGGCGTAGGAACGCCTGCGCGAGCGCGTTGTAGGTGCCGCCGATGTCCTCGTAGCCGCCGCCGGTCGCCTGAAGGATCGCCAGCGAGCGGCGCGCGTGCGGTTCGGCGAGTTCGCCGTCTCCGAGCCGGCCGGAGACGACGGCCAGAAAGCAGTGGATCATCTCTTCACCGAACGGTTCGGTGCCGACCATCGGTTCGCCGAGCCAGACGGCGTCCTGCATGTCCCGCAACGCCTGCCGGGCCTGTTCATGCTGGCCGGCGGCGGCGCGGGCCCGCGCTTCGTAGGCGGCGAGCCGCGCGCGCAGGTAGGGGTGGGCGCCGGCGCGGGCCTGGCCGGCGATGTCCGCGGCGGCGGTGTGCCGGCCGGTGTAGTAGGCGATCGACGTCTTCAACGTTGCCACCGAGCCGCTGAGTAGCGGGTCGTCGACGTCCCGGGCGTACAGCTCGGCGAGCGAGGCGAAGCGGCGGGCAGCCGCATCGTCGCCGAGGTTGAAGGCGAGCCGGCCGGCGGTGAACGAGAACAGGCCCGCCATCACCGTCACCCGGGTACGGACCCGCGCCGACAGCCGGCTGTCGAGGAGCCGTTCGGCGTCCCGCCACCCGCCGAGGACCAGCGGGGTCAGGGTTGCGTGCGGCATCGTGGTGTACCTGCCGCCGATGTCGTCGAGCCGTTCGTCGAGCTCGTCGAGGGTCAGCGGATCCGGGTCGGCGGAGGCGACCCGCCGGGATACCTCGGCGGCGATCCCCGCAGCGACGGTCAACGCGCCGGCCTGAACGAACTCTCGTCGGTCCGTGGTCGTCTCCTCCTCGGCCTCTCGGGCCGGACCGTCCTGGTCCTGGCCGCCGCCAACCTCCGCGCGGGCTCGTAGCTCACCGAGTCGCAGCGCCTGGTCCGCCGCGCGGATCCGATCGCCCAGCCCGGTCAGTTCGCCGGCGGTGCCGAACACGTCGTCATAGGCCTGGAGGACGTGCCGGGCCGGAAGCCGGCCGTTGTTCCGGATCGCGGAGGCGTTCTTGCGGTCATAGCGGGTGCGTGCTTCCAGTTGGACACCGGACAGATCGTGCTGCTCTTGAAGCTGTCGGAACCGGGCCGCGAGCTGCTGCTTCAGACCCTCGACGTCGTCAGCATCCACGGCGGTTCCCCTCGGCCAGCGGTGGGCGTCGGGTGGGACATCATCTCCCACCCCCCGGGCGAACGATCTCACCGTTCCCGCGCCACGTCACCCGCTGTGTCATGGGTCGTGCACGGCGGGAAACAGCCCGGCCACTTCCCCACACGGACCGGTCAGCGCCCTGCCTGCGAAGCCCCCACCCGCGGCGCCCTCGTCGTGTCCACACGCCGCGGGTGGGGAGCCTCAACCCACCCATCGAAAAGGAGACCGGCTATGAACCACGAGAACCCGGCCACGACCGCCCCGGCCCCGCCTCAGGGCGCCGTGGCACTCGTCGACCTGCCGAGCCCACACCTCGCCGGCGAGCGTGCCGCGGTGATCCTCGATGGGATCGAGGCGCACCCGGAGTTCGACCGGCTGCGCTCGAGCACCCTGAAGTACCCGACGTGCTGGGCGACGTTCACCGGCTACCCCCTGATCGCCGAATGGGACCTCGACGCGGACGGGCCGCACCTGTTCGTCGAGGCGCTGCGCACGATGGCGATGAAGGCTGCCGTGTTCGAGATCGCCCAGGACGAGTGGGCCGCGGAGCTCGACGTGTCCGCGCCGGTCGACGAGATGGTCCACGCGCTGACCGCCCAGTTCACGATCCTGTCCCGGGTCCAGGCCGATCTGTCGCTGACGTTCATCCACTCGACGGACAACGAGCGGTTCGTCTACGACACCGACGGTTACACCGACGAGGTGTACCGGGCCGCCGGCTGGGGGGAGCTGCCGCGCCGCTACTGGATCGGCCAGCAGGAGACCCAGCGTCGCCTCGGCATCCTCTACGAGCACTACGAGTCGATCGGCGTGCAGCGCGGCGGCCGGTCGCACTTCTTCACCTTCGGCCGCTAAATCTCCGCCAACGCGGCCCGCAGGGCATCCACCACCAGCTCGGCCGGGAACCGCTGCGCCGCGGACCGCTCGGCCGCGGCCAGCACCTCCGCCACCGCGTCGACGTCGGCATGCCGGACCAGCGCGGTCATCCACCCGGCGAGTGCACCCGGATCGTCCGGCATCGGCCCCGGGTGCGGTGCCGGTTCGACCTCCGCGGGCCAGCGTTGCCCCGCGGAGGCGTACCGGCCGGCCGGTACGTCGATCTTGTCGGGGTGGATGCACACCGGCACCCCGCCGTGCAGATCACGGCGGTAGCCGGCTGTCGTGTCGTACCGGCTGGCGGGCCCCGGCCCGTCGACGATGTCGAACCTGCCCGGATCATGGACCTGTCCCGGGCAGACCGCGCACAGCGCGTCCTCGTCCCAAGGATGATCCATGTCGGATGTCACCCGCCCATCATCACCATCCGCCGGCCCGACCCGACGATCTGTTCTCACCGCGCCCCGGCCGCGGATCGTCGCCGCCGCACTCGACATCGCTCGCCGCCGGTGCGCCGGGCAGATCATCGACGGCGCGCCGGCGCTCGGGCACGCCGTCCGAGTAGCGCTCACCCTGGGCCGTCACATGCCGGACATGCCGTCCGATCTGCTCGCCGCGGTCCTGCTACACGACGTGCCAGACTACGCCCGGGACGACGTTGTGGATGCCGAGGTCGGCAGCTGGTGCGGCACGAACACGCTGATTGTTCTGTGGATGATTCATGGCGAGCACACCGCGATGGACCTGTACCGCACCGATCCAGCCGCCGCGGTCCGCCGCCTCGACCGGCTGCCCGCCGGCGTTGTCGCCGCCCTCACCGCCGACAAGATCGTCAGCGTACGGCATGTCCTGGCCGGGGCGCTCGCAGCCGCCGACCTGCGCGGCTACTGGGAAAGCCGGGGCGCGTTCCTCGCGCTCGTGCCCTACTTCCGCGCCTTCCGCGCCGCGACCGCCGACCGGGTTCCCGCCGGACTCGCCAGCGAACTCGACGAACTCGTTGCCGCCGCCGAATTAGCCCGTCAAGGCCGTCCCCTTATCCGGGCCGTCCCGCTCGTGTCGTGAGCCGGTGCGGGCGGTGCCGCATCGCGTTGGAGGCGAATGGCGAGGACTTTCCCTTGATGTGGCAGCAGCCGGTGTGCGCCCCGGACGTCCAGTTTGGACAGGACGGCCCACGCTGCTTTCTGTCAAGAGAACATTGAGCTGGCGTTCGGGGTAACGAGGCACAGCGACGAGCGGCAGGAGCTCGTCCGGACCTTACTCGGCGCCTGATCACCGCCGCGCAGATGCGTAACGACGCACGGCGGAACCGCCGACCCCTTGATCGGCCCGCGGAATCCCGGCCAACGGATCGCAGCCGCTTCAGCGTCTTGGAGTAACCAAAAATCTTCTGTGGATCAATGGCCACACTAGATTTCCCCCTCCAGGGGGTCCATTACGTCCTTTCGTCGTTCCTATCCAGGGGAAAGTGTATCGTCGCACCCCGGCTTGACCGAGAGTCACATACGGGGGGTACGGTGGGTTTTCTTCGGCGCGCCTGGCTATGGTGCCGGCGCCATCCCAAGACCAGCGGGACAATTACAGTTCTGCTCGCCTTGTTCATCATCATCGGCGCAACCTCGGATCCGCCCAAGAAAGATACGGCTGCGGTCCGATCAGCATCACCAACGATCAGCGCACTGACATCGCCGACCCCGACGTCATCGCCGACACCGGTGCGGGCGACGACTCCTGTGATGACGGTGAGGCCGACGACGGTCGCCCCAGTAGCACTGGCTGCGCCCAGCACCCATACGGCCACCACCCCGGCCCCTGCGCCGCCGCCGGCAACCCACGCGGCAGTTCCACCGGCTGTTCCCGCGGCTACTCAACCACCGGCCGCAGCAGCTCCACCGCCTGCTTCCACCTGTCATCCGCTGACCAGCAGCGGTCACTGTTACAAGCCTGGCGAGTACTGCCGCAATGCTGATCACGGCTCCCAGGGTGTGGCGGGTAACGGCGAGGCAATCGTCTGCGCGAACAACGCCGGCTGGCGCTGGGAGCCGGCGTAACAGATCCGCCCCGTTGACGCCGGCCTGCGGTACCCGCGGCCCGCCGGCTGGCCGCGTTGCGTCCCTGCCGGCCGGCTGGTCACGACGATCACCGGTACGTGAATGATCCTCACCGCGGTGAAGACCGCGTCCGGGGTGGTCGGGGAGGTGGCCCGGGACTGGGCCGGTTTCATGGCCAGCCGCACCGGCCCCGACTACCCCCCGTCCGAGATCGATACCGACGAGCTCGACGAGGGCGACGGTGACCAGGTCGGACTCCGCCGCCATCCGGTCGTCGACCACGCTGACCCTGGCGGTCCCGGGCATTCGGCACCGCTACCAGCGCGAACCCGCCGGGCGGCATACCGCGATCATGGTCCACCCGGATGGGTCGGGGGCTCGGTACCCACCGCGGTGGGTACCGAGCCCCCGACCGTTCACCAGAGCGGGCCGCGCCGGCTCTGGGACGCGCTCGACGCCGTCCGCGACGACTGGCTCCGGTGGGGGTACCCGCCTATCCCAGGTGATCGCCAAGGGTGGCAAGCTCTCCCCCTGCACGATTTCAGGGGGAATCCGATAAAGAAGATCATGGCGGCCGTTCCGCTCGCATTCGTGGTGGTGCTGGCCGGATGCGGAGGTGGCGACGCAGTGTCGGCGCCCGTCACCGGGGCGGCTGCGGCCCCGGGCACGCACGCCGGGGCGCTGACGGCCGGGCAGGTGGCGATCGCGTTGGGCAGAGAGGGAGCGCCGTTGACCTCGGTAACGGTCTACACGGCCGAGTCCGACCCGAAGAAGCTGCTCGGCCGTCCAGGGGGCTACACGTCGAAGGCCACGTTCAGTGACACCCGGATTTCGCCGGCCGGGCTGGACGAGGGCTCGGCGCCCGACGCGGTCGACCGTGGCGGCGTCGTGGAGGTGTTCCCGACCGCCGAGGGTGCCACGGCCCGGGCGAAGTTCATCCAGGCGACCCTCCAGGGCGCGCAGGGCGTCCTGGGTAGCGAGTACGACTACACGGCAGGCCCGGTGCTCGTCCGGGTAACCGGGACGCTCACGCCGGCCCAGGCCGCGGTGTACGAGCGGGCGACGGCGGGCGCCACCAGGTGACCGACCGCCCGCCAACCCGTGCGTCGGCATCCCCCGCCTCCTGGCGAATCAAGGTCGCCGAAGCCGGCAACGTCCAGGTCGAGGCGGGTGGTCCGATGCCGGTCCAGGGGGGCGCGTGCGGATGCCTTCGATCTTGTCCATGAATCATGATGTTGGGGTGACGGCCGGGGTGTTGGACCGCGAGGTCTACTCGCCCGCGACTACGCCACCCGGCGGGTCGGCGTCACCGAGGCGTGGGGACGCGGTGGGCCTGGGCGCGCTTGCTTGTTCGTGTGGCCTTGGGAGCACGTCCGGTTTTGGGAGTGCGCAGCGTCAGTTTCGTCCGGTGCCGACGTGCCGGCCGGGTCGGTTGGGCGCGGGCCACCAGCGCGCGGAGGCGGGCGCTGACTCTGTGCGGGCGTTCCAGGATGACGGCGTGGCCGGCGCCCTTTTCGACCCAGAGCTCGGCCTTGGGCAGGGCCTGCGCCAGGGTGCGGCTGTGCTCCAAGGGGGTCATGACGTCGGCGTCGCCGACGAGCAGCAGGGTGGGGACGTCGCGCAGCGCCGCGGCGGCCGCCAGCCGGTCGTGGTCGAGCAGGGTGGGCAGGAAGGCGCCGACGACGGGAATCGGGGTGCTCGCGATCATCTCCTCCAGGGAGTGGAGCACCGGCTCCGGCACCTGGGTCGTGCCGAACCCGACCCGGCGGGTCAGCGCCCGTGACACGCCGCTGCCCCGCCATCGGATCCGTTCCAGCAGCGTCGGGGCGTGCTGCAGCCCGACGGCCACCCCGGGCAGGAAATGGCGCGCCACCGCGGTGACGCCGGCCGGCAGTCCGAACGCCACCCGGGTCAGTTCCCCGGCGCTCGTGGACAGCAGGGCCACCGCGATGATCCGGTCGCCGAACAGCTCCGGGTGCGTCTCGGCGAGCCCGAGGATGGTCATCCCGCCCATCGAGTGGCCGATGAGCACGACCGGGCCGGTCGGCACCCGGTCGTCGAGGACCCGGTGCAGGTCGTCGGCGAGCTGGGCGATGGTGCAGTGCTCGACCTCGGACGGGCCGGACCGGCCGTGGGCGCGCTGGTCGTAGCAGACCGTACGCCCCAGATCAGCCAGGTCCCGGCGCTGGAAGTGCCAGGCGTCCGCGGTCATGCAGAAGCCGTGGACGAAGACGAGGGTCAGCGCCGCGTCCGGCGACCCGGCCTCGCTGACGTGCAACCGCACCCCGTCGGACGCGGTCACCGTCGTCTCCCGCGTGGCGTGTGCGGCCGCCTGACCACGCGTCGTCACTCGTCGCGGCTCGTTCGCTCGGGCCGGTGTGCTCGGGGACGTTGTGAGCGCCGTTTCCCGGACGGCTCGACGGTGCCCTGCTCGCTCTCGGACGCCCGACCCACCCTCGCCGCCTCCTCGTTCACCCGCTTACATACACCATGCCCTATAAGGAGGTAATTAACGTGTCATCGTCGGTAAGCATCACTGGCGGGCGAGGAAGCCGGCGGGCGGCCCGGTCCGCGGTGGGTGGCGGACCGGGCGGCGTCCGCTGATCAGCCCTCGGAGCGCAGCCAGTGCGCGGCGTAGGGGGCGAGGTCCAGGCGCAGGAAGCCGTCGTCGTCCACGGTCCGGACGGTGCCGGCCTGCTCGCCGAGCAGCTCCACGAACCGGGTGCCCGCGTCGACGTCCTTCAACGGGACGGTGACGGTCGTCGGCGAGGCGGCGAAGTTGTGCAGGGTGAGCACGGCCCGTCCGTCGTGATCCGTCCAGTGCGCCAGGACGGACGGGGTGTCGTGGTCGAGGGTGCAGCCCGCGCCCCAGGCCAGCTCGGGGCACTGCCGGTAGCGGCGGACCAGCGCGGCCACCCAGGAGAACAGCGAGGTGGGATCGTGGCGCTGGGCCGCCACGTTGACCTTGGCCGGGCCGTACTCGCCCTGGACGACGGGGGCGGGCAGGCGGTCCGACTCCGTGTCCGGGTCCACGGTCGAGAAGCCGCCGTTCGGGCCGTCGGACCACTGCATCGGGACCCGGACCGCCTCCCGGCCGGGGATGTCGAGGTTCTCGCCCATCCCGATCTCCTCGCCGTAGAACAGCGTCGGCGTGCCGGGCAGGGCGAACAGCAGGCTGTAGACCATGCGGATGCGGGCGGGGTCGCCGTCGAGCATCGGGGGCAGGCGCCGGCGCAGACCCCGGCCGTAGAGCTGCATGTCCTCCCGCGGGCCGAAGGCGGCGAAGACCTCCTGGCGTTCGTCGTCGTCGAGTTTGTCGAGGGTGAGCTCGTCGTGGTTGCGGACGAAGGTCGCCCAGTGACCGTCCTTCGGCGCGGGCGGCCGGTCGCGCAGCGCCCCGAGCAGCGGCGTCGCGTCGTGGCGGGCCAGCGCCAGGTAGAGCTTCTGCATGCCGGGGAAGTCGAAGCACATCGTGAGCTCGTCGCCGTCCTCGTCCCCGAAGAACCGGCGGGTGTCGTCGTAGGGCAGGTTGACCTCGCCGAGCAGGATGACCTCCCCGTCGCGGCGGGAGACGAACGCGCGCAGGTCGCGCAGGTACTCGTGCGGGTCGGGCAGCTCCGCCGCGTCCGCGGCGCCGTCGGTCTCCAGCAGGAACGGCACCGCGTCCACCCGGAAACCGGACAGGCCGAGCTCGATCCAGAAGCCCATGATCCGCGCGATCTCGTCGCGCACCGCGGGGTTCGCCACGTCCAGGTCGGGCTGATGCTTGTAGAAACGGTGCAGGTAGTACTGGCCGGCGTCGTCGTCGTACTGCCAGACGCTGTCCTCCTGGTCGGGGAAGACGACGTCGGACGGGCCGTCGGCCGGGGGCTCGTCTCGCCAGACGTAGTAGCCCCGGTACGGGGACTCCCGGCTGCTGCGGGCGCTGACGAACCAGGGGTGCTGGTCGGAGGTGTGGTTGACGACCAGGTCGGCGATCACCCGGATGCCCCGGTCGCGGGCCACCAGGAGGAACTCCACCAGGTCGCCGTGGGTGCCCAGCCGGGGGTCGACGCCGTAGAAGTCGGTGATGTCGTAGCCGTCGTCACGGTCGGGCGTCGGATAGAAGGGCATCAGCCAGATGCAGGTGACCCCGAGTTCGTGCAGATAGTCGATCCGCTGAGCGAGGCCGCGGAAGTCGCCGCAGCCGTCGCCGTTGCCGTCGGCGAAGGTCTCCACGTCCAGGCAGTAGATGACGGCGTTCTTCCACCACAGGTCGGCGGTTCGGCTCAGTCGCATCGTCGCCCGCCCGGTGGGATTTGCTTATGTGGCGAGTGGATACTGCATACGGTCATTTTGCGGTATTGCCCCGTGGCCGGCGACGTATCCCCGTCGACGGAATCTTGTTCCCGCGCCGGCCGGCGCGCTGGTCTCCCGGTGCCTCCCGCCGGGCATACCGTCCACCCCGACCGCGACGCCACAACGTCCCTGGCGGCGCGGGCTGGCGCTGAGCCGGATACGACGTGGAGGCGGGTATGCGAACCAGGCCCTTGCGGGAGCAGATGGTCGTCGTGGTCGGAGCGCCGAGCGACACCTCGGCCGCATCGACACCTCGGCCGCATCGACACCTGGGTGAACGCCGCGGCCGTCCGCGTTCTGGGACGGGTCGAGGACATCACCGACGCGGAGTTCGACCGGGTCCTGCGGGTCAACCTGCTCGGTCAGGTGTACGGGGCGAAGGCGGCACTGCCGGCTCTGCGGCGGGCCGGTGGCGGGGTACTCATCGGGATCTCCTCCGTCGAAGGCATCCGCGCGATGCCGCTGCACAGCGCCTACGCGGCGAGCAAGTGGGGGCTGCGGGGCTGCCTACGACAGCCTTCGGGTAGGAACTCGCCCAGGAAGGTGTCCCGATCGCGGTGACCACCGTGTTGCCGCCCTCCGTCGACACCCCCTTCTTCACCCATGCCCGCAGCCGGCTGGGCGGGCGCCCCAAGCCCCCGCCACCGGTCTACGCGGCTGACGCCGTCGCCGGCGCAGTCGTGCGGGTGGCCGTCCGACCCAGCCGGGAGGTGCTCGTCGGCGGCACCGCCATCGCCGCCGCCGTCGCCACCCGCGTGTCCCCGGCACTGGTCGACGCGCTGCTCTCCCTGCGCCGGGCGGGGATCGAGGCGCTGCGCGAGGACTGGCCGGGCGACCCGGGCGACATCGTGGACGCGTCCGAGACCGGTCCAGGCCGAGTGGGCGGTGGCTATCGCGGCCGGGTGCGGCCTCACCGGGCACGACGTCCTCGGTGGCGCCGAAGAAGGCGCCCCACGCCTCGTCCACGATCAGCGGGCGGCCGCGGCGGTGGCAGATCCGGGCGAGGGCCGCGATGCCGGCGCGCGTGCCGTACGGCGTCGGGCTCGTCACCAGCATGCCGGCGGCATCGGGGTAACGCTCCCAGGCCGCCTCGACCTCCGTCGAGGAGGTCGGGCCCGAGGTCACCGGTCTGAAGGCGGGGGACCGGGGCGTCGTCCCGTTCCAGATCTCCTGCGGCCACTGTTTCATGTGCGACCAACAGCTGTACACGCAGTGCGAGACGACGCAGGTCCCGCGGTCGGCATGGAGGCCCACGGTTCCCCCGCGGCTCGGGCCGTCTTCCAGCTCGCCTCGCGCTCGTCCGGCGCGGCGGCACGGTCTCGCTCGCCGGCGTCTACGGCGGCATGATCGACCTGATGCCGATGATGACCATAAGAAGCAGGGCGGCGCCGTGAAGATCCTGCTCAAGCCGCGATGTCGTCCTCCGTGAGCCGGCGGCGCGGGGTTTCAGGCGCCGGCGGGAGAGGCGGCCACGAGCGGCGCAGCAGCGTTACCCGAGCTCGCCGGTTGCGCCGTCGGTCAGCTCCCGGACGATGTCGGCGTGGCCGGCGTGGCCGGCGTGGCCGGCGTGGCCGGCGTGGCCGGCGTGGCCGGCGTGTCTGGCCGTCTCCTCGCCGGCCGGCGACGCGTCGGGACTGTCGGCGGGCAGCGGGTGAAACCAGTTCTCTTCCACGATGGTCAGGTGTCCGACGAGGCCCGCGAGGGTGGTGAGTGAGGGCAGTCGCCTGCGCCTGGCATCCTGGTCGCCAACGCCGCGCACCTTGTGGACAAGCATGTCCCGCTAGAAGTCGAGGAATGCTTCCAGGGTTTCGCGTTCGCCGGCGGTGCCGGCCTGCGTGACCCGCAGGGCCGGCGGGCGTGGCGATGGCGGCTGCATACCGGCAACCGTAACGCGGCACGTCCCGGGCGACCGGCTCCGCATGGGCGCACTCCAGTCGCGGTGGAGGAATACGTACATGGCCACGCGCGCCGGACGTCATGGCGCAGGCGCTGGCATCCGACCGGGAGGTGCTCACGATCGTGCTTGCGGGCCGCCGCCGCCGGCTCCTATCATCTAGACGATAGGAGGGTGGGCGGCCAGCGTGGCGGGACACGCCCGCGGTCGCGGAAGACGTAGAAGACGTATCAGGGCTCGACCGGGCCAACACGGCGAACGGGGTTCCCATGTCCTTACCGGCCACGTCTGGAGCGTTATGACAAACGAAGAGGTTCGCACGCGGGTGGGGGTCGCCGACCTGCTGGCCAAATACCAGTTTCTCGCCGACTCGGGCAAGATCCGGCAGTTGTCCACGCTGTTCACCGCCGACGCGGTGTTCGAGAACAACACCGGCCGGCACCACGGGCCGGCCGGCGTCCTGGAGTTCTTCCGCGACACCAAGGACAGTTTCATCGCGGCCGACCTCCTGCCGGCCCGCCACTACCTCAGCTCGATCTATGTCGATCCCCGTCCCGACGGCGGAGCCTCGACCTACGCCTGCTTCCAGTTCGTCGGGACCCGAGGCCTGGATCACTGGGGGACCTACCGCGACGAGATCGTCGAGTCCGCCGGCACCTGGCTGTTCGCCGGCCGCAAGGCGATCGTCGAAGGCTGCGTGCCGAACTCGCCCGTCGTTGCCCTCCTCGGTCTGGCCTCGGCCGGGGCCCGTTCGTGAGCGCATCCTCCGGCGGGCTGCCGGGACGGGTCGCCGTCATCACCGGCGCAGGCCAGGGCGTCGAACCGGTCGGCCGGATCCAGTGGGCTGAGAGCCCGAGAAACTGAGAGCCCGAGAAACGGAGCGAGTCAATGACCACCGCCACACCGATCGACTTTTCGGTCTATGACGCCGACCAGCACTACTACGAAGTCGCCGACAGTTTCACCCGGCACCTCGACCCGAGGTATTCATACGCGTTTCGCTGGGTGACGGACAAGGCCAACGGACGCACCCAGTTGTTAGTCGGCGACAAGGTCTTCAGGATGATCTCCAATCCCACCTTCGACCCGGTGGGAAAGCCCGGTGCACTCGCGGCCTACTTCCGTGGCGAGAACACCGAGGGTCAGAGCTTCAAGAAGATGATGGGGCGGATGGAGCCGATCCGTCCCGAGTACACTCGTCGAGCCGAGCGTGCCGTCGTCATGGCGGGCCAGGGGGTGGCGGGCGCATTTCTGCTGCCGACGCTCGCGCTTGGTCTCGAGGAACTGCTCACCGACAACCCTCCGGCGCTGTTCGCCGTCCTCCACGCGCTCAACTCGTGGATCGACGAGGAGTGGGGATTCGCTCGCGACAAAACGATCATCGCTCCGCCGGTCCTGAGCCTCATGGACCCCCGTCTCGCCGAGGAGGAGCTTCGCTGGGTGATCGAACGCGGGGCCAAGGCGATCGTGCTCCGTCCTGCGCCGGTCGTGGGTCCGTACGGAAACCGGTCGCCCGCGGATCCGGTGTACGACCGTTTCTGGTCGATGTGTGAGGACGCGGACGTGGCGGTCGCCTTCCACGCGGCCGACTCGGGGTACGCCGGACACGTGCGGGCCTGGGGCGAGAGCGTCCAGTTCGCCAGCGAAAGCACCTCGGCGCTGGCCGAGGTCCTGTCGGTGCACATCGAGCGCCCCATCAGCGAGACGATCGCCGCCGCGATCTGCCATGGACTGTTCGACCGGCATCCGCGCCTGCGCTTCGCCTCCATCGAGCTGGGCTCCGGCTGGGTGCCCGAGCTGCTTCGGCGGCTGCGCCTGTCCTACGGCAAGATTCCGTATGCCTTCGGCGCGGACCCGGTGGAGACGTTCCACGAGCACATCTACGTGGCGCCGTTCCAGGAGGACAACCTGACCGTTCTCCTGGACCACATGCGTGTGGATCGCGTCCTGTTCGGCTCGGACTGGCCGCATCCCGAGGGTTTCGCCCGGCCCACGGACTTCATCGCGGACATCGCCGACCTGAGCCCGGTGGACAAGAAGAAGCTGATGTCCGACAACTTCCGTAGCCTGATCGTGCTGCCCTGATCGTGCTGCCCTGATCGTGCTGCCCTGATCGTGCGGGACGGCCGCGATCCGGCCGGACTCCTACGATCCGGCCCGGCCCCTGGCCGCCGATATCGGGTGCGCCGGAAAATACCCGCCGACTTATGGCGAGGGCGATTCCGGAACATCGGAAACATCGGACACGCGAGTGGGCTTGGCCGGCTCGTCGGCTCCGCCGCGTCGTGGGCTGATCGGGGGCCATTGCGGGCGGAGCCCCGGCAGGCCCGACAAGCTCACGCGCGGCGGGCCGCCGGGCGCCGGCTGGCGCCGCGTGGCGCTGACCGGGGCGGTGGCGGTGGCGGCGGCTCGGCGCGCGATCGTCGAACGCCGCTCCGCCGTCGGACGCTGCTCTGCGGGCGCCCGCGCGCTGGCCGAATCCACCGGGTCTGCCGCCTGCGTGCCCACGTCCGCCGGGGGCGGCTTGGAGGTGATGCCCGCATCGGACAGATATCCCATGCGCTCGAGCTCATCGGTGTTCCAGCCGACGTCGAGCGCGGCCCGGTACTGAGCCTCGTACGCGAGCGCGGCCTGGTGGGCGCTCTCGCGCGCGGCCTCGACGAGATCATGTCCCTGCCGGACCGCGGCCTGCACCGCCTCGTCGGCCTGGGCCTGCGCCCGCTCCACGGCAGCGACCGCATCGGTGCGCAGGAGAGCCGCCACGCCGAGTTCGCCAATCGTGGCGATGCGGTTGCTTTTCATGAACTCCGCGAGCGCCGCCTCCATGGCCGTCCGCCGAGCGTGGCTCTCCGTCATCGCTGCGCCGCCTTCGCCGTCGAGCCGTGCATACGCTGCCGCCTGGCCTCGCCGAGCCGGATGCGCCCAGGTCAAGGGTAGCAAGGGCATCCCGGCCGGCTTGGCTCGCGAGATTCGACCACGGGCCCTCTATTATCTATAGGATAGGGATGTAAGCTTGAGATGATTAGGTGATGGGATGCCCTCTGTAACCAGCGCACGAGGCTATGGGGCATCGGCCCGTGTCGTGTACAAGGATCGCGCCCCGAAGATGTCCGAGCTCATTGCGGCGCATCTTCGCCACCAGATCGTCAGCGGTGAGCTGCGCGCCGGCGACACGCTCCCCCCGGAAAACGAGCTCCTGACGCACTTCGACGTTTCCCGTCCGACTCTGCGTGAGGCGTTCCGGATCCTCGAGGCGGAGTCCCTGTTGATCGTGCGGCGTGGTAACCGCGGCGGCGCGGAGGTGACGGTTCCCGACCTGTCGGTCGCCGCGCGCCATGTCGGAGTGCTGCTGCAACTGAGCGGGACCACCATCGAGGACGTGCATGAGGCCCGGGCCGTGCTCGAGCCCGCGGCTGCACGGATGCTCGCCCTGCGACGAACCGATCAGGACCTCGCCGACCTCCGTGACTGCATCGAGAACCTGCGCGCGGCCATCGAGGAACACAGCGACCCCTTCGTCTGGTTCGAGACCGGTTATGTCTTCCACGACCTGGTCGTCGAACGAGCGGGTAACCGGACCCTGGCGATCGAGGCCGGAATCCTCCGTGAGGTCATCACCACTCATGTCGCCGCGGCCATCTCGCGTACCTCCGAGGAGCCGCAGACACTCCAGGCGTTCCAGAAGACCATTCGCGCGTACATCCGCCTCGTCTCCCTCATCGAAGCGCGTGACGCGCCCAGGGCCGAGGAGTACTGGCGTAAGCACATGGAGGTGTCCGCCCGGATCCTGCTACGTGACGCGCGGGCGAAGATGGTTGTTGATCTGTTCGACTGAGCGTCTGAAACGGGTCTGAAACCCGCGCCGGTTCACCCGATCCCTCGTGGCGCGGCGGGCGAAGCTGTCGGACCTCGGTCGTAGCCTCCCGGTGGAGCGAGGGAGAACGGATGACGCGGCAAGACAGCGGCGCGGTGGCGCCGGCCGACGCGGGTTTCGAGCGGGTCTGGCAGGTGCCGGACGGGCAGGTGGCGTCCGGGCGGATCCCCGGTTACGTCGGCGCGATCCGCATCGGCGGCCGGGTCGAGGTGCGCGCGGACGAGTTCGTGACCGGGGCCGCCGGGTTGCCGTTGGCGTTCCAGCCGGGCGAGGGCTGGCTCTACGACACGGGGATCGACCTGCTCGGCGTGTTGCTCGCCCGCTGTGTCGGGCGGCCACTGTCCGAGCTGGTCGCGGAGCGGATCACCGGCCCGCTGGGGCTGGCGTCCACCGGATTCTGGGAGCCGGACCCGAGCCTGCTCGCCACGGCCTACACCCCCGGTCCCGATGGGCTCGAGCTGCTGGACCCGGCCGACGGCGCGTTCACCCGCCCGCCGTTGTTCGAGGAGCTCAGCTCGGGGCTGGTGTCCACCGCACCCGACGTCCTGCGTTTCCTGTGTGCGCTCGCGGACGGCGGCGGCCCGCTGCTGCCCGCCGGGGCGGTGGCGCGGATGACGGCCGACGCGCTCACCGACGCCCAGCGTGGCCAGGCGTTGCCGATCGTCGGTCCCGGCGGGTCGTGGGGGCTGGGCGCGGGTGTGGACATCGAGGCGGCCGAGCCATGGATGGCACCCGGGCGCTGGGGCTGGAACGGCGGGATGGGAACCACCGCGTACGTCGATCCGACTCGTGGCACCGTCGGTGTCCTGCTCACGCAGCGGGCGATGACCGGCCCGACGGACGGGTTCGGGGAGTTCTGGGCCGCGGTCGCCGCGGTCGCCGCGGTCGCCGCTTAGCCCAGCGGCCGGCTGCTGCCGGAGGGGCGGGCAACGGAGCTTTCGCATTCCCTGGGGAAGGAGGGGCCCGGCATCGTGGTCCGCGCACGCCACTCGTCCCGGCTCATCGCGTAGACGTTGCTGGCCCGCCACGGGCCGACGTCCGCGACACCCCGGAAGGTCATTCCCAGCCGGTGGGCGATCGCGTTCATGCCGGCGTTGTCGCGGTGGGTCGAAGTGATGAGTTCCGCCACGCCGAGCTGGTCGAAGCCGAACTCCAGCGACGCGCGGACCGCCTCCGTGCCGAGTCCGTGACCCCAGTGATCCCGGCGGATGGACACGGCGACCTCGACCCCCGGCCAACCGTCCGCGAAATACGCGCCGGCGCGGCCGAGGAACTCCCCGCTGCCTCGTTCCTCGACCGCCCACATGCCGTGGCCGTGGATCACCCACATGCCGATGAGATGGGTGACCAGGCGTTCCGTGTCGGCCAACCCGAACGGGCCGTCCAGATACCGCATTGTTTCCGGGTCGGCGTTCATCGCGGCGTACTGGGGCAGATCCTCGGGGCGCCAGCCGCGCAGGACCAGACGAGAGGTGATCACGGTTGGAATTTCACTACGGGTGGGCACTCCGTATGCCAACGTCATGTTGACCATGTTCCGCTGACGGAGACCGGTCGGGAAGAACCCGGAGCGATGGTTTCGCCGCGCGCCTCGGCGAATTTGCAAATTTGTCCAATATGCGCAGGCTTTGGCCGGGCGGGACGTGTGCTGGGCCGGCGTTCAGGACGGGCAGGTGGTGCGGTAGGGAACACCGGGCAGGTAGTACTGCCACGACGACCGGTCCAGCCCGCCCGCGACCGCGCATGCGTCGTCGACGACCTGTGCGTGGTGTTCGGCGGCGTCGGTGTCCTGGAGGGCATCGACGGCGTCGAGCAGCCACAGCCGGATCGTCCCGTCGTTTCCGCCCGAGGCCAGCAGCTTGCTGTCGGGCGAGAAGGCGAGCGACAACAGCGAGCCGGTATGTCCCGCCAGGGGGCGACCGATGGCGGGCGGACCGGCGGCCGGCACGCCGTCGTCGCCGCGATCCCGGTCCCGGTCCCGGTCTCGCTCGTCGCGGACAGCTTTCTTGTCGCCCTCGGCCGAACAGGCATCGACGTCGTGGCGGCCGGTGGCGTCCAGGTCCGCGGCGTTGTCGTCGGTGGGCAGGCGGTCCGCGGTGCGGGTGTCGAACAGGCGCACGCCGCGGCCGGAGCCGACGGCGAGGATGCGGCCGTCCGGGGAGAACCTGACCGTGCGTGCCTCCCCGGGACCGGTAGGCACGACGCCGACCAGGCGCCGCTCGCCGGAGCCGGCGCGTGCCCACAGGCTGACCCAGCCGAGCTCCTCGCCGACCGCCTCGATCGGGGCGGCGGGCGAGCGGTCGAAGCAGGGATCGACCGGCTGCGGCGCGGAGCCCGGCGGCCCGGTCGGCCGTGGCCGCGACGGGTCGCCCACGTCCCAGGTCAGCCGGGTGCCGTCGAATCCGGTCGCGACCAGCGTCCCCCCGTCCGGCGAGAACGCCACCGCGGTGACGGGGCTGCGTAGGCCGGTGAGCGGCGGTCCGACGCGGCGGGGCTGGTTGTCCACGACGGACCACAGCAGCACCGAGGCGTCGGCGCCGCCGGTGGCCAGCAGCGCGTGGCGCGGGGCGAACACCACGGCGGTGACGGGCGACCCGGTGGCCAGCGGGGTCGGCGCGCTGGCCAGGGTCTGGACGAGGCTCGCCTGGCTGTCCGCGTCGGGGTGCAGCCGCGCGGCGGCGATGGCCAGGCGCAGCGCGCGGACCCGGTCGGTGGCGCGCACGTCGTCCGCGCGGGTCAGCAGGGCCTGGGCGATCACCGCGTGCTGGGCGCGTTCCGCGGTGCGCTGCGCCCGCCGGGCGGACGCGCCCTGCCAGCCGGCGGTCGCGGCGCCGGCGAGCGTCACGGCGAGCAGGGCGGCGAGCACCGCGATCGTCCGGCGCCGGCGTTCGCGCTCGCGGCGGCGGGTGGCTTCGACGCGACGCAGGCATGCGGTGAGGAAGCGCCGGCCGGCCCGGTTGAGGTTCACGACCGGATCAGCATCGGTGCGGAAACGGTCGTAGGACCCCCACAGGGTGGTCGTCGCGGCGGTGAGCCGGTCGACCTCCCACAGGGGGCCGCCGCGTGCCCAGTCCGTGGCGGCCCGCTCGACCTGGCCCTCGGTGAGCAACGCGGCCTCCCGCTCGCGGATCGCCGAATCCAGCGGCTGCCAGGCGGTCAGCAGCGCCTCGTGGACCACCCCGACGCCGGTGCCGCCGAGGCTGTCGCTGGGCGTCGACAGCAGCCGCTGGTCAACGAAGACGCGGAACGCGGTGCGCAGCGCCTCCGAGGACAGCTCCTCGTAGTCGATGCGCCGGCGGGTGCGCCGGCCCGCCTCATCCAGGGTGGCGAGCTCCGCCATGCCGGCGAGGATCTCCTCCCGTGGTAATCCGGCGGCGGCGACCGCCTCGTCGAGGACGGCGTCCGCCCGGCGGGCGAGGGCGCCCCGCACCCCACCGAGCTCCTCGTAGCGCCGTGCGGCGAGCCGACCGCCGCGGACCTGGTTGCGGGCCAGCTCATGCAGGGTGAAGGCCAGCAGCGGCAGCGCCTCGCCGCCGTCGGTGTCGGCGACCATCCGGCTGACCAGCTCCGGGTCCACCGAGAGCCCGGCGACCCGGGCCGGCTCGGTGATCACGACGCTGAGCATGTCGCGCCCCAGCGGGCGCAGAGGGAAGGCGTGCAGGTGGGCGCCGTGCAGCTCGGGCAGGGCGAACAGCTGGTCCTGGAACTCCGAGCGGACCGCGATGACCACCCGGATCGGGCCGTCAAGCCCGTGGAACAGCACGTCGGCGAACCGGGACCGCTCGGTCTCGTCCGCGCGGGTGAACAGCTCCTCGCCCTGGTCCACGACGAGCAGCAGCCGATCCTTCGGCGGCCCGTAGCCCGCGCCGAGCAGCTCCTCGGCGAGCCCGGTCAAGGCCCCGTCGTCGGTCTTGAGCCGCTGGTGAACGTCGGCGGCCTCCCAGCGCAGCCCGACACGGCCCGCCGTCTGCGCCAAAGCCAGGGCCAGCTTGCGGGTCGGGTCGCGCCCGGGCAGGAACGGATCGGCGACCTCCCAGCCGGGCTCGCCACCCAGCCGCGCGGTCAGACCGGCGGTGACCAACGACGACTTGCCGCACCCCGACCCGCCGACGACGAGCAGCAGCCGCCGGTCGCTCAGCGCGCGCAGCCGGTGCGTCAGCCGCCGCAGCTCGTCGTCGCGCCCGTAGAAGACGCGGGCCATGTCCCGGGTGAACGGACGCAGGCCCGGGAACGGCGAGCGGTCCGCCGCCCAACCCAGGCCGCCGGCGGCGTCGATGCGCCGCAGTGGCACGTCCAGATGGCCGATCCAGCCACCGTCGTCGACGACCGCGACGTGCTGGCGGTCGTCGAGCAGGGGCGAGGCCACCCCCGACTGTGCCCGCAGCGGCAGCAGCAGGCTGCCGACCTCGTGCGCGATGCCGATCTCGTAGGCGCACCACGGGGAGGCGTTGTACGCGTCGGTGACGACGCAGACGACGGCGTCCGCGGCCCGCAGCTCCTGATGCAGGCGCTCCTTCCAAACATCCCCCGGCCGGATTCCAGCGCGGATGTCCCGAGCCAGGAAGGCCCGGTGGCCGAGATCGGCCAGCGTGCGGTAGACCTGGTCGGCCAGCTCTGCGTCGGAGTCGGCGTGGCTGACAAAGACGCGCGCCACATCTGCCCCCAGTTCGGCCGCACACTTTCCGGTGAAACGTGACGGATCCTAGCTGCCACAGTCCCGGACGACCAATCCACCGATACAAATACGGGATTGCGGCGTTTACCCGGAGCAAGTCGGCGAGGAATGCCCGAGAAATCCGCTGAGAGTCATCGACGCAGAGCGAAGCGGCATCTTGGTGAACGGGCAATGCATACTGCGAAAACAACAGACGGCCAGTCGCGAACCCGGTCAGGCCGCGAACCCGGTCAGGGAGAGAGCGTTGCCGTCGGGGTCCGTCGTCGGCACGAAGGCGATGAGCTCGGCGCCGATCAGCATGGCGCCATCCTCGCACCATCGTCCGGTCGAGATGCGGCGTGCGGTCGCCTGGGCGAGATGCGGCGTGCGGTGCGCTGGCGGTCACGTGGTGGTGGCCGTCACCTGATCTCACGACGCCGACGCACCCCACACCTGGCCCGGGCCACCCGTCGCCCACCCCTGCCCGTGCACACCGTGAAATTGCCTCCGAGGCGACACTTCGCACGAAGATTGCCCCGCCATATGGCACCTGTCCATCCCCCGCGCGGGGGACGCGACCGGTAATCCGGCGGCCCGGCCGCGCACCCGGGTACCGTTCATGGCATGCTCGGTTTCCGACGGTAGGAGCGTGCGTCGACCGGTCCCGAACAGGTCGATCGGCGAGGCTTCTCCGGTGACGGTCCAGCTTTTCGGATCTTGCCGGTTTTGCCGTCGGTGTTGATTTTGGTCCTCGTCGTGGAGGTTTGTTGTGAAGCGTGTCGGAGCGATTGTTCTGCTGGTTACTCTCGTGGGTGGCGGCTTCCTCTTCCGTCGGCAGCGCGGCAAGCAGGACGCATAGTCCGTACTGCATCGGCGCCGGTCGGCGGGAATCCACCGCACGCCCCGATGATGCGCGGTGATCAGGTCTTCCGGGCCAGATCGTGACCGAGCCGCCGTTTCGGCGGTCGCCTGTCGAGCATCATGTCCTGGGATGGTCCGTACGTGCATCAGTTTGACGCCGAGACGGCCGATCTGCTGCGGGCGATAGTCGACTTTGCCGGGGTCCGCCTCGGGTTCGATCCGGTTCCCCTGGACGGATCGGCGACACCGGCGGAGCTGTCCGCCAGGGCCGGCCGGACGATCACCGCGGATGGGATCGGCGGTCGCCAGGCCCTGGAGACCTTCGACGAGGTGCTCTCGCGCGCCTGCATTTCGGCGGACCATCCGCGCAACCTCGCCTTCATCCCCGCTGCCCCGACCCGGTCGTCGGTGCTGTTCGACCTGGTGGTCGGTGCTTCGTCCATCTACGGGGGAAGTTGGATGGAGGGTGCGGGCGCGGTCCACGTCGAGAACGAGACGCTGCGCTGGCTGGCCGACCTTGCGGGTTTGCCCGCCGCGGCCGGCGGCGTGTTCGTGCCCGGTGGCACGGTCGGCAACCTGTCCGCGCTCGTCGCCGCCCGCCAGGCCGTCCGGGCGAGGCTGACCGCGCAGGGTCGGCCGATGCCGGCACGCTGGCGTTTCGTCTGTGGGGCGGAAGCTCACTCGTCGCTGTACCAGGCGGCGATGGTGCTCGACGCGGACATCGTGGCCGTGCCGACAGGTGAGCAGGGCCGCCTCACCGGCCCGCTGCTCGCCGCCGCGCTCGACGATCTCGCCCGGCAGGGCGGCGCGGTCGGACAGAGCGGTTCGGTCGAGCACGACGGGGTTTTCGCTGTCGTGGCGACCGCGGGGACGACGCAGTTCGGCATCGTCGACGACCTACGGGGCATCGTCGATGTCTGCCGGGAGCGCGGCCTGTGGGTGCACGCGGATGGCGCCTACGGCCTGGCGGCGCTCGCCGCGCCGTCGGTCCGGCCGCTGTTCGACGGGATCGCCGACGTGGACTCCTTCATCGTCGACCCGCACAAGTGGCTGTTCGCGCCGTTCGACGCCTGCGCGCTGATCTACCGCGATCCCGCCCTGGCCCGGGCGGCGCACGGTCCGCAGCGGGCCGGCTATCTCGACGTGCTCGACTCGGCCACCAACTGGAATCCGTCCGACTACGCCATCGGGCTGTCCCGGCGGGCCCGCGGACTGCCGTTGTGGTTCTCCCTGGCCACGCACGGCACCCGGGCCTACACCGAGGCCATCGAGACGACGCTCGCGACGACGCGGGCGGCGGCGGCGCAGATCGCGGCGCGGCCCGAACTGGAACTCGTCCGCCCGACGGAATTGTCCGTGGTGGTGTTCCGCCGGCTCGGCTGGAGCGACGCCGACTACCACCGGTGGAGCGGTGACCTGCTCCGCGAGGGGTTCGCTTTCGTACCGCCCACCCGGCACGACGGCGAGACCGTCGCCCGTTTCGCCGTCATCAATCCGCGCACCACCCCGGCCGATATCGAGGCGATCCTCGACACAATGGCCTGACCGACAGCGGCCTGACCGACAGCGGCCTGACCGACAGCGGCCTGACTGCGCCGGTAGGACAGACGCAACGGCGGAGAACTGGGCGGCGCGGGTCATTCGGCCCGCGCCGCCCAGGCGCAGCGGCGGACGGGAATCCGTCGCCTCCGGCCGGCCGGCATCGTCGGCGGCCTGCCGTTAGCGGCGGTGAGTCCGCCGGTGCTGCGCATTACTTTTGGCTTCCCCCGGACTGCAGATCAGACGGAAGTATCAGTTGCCGACGGTGAAACGACGATTGCGGTTACGCGGCTTCTCGACCTCGTCGAGGACGGCGATCGCGAAGTCCTCGTAGGAAATGCCGATCTCGCCCTGGGCGTCCACCACGGGCCGGTCGTTGCCGGTGCGGTAGGCACCCCGACGCTGCCCCTGGCCCAGGTTGCGCGGCGGCGGGGCGATGGCCGCCCAGCGCACGTTGCTGGCATCCCGGTAGACGTCGAGGGCGTCCGCCTGGTCGAGCGCGTCCTTGCGCTCGGCAGCGGGGAAGTCCGGGCTGTCCGCGAGGCGCTGGCCGTTTTCGTCCTCGAGGGTCCCGCCGCTGGAGATGTGCAGGACGGCCGGGGCCTGGTCGCCGATGCGGGGCAGGACGTCGACGAGGGTACGCGCGGCGTTCGCGTGCACCGGACGGTCGACACCACCCACCGCGACGACGACGGCGTCCGCCTCCTGCGCCAGGCGCTGGACGGAGTCGCGCGACGTGACGTCGCCTTCCACCCCGTTGGCCTTACGCGGAAGCTTCTTCACGCGGGCCGCGTCGACCTCGACCGCGGTGACCTCGTGTCCCCGTCGAATTGCTTCGTCGGTGATGCGGCGCCCGATCTGACCACCGGCACCAAAAATGACGATCCTCGCCATGCCATTCCTCCGACTCACCGGTCGTGCCTCTGATGGATGGTCGTGCGTGTGCGCAATGACGTCCGCCGCCTCGTTGCGCCGGCGTCATGGTCAGTAAGTGAATTACTGTCCGCGCCGATAGTTTCACGCTCCGCAGCCGCTGCAAGTTGATGTCGGCCGGCGCAGCCCCGAGATCGCCCGAGGCGAGTGGGCGAAGAGGGAACGCGTCGCGCACTCAGGGCATCGAGGCAGGGCGAATGGCACCCCCAGGACGGGGGGTCACCGAAGGGGCCGCAGGATCGAGATCGGGCGATGTCTTCACCAGTCGGTATCCGGCATCATTGCCCTTGACAGGCCCGGTGGACCGCTGATCCAGGTCGGCGGGGCCGCGCGAACGGGACAGGCGGAGAGAATGGCTGACTACGTGGGGATCGCCCCGCGGCTACTGCGCGAGTCCGACCTGTTCGTCGCGGTCGAAGGCGGGTTTTTCCGGGCCGTCGACCCGACGTACCTCGACGATGCACTCGTCGGCTCGCGGGCCGCCGGCCGGTACTCGCCGCCTGGCCGTCCGACCCTCTACATGAGCGCGTCACCCGAGGGCGTGAACGTTGCGATGATCGCCCACGCCGCCGATCGGGCGTCCGAGCCAGCGCTCATCGCGCTTTCCGTGACCGCGAGCCGCATCGTGGACCTTCGTGATCCGGTCGCGCGCGAGGCCACGGGCATCGACCTGGTCGACACCCTCGCGCCCTGGCAGGAGCTCGTCGCGTCGGGCGGCAAGCCGAGCTCCTGGCACGTGCGCGAGCAATTGGAGGGCGCCGGAGCCGCAGGTCTGATCGACCCCTCGCGCAGGGCGCCCGGACTGTGGCACCTCGTCCTGTTCCGATGGAACAGGAAGGGCGAGCCCACGGTCAGGCGCATCGCGCCCGGACCAGCAGCTAACCCGGATAGCGGCGACGAAACGACCGCTGGTCCGATGTGAGACCAGGACGGCAGCGGCGGGCCGACGTGGTGAGCGTCGGACCCGGCGTTCTGCCTGAGACACGGGCGGTGGAGGTGGGATTTGAACCCACGGAGGGGTTGCCCCCTCACACGCTTTCGAGGCGTGCGCCCTCGGCCACTAGGCGACTCCACCGTAGGCGAGCTTACCGGACGTCTTGAGGGTCCGATCGTGGGGGTCGCGCGGCCCGCTCGCCCCGGCCATGACGATCATGGTGTTCCGCGGAACACCGCCACGGCGACCTCCGGACAGCGGACCGAGCATGGTCCCCCATCTCACCCCGCATCCAACCAGCCATGCAGAGGTATGGAGATCGGCTCTCGCCGGCCCCGACCGGCTACTTGCAGGAGGTTGGCGACCTTCTGGCTGTCCCACGAAGCCCATAGCCTCCTGCAACTGCCGACATGCCAGCCCGCCGGCCGGAGGGGCCTCCGTGGCGCGGTCCAGAAAGGGCGTACGCGGGTGACCGAGTCATCACAGATGGTTGCGGGGTGGTGAGTGTTGGTGCTGGCCGCGGGTTAGGCGGTGGGCGGGCGGCGGCGGGCGGCGAAGAAGTCGGCGAGCAGGGCGGCGCACTCGGTGGCGCGGACGCCGGGGATGACCTCGGGGCGGTGGTTGAGGCGGCGGTCGCGCACGACGTCCCACAGGGAGCCGACGGCGCCGGCCTTGTCGTCGACGGCGCCGTAGACGAGCCGGTCCACCCGGGCGAGGACGAGGGCGCCCGCGCACATGGTGCACGGCTCCAGGGTGACCACGAGGGTGGCGCCGGCCAGCCGCCAGGAGCCGAGCCGGGCCGCCGCCGCCCGCAGCGCGATCACCTCGGCGTGGGCGGTCGGGTCGCCGTCGCGCTCGCGGGTGTTGCGGCCCTCCCCGAGCACCGTGCCGTCCGACGCCACCACGACCGCACCGACCGGGACGTCGCCGTGCGCCGGCGCCAAGCGTGCCTGGGCCAGCGCGAGACCCATCGCCGCGCCATGGTCGCGCCCACTCGCCGTACCGTGCACTGATCCGCCTGCTGGGACGGGATCAGCCACGGGCGTCGTCGAGGATCTCTCCGGCGCCGGCGCGCTCGCTCAGGGCGCTGATCAGGTCGGCGGGCAGCATGCCCTCCTCGCCGATCAGCTCCAGCAGCGCCTCCTCGGAGGTGCCCAGGTCGACGAGCAGGTCGAGGTCGCCGACGGGGGCGGCCTGGGTGAGCACCGAGGCGTCGTCGTCCTCGTCGTCCTCCGTGGCCAGGCCCGCCATCGACGGCAGGGCGTCGGCGAACAGGCGTTCGGCGAGCTCGGAGGTGATCAGGACCCGACGGTCGGACAGGAAGACCTTGGGGTCCGGTTCGTCGGCGCCGACCCGGACGATCGCGAGGTACTCGTCGTCCTCCTCCAGGAACGCCACGATGGTGTCGTCACCGAAGTCGCGCATCTCGTCGGTGAGGGCGTCGAGGTCCTCGGCGCCGGCCGGGTCGAGATCATGCACCGACCAGCGGCCCTGCTCCCGCGCGATCGCGATTGCCTTCGTGGTCACTGTGTGCCCTCACGTCCCTTCTGCAGCCGCGTGGTGCCTCCGGCCGGCCATTTCCCGGCCGGGTCCCGGGTTCCGGGCCCCGCGCGGCCCGGCCGGACCGGTCGCCGGCCGTGCTTCGCCTGTGATTCTCGTCCTGGGGGCCGGACTTGGGTATTCCGGTCCACCCCGTCGGGTGAGTTCTACCGCGACGCCGGGTCGATTCCCCCATGGTGGTCCGGTTGACACCACCTCGCGCGAGGGGGGGGTAAACGAAAGTTCCACCGCATCTAGACGCAGGGTGACGCCTCTTGACCTTCCGTGACGACGGCTGGCGACAAGGCTTGGTCGTAGCGCCGCTGGCGGCATTTCGCCGTTCGTGGCAGGGGCGGCGATCGGGATGTATCCCAACGGAAGCGGGGGTGGTCTTCGTCTCCGGGCACCGCCGTGGCACTGTAGAAAGCGCGATGACGACATCAATCCCGCGCAGGTTCACCGCCCGGACCCAGGCCGCGCTCGCCGTCGAACGCCTGGCGGCGGAGGCGTCGCGCCGCCTTGGCCGTGGCTCGGGGGAGATGATCGGCGGCAAGCTGGCCCTGCGGGTCTCCCCCGGGGCGCTGGCCGAGGTCGGCTCCCACCGCCGCACCGCCTGCGTGTCGGGTACCAACGGCAAGACGACCACCACCCGGCTGCTCGCCCGTGCGCTGGGCACCCTCGGGCCGGTGAAGTCGAACAGCGGCGGGGCGAACATGGCGCCTGGCGTCCTCGCCGCGCTGTCGCGCCCCCCGTTCGACGCCGCCGCCGCCCTGGAGGTCGACGAGATCTGGCTGCCGAAGGTGGCCCACGAGATCTCGCCGCGGGTCGTGCTGCTGCTCAACATCAGCCGCGACCAGCTCGACCGGTCCAACGAGACCAGGCGCATCGCGTCGATGTGGCGGGAGCTCGGCGCCGAGCTGCGTGACACCACGGTGGTCGCGAACGTCGACGACCCGCTGGTGGCCTGGGCGGCGGGCGGCTGGCACCGGCAGGTGTGGGTGTCGGCCGGCCAGAACTGGACCGCCGACGCGATGGTCTGCCCCCAGTGCGCCCGCCTGCTGCACCGCAACGACAACGGCTGGTGGTCCGAGTGCGGGCTGGCCCGGCCCGAGCCGATCGTCGCGGTCACCGGGCAGCGGGAGATTCTCTGGTACGGCCGCACCATCTCGGCCCGCCTCGACCTGCCCGGCCGGGTCAACCTCGGTAACGCGGCGATGGCCGCCGCGGCGGCCCGCGAGCTCGGCGTCGAAGTCGAGGCGGCGTTGGCCGCCATGACCGGCCTGGGCGACGTGCAGGGCCGTTACCAGGAGGTCGCCCTCGGCGAACAGGGCCGCCGTGGCCGGCTGCTGCTGGCGAAGAATCCCGCCGGTTGGGTGGAGATGATGGAGCTGCTCGCCGACGCACCGCCCCGGCCCGTCGTCATCGACTTCAACTCGCAGACCGCCGACGGTCGGGATCCGTCCTGGATCTGGGACGTTCCCTTCGAGCGCCTCGCCGGCCGGCAGGTGCTCGTCACCGGTGGGCGCAAGGAGGACATGAGCGTGCGCCTGGCCTACGCGGAGGTGCCGCACAGCGTGCACGCCAGCGCCGAGGACGCGGCGCAGGCGGCCAACGAGAAGGTGGTCGACGTGGTCGCCAACTACACGGCGTTCCGGGACCTGCTGGTGCGGAGCTCCCGGTGAGGCGCGGCTCGGCGACCCGGATCGCGCTGATCTATCCCGAGCTGCTCGGCACCTACGGGGACGGCGGCAACGCGATCGTCCTCGAGCAGCGGCTGCGCTGGCGGGGCCTGCCCGCCGAGGTGGTCAACGTCCCCGCCGGCTCGCAGGTGCCGGACAGCTGCGACATCTACCTGCTCGGCGGGGGCGAGGACGCCCCGCAGGTCCTCGCCGCCGACGGCATCCGGCAGAACCGGGCGATCGTGCGCGCGGTCGGGTCGGGGGCGGCCTTGCTGGCCGTGTGCGCCGGCTACCAGGTGATCGGCGCGACGTTCCCGTCGGGCGGGGAGATCCACGAGGGGCTCAACCTCGTCGACATCGAGACCCGCCGCTCCTTCGCGCCACCGGAGACACCGCCGCCCGGACGGGCCGTCGGCGACATCGTCGTAGAGCCGGATCCGCGCCTCAACCTGCCCACCCTGTACGGGTATGAGAACCACGCCGGGCGCACCAGGCGGCTGCCCGGGGCCGGCGGGTTTCCGCTGGGGGTGGTGCGCCGCGGAATCGGTGACGGCGAGGACGGCGGCAGCGACGGCAGTGGTGGCGGTGGTGGCGGTGGCACCGACGGCATCGTCGATGGCCGGGTCGTCGGCACCTACCTGCATGGGCCGGTTCTGGCGCAGAACCCGGCGCTCGCCGACCTCCTGCTGACCTGGATCCACGGCGATCTCCCGCCGTTGGAGGCCCCCCAGGAAGCGCAGGTGCTGCGGGAGGCCCGCCGCCGGGCCCTCGCCGGCTCCTGAATCCCGCTCGGACAGGTGGGTAGGTCCGAGGGTCATCTGGTCGCCTGTTTGCGGCGTTTCCCGGCTACCGGTGTGGTTCGGTTGGATCGTGGCGTCGAATCCACTTGCCGGCTGGTGGGGCAAGAACAAGCGAACTGTACTCATCGTCGGGGTCGTCATCGTCGTGCTCTGGGTCTTCATCGAGCGCGGCAACGGCCCGAAGACCAAGCGCGTCAGCATGCCGAAGGGCTACGGCTCGGCCGACCGGGAACTGCTCGTGCACGCCCCGAAGGACCCGAGGAACCCGATCCCACTGGTGCTGATCCTGCACGACGACAACGTCGATGCCAAGACCCTCGACCATGACAGCGCGGCCGGTTCGGTGGCGAACGCCCGCAACTTCGCGGTGGCCTACCCCGAGGCGGTCGGCGGCACCTGGCGGATCGACTCCCCGGACGGCGTCGACGCGGCCTACCTGCGCGACGTGGTCAGCTACGTCTCCACGAAGAAGACCAAGGTCGACCCGAACCACATCTACGTGTGGGGCGTCGGCGAGGGCGCTCGGCTGGCGCTGACCGCCGTCTGCGGCGGCGCCAAGCCGATCTTCGCGGCCGTCGGCGTGGTGGGGCAGTTCACGCAGGAGCCGCAGTCCGCCTGCCCCGGCCGGGTAGCCGAGGCGAGGGTCGCCGAGACCGACTGGGACAAGAAGGTCAGCGAGACGCTGTGGACGGCCTCCGCCAAGCACCACCTGGGAACCTGAGCCCACCACCACTCGGGAACCTGCGCTCACCACTCGGGAACCTGAATCTCGAATCCGACCAGAGGCACGCATAGGGCTCGGTAGAGCGGGCCGCTATGGCCCTCAGCGGCCGCGTACGCGCCCGGGACGACGGGTGGGGAG
>NZ_JANEZT010000370.1 GCF_025403405.1 Frankia tisae
GCGTCGGATGTGGCGGCGTCGGAGGCGGCGGGGGGAGCGCGGGGCGCTGCGCGGTGGACGCGGCCCCTTCCCAGTCGTCGGACCGCTGCGGGTACGGCGACCACGCGGGCGGCGAAGTCTGGTCCGCGGGCGGTCGGGTCTGCGGCGGTCGGGTCTGCGGGGAGCGGGTCTGCCCAGGTCGCGTGGGTTCCGAGGCGGGTGGCGAGGAGCCGGGCGCTCGATCGGCGGGCGACCCGCCGGGAAGCCCACCGCCGGGCTCGACCCGCGACACACCTGGACGGGTACGGGTGGGACGCCGGGTGACCAGTGCATTGCTTGGTGACTGTGGCTCGGTCAGGCGCAGACCGAGCAGGGAGATCGGACGGGCATCCCCGCCGCCCGCGCCGGCGGAGTCCGGACCGGCGGACCGGAACGAGGCATCCAGGCCGTCCCGGTCGGTCCCGGTCGGATCGACCGGCGCCGCGGTGTCGTCATCGTCCCGGTTCCCACCATGACCCGCCATCCGCGCCACCCCGCCCCCATCTCCGGCCCGACTCCGCTGGACGACACCGGAACGCGAGGCAACCGCTACGGCGTGGCATCACGGTCTCGCGTCACCCCGTGCCCCGACAAGAGCTCCAGGATGATCCAGATAGCTGGAAACAGCCTCACGAGCAGTGAACACACCACCGGCACACTCGATCCACTCCGAATCGCCATGCGATGGCAACACCATACCGAGGTCATGTCACCAGGACGGATCGGGCTCGCACCGTCCGTGTGACGCGAGATGCGGACGGCCACCGACCCCCGGGAGGGCGGTGGCCGCGTGGCATCCGGCGAGGCCGGGCGGGAGCAGCCGATCCGTTCAGCCGGCGAGTGCCAGCTCGCGCAGCACCGCCGCGGTGTCGAGGGCGGCCAGCGTCGCCTCCCGGCCCTTGTCCTCGGTGGAGTCCGTCAGCCCGGCCCGGTCACGGGCCTGGTCGACCGTGTCGCAGGTGAGCACGCCGAAGCCGACGGGGACCCGCGCGTCGAGGCTGACCCGGGCCAGCCCCGCGGTGACGAACTGGCAGACGTAGTCGAAGTGCGGCGTGCCGCCGCGGATGACCACGCCGAGCGCGACGACCGCGTCGTGCCGCTGGGCCAGCGCCGCGGCGACGACGGGCAGCTCGACCACGCCGGCGACCCGCACGACTTCCGGCGCGGTCGCGAGCCCGGTGTCCTTGACCGCCCGCAGCGCCCCGGCCAGCAGCCCGTCGGTGATCTCGGCATGCCAGCGGGTGGCGACGATCGCCAGCCGCAGCCCGGCCACCGGCGGGAGCACCTCCTGCGGCGCGCCGGAGCCGCTCACAGACCTTCTCCATCGGTGAGGTCCGCGCCGGCCGAGGAGCCGCCGGCGGCGCAACCGGAGGTGGCGGGCACCCGCGCGGGACTCGTCGCCCACCGGCCGCCGGCCGGTGTGTCCTCGCCGACGGCGCGGGGCAGCCCGGGCAGGACGTGGCCCATCCGGTCCCGCTTGGTCGTCAGGTAACGCAGGTTCTCCGGGGTCTGGGTGACCGGCATGCCGATGAGCTCGACGATGCGCAACCCGTAGCCCTCCAGACCGGCCCGCTTCGTCGGGTTGTTCGACAGCAGCCGCAGGCCGCGCACCCCGAGGTCGACCAGGATCTGCGCGCCAGTGCCGTAGTCACGGGCGTCGGCGGGCAGGCCGAGCGCGAGGTTGGCGTCGACGGTGTCGTGCCCGGCGTCCTGGAGCTGGTAGGCCCGCAGCTTGTGCATCAGGCCGATGCCCCGACCCTCGTGACCCCGCACGTAGAGGACCACTCCGCGGCCCTCGGCCGCGATCATCCGCAGGGCGGCGTCGAGCTGCGTGCCGCAGTCGCAGCGGCGCGAACCGAACACGTCACCGGTGAGGCATTCGCTGTGCACCCGGACGAGAACGTCCTCGCCGTCGCCCAGCTCCCCGCGGATCAGCGCAATGTGCTCCACCCCGTCGAGGGTGTTGCGGAAGCCCACGGCACGGAAGGTGCCGTAACGGGTCGGGATCGTCGCCTCGGCGACCCGCACGATCTGCTTCTCCGTGCGGCGGCGGTAGGCGATGAGGTCGGCGATGCTGATCAGCAGCAGACCGTGCTCGCGGGCGAACGCGGCAAGCTCGGGAAGGCGCGCCATCGTCCCGTCGTCGTTGACGATCTCGCAGATGGTGCCGGCCGGGCGCAGTCCGGCGAGCCGGGCGAGGTCGACGGCCGCCTCGGTGTGGCCCGGGCGGCGCAGCACGCCGCCGTCCTTGGCCTGCAGCGGGAAGATGTGCCCCGGCCGACTCAGGTCGCCGGGGACCGTGTCGGGGTCGGCGAGCAGCCGGATCGTGTGGGCCCGGTCGGCGGCGGAGATGCCGGTGGACACGCCCTCGCGGGCGTCGACGGTGATGGTGAACGCCGTGCCCATCCGCTCGGTGTTGTGCGGGACCATCTGGTCGAGTTCGAGCCGGTCGGTGTCGGCGGCGTCCAGCGGCACGCAGATCACCCCGGAGGTGTAGCGCGTCATGAACGCGACGAGCTCGGGAGTGGCCGCCTCGGCGGCGAAGATCAGATCGCCCTCGTTCTCCCGGTCGGCGTCGTCGACGACGACGAGGGGCCGGCCGGCGGCGATCGCCGCGATGGCGTCCTCGATGGCGGCGAAGGTCACGTTGGCGTCATCGTCGGCGGCCGGGGCCGGGACGGGCAGGGCGGGGATGGCCGTCGAGGAGGTGCCGGCCGCGGATGTGGTCATCGGAGGAGTCCGTTCGGGTCGATGGTGCCGGCATGCAGCTTCTCGACGTACTTGGCCAGCACGTCGACCTCGATGTTGACCCGGGAACCCGGCGCTCGGCGGCCGAGCGTGGTCAGGTCGAGGGTCGTGGGGATCAGGCTGACCGTGAAGGTCGCCGGGGAGTCGCCCTCGGCCGGGGTGACCTCGACGACGGTCAGGCTGACCCCGTCGACCGTCACCGAGCCCTTCTCCACGAGGTAGCGGTCGAGGCCGGTGGGCAGGGCGATGCGGACGAGCTCCCAGTGCTCGTCGGCCTGCCGGTCGACGACGACGCCGACGCCGTCGACGTGCCCCTGGACCAGATGGCCGCCGAGGCGGTCGGCCAGCCGGACGGGGCGTTCGAGGTTCACCGGATCGCCGACGGCGAGCTCGCCGAGGGAGGACCGCACGAGGGTTTCGCGCATCACGTCAGCGGTGAACGCCGTGGACGCCGCGATTGTGCCGGCGGGCCCCCCGCCGCTCGCGTCCTCGCCCGGCACGCCCCCGCCCGGACCGGTTCCGTCCCGCTGGAAGGAGGTCACCGTGAGACACACGCCGTTGACGGCGATGGAGGCGCCGTGGGTCGCGTCTGCCAATACGGCCTGACAGGCAATGGTGAGCGCCGCTGACTCCGGCCGCGTATCTACCGCAGCCACCACACCAAGCTCTTCAACGATGCCGGTGAACATCCGACCGCGCCCTTCGGTCCCGGGCACCGCCCCCCGGTTTTTTTTGGGGGGTTGCCACGCGGGACCTGCCGGCATGGGCACGCCGACGCGCACCCGAGGACGGCCACGACCACCCACGGGCACTCGGCCCGCGCGCGTCCTCCCATCCGGACTTTGACCGTCGGTCCCGGAATTCCACCGGGTCAACCGTCCCAATGTCTGCGGACGGGTCGCGGACTATCACCGCCGGTTCGGAGTTTCACCGACCCCGGAGCGCGCGTGCTGCTGGTTGTACTGCCCTAAGTCTGACATACGAAGCGGCCACACGCCGCCCTCAACAACGTGACCGAGGTCATGGCCGGCAGCCGACTACCAGGTCGGGCGCCCCGGACGACGCTCAGCCGAGCGGGAGGTGGCTGTTGACCGCCCGGGCATCCGCGGCCAGCGCCGGGAGTTCGACCACCTCGACGCCGGCCGCAGACAGCCGTTCCGCGCCATCGCAGTCGACGAACAGCGACGGCTCGCGCCAGGCGAACACCACCCGGCCGATCCCGGCGGCGAGGATGAGCTCCGTGCAGGTCCGCGGCCGCGACGCCCGAGCGCTGCATGGCTCCAGTGAGCTGTACACCGTGGCCGCAGCCAGATCGACAACGGCGGCCCGGTCGGTGTCGGCGGCCAGGCGACGCAGCGCGACCTCCTCGGCGTGGTCGTGCGGCTCCTCCGCCCGGGAGTAGCCGTCGGCGAGCAGGGTCCCGTCGGCCGCCACGATCATCGCGCCGACCGAGAACGCCGTGGTCGACGGCGGGCAGCGGCGTCCAAGCTCGACCGCGCGGGCCAGCCAGTAGCGGTCCCCGCCGGGCCCCGGAGGCGGGCCCGGCACGGGCGTCGTCACGCGGGGTCTGCGACCGTGCGAGCGGGCGGCGCAGTCAGCCGGGGGGCGACCCGCAGCGCCTGGGCGCGCAGCTTCTCGACGGCCTCGCCGGGATCGGCCGCACCGAAGACCGCCGTGCCGGCGACGAAGACGTCGACCCCGGCGACCGCGGCCAGCTCGACGGTTTCCTCGTTGACCCCACCGTCGATCTGCAGCCACAGGTCCAGGCCGCGGTCGTCGATCAGCCGGCGAGCCGCCTCGATCTTCGGCAGCACCTCGGTCATGAACTTCTGGCCGCCGAATCCGGGCTCGATCGTCATCAGCAGCAACAGGTCGAAGCGGTGCAGGTCGTCGAGGTAGTGCTCAACCGGGGTGTTCGGCTTCACGGCGAGACCGGTGCGGGCGCCGGCGGCCCGGATCGCCGCGGTGGTCCGGGGCAGGTCGGACACGGCCTCGGCATGAATGGTCACGTTCGCCGCGCCGCGCTCGGCGTAGTGCGCGGCCCAGCGATCCGGATTCTCGATCATGAGATGGCAGTCGAGCGGGGTCTGCGTCGCCGACCGCAACGCCGTCACCGCGTCCGGGGAGAACGCCAGGTTCGGGACGAAGTGGTAGTCCATGACGTCGACGTGCAGCCAGTCGGCCCGTCCCTCGACGGCGACGGCGGCGTCGGCCAGTCGGCCGAAGTCCGCGGCGAGCAGGCTGGGGTAGATCTGTGCGGTTGCCACCCCGCGAGACTATCGACTCAATCGGCGCACACCCCGAGCCGTTCGACACCTCCGCGCTCGGGCCCCGGCCGCCCGCCGACGCCCGGGGCCCGACGACCGGGGCAGGCGGTCGGCCGAATCGCCGCCGGCGCCTGCCCACCTGCGCGGGCTCAGTTCTGGTTGCGGCGCAGCAGCGCCATGAACATCGCGTCCGTGCCGTGCCGGTGCGGCCAGAGCTGGACGAACGGCCCGGATCCGAGCGCGTCGACCTCCGGCAGGGCGAGCCGGGCGTCGAGCACGGAGGTGTCCGCCCGCTGGCCGGTCACCTGGCGGACCACCTCGACGGTCTCCGCCGGATGCGGGGAGCAGGTCGCGTAGGCGACCACGCCGCCGGGTCGGACCAGGTCCAGCGCGGCGACGAGCAGGGCGCTCTGCAACGGCACGAGGGCGGCCAGGTCGCCGGGGATGCGCCGCCAGCGGGCCTCCGGGCGGCGGCGCAGCGCGCCGAGCCCGGTGCAGGGCACGTCGACGAGCACCCGATCGGCGCTGCCCGCGGGCAACGGGGCCGCCCGCCCGTCCGCGCGCACCACCCAGGCCCGCGGCTCCCCCGCCAGTGACCGCGCCACCAGGCCGGCCCGGGTCGCCCGAGGCTCCAGCGCGAGCAGGCTCGCCCCGGCCCCGAGCGCCACTCCGGACGGGGACGCCGCCTCGGGCCCGGCGCCCGAGCGGTCGGTGAGCAGGCCGGCGAGCAACGCCGCCTTGCCGCCGGGGCCCGCGCACAGGTCGACGGTCAGCCCGCGGTCCCGGCCGACCGTCGCCGTCCGGGCCAGGGCGAGCGCTACGAGCTGGCTGCCCTCGTCCTGCACCGCCGCGAGCCCGGACGCCACCGCCGGCAGCCGCCCGGGATCACCGCCGTCGAGGCGTACCGCGAACGGCGAGTAGGGGCCTGGGGCCGCGGCCAGCCCCTCCTGGGCGGCCTCGGCGAGCAGGCGCTCCCGGTCAATGCGGCCCGGCCGGGCGACCAGGTGCACCACCGGCCGCTCGTCGTCGGCGGCGAGGGCCGCGCGGGTCTCGTCGAGGTCGTCACCGAGAGCCTCGGCGACGACCTCGACGATCCACCGCGGATGGGCGTTCACCACCGTGAGATGGCCGATCGGGTCGGCATCGAAGCGGGGGGCGCCGAGCAGCTGGGCGAGGTCCCCGCCCGACTCCGCGATCCGGGCGGCCACCTGGCGCATCACCGCGTTCGCGAACCGGACCGGGCGCTCGCCGCTGGTCGCCCGGACGAGGTCCACGGTGCTGGCCACCGCGGCCCGCGCGGGCACCCGGGTGCGCAGCAGCTGGTAGGCGCCGAGCCGCAGCGCGTCGCGCAGCGGCGGGTCGATGTCGCGCACGGGTCGGCTCGTGGCCGTGCCGAGCAGCCCGTCGAGGGTTCCCTGGGCGCGCAGCGCCCCGTAGGCGAGCTCGGTGACGAAGCCGCGGTCGCGGGCCGGCAGCCCGCTGCCGGCGAGCAGCGAGGGCAGGAGCAGGTTGGCGTAGGAGCCGCGCTCGTCGACCGCCCGCAGTACCTCCC
>NZ_JANEZT010000371.1 GCF_025403405.1 Frankia tisae
GGCGGTGGCTCGGTCAGCTCCTGGCCAGGGTGACGACACCGTCCGCGGCGACGTCACTGCCGGCGAGGACCCGGCCGAGCGCAGCCAGGAACGCGTCGACCTCGGCGGGCAGCCCGGCGGTGACCCGCAGCCAGCCAGGCAGGCCGAGGTCGCGGACGAGCACCCCGGCGTCGAGCAGCCCGCGCCACACCGCGCGCTGGTCTGCGAACAGGCCGAAGAAGACGAAATTGGCGTCGCTGGGCGCGAGCCGAAGACCGAGGGCCTCCACCTCCTGCACGATCCGGTCCCGCTGCGACTTGACCGCCTCCACCGTGGCGAGCAGCTCGTCGGCGTGCGCGAGCGCGGTACGGGCGACCGCCTGGGTGAACGTCGACAGGTGGTAGGGCAGCCGGACCAGCTGCAGCGCGTCGACGACGGCGGGGTGCGCGGCGAGGTAGCCGACCCTCGCGCCGGCCAGGGCGAACGCCTTGCTCATCGTGCGGGTGACGATGAGCCGCGGGTGGCGGGGCAGCAACGTCAGCGCGCTGGGCACCCCGGCCCGGCGGAACTCGGCGTACGCCTCGTCGACGACGACCATGCCGCTGCCCACCCGCGCCATCGCCTCGCAGGCGGCGACGACGACGTCCACGGGCAGGGCCGTGCCGGTCGGGTTGTTCGGCGAGCAGAGGAACAGCAGCGCCGGCCGGTGGCGCTCGACGGCCTCGGCGACGGCCTCGGCGGAGAGGGTGAAATCCGCGGCGCGTTCCTCCCGGACCCACTCCGTCGCCGTGGCCAGGGCGATGAGCCGATGCATCGAGTAGGACGGCTCGAAGCCGACCGCGACCCGGCCAGGCCCGCCGAACGCCTGGCAGAGCTGCTGGATGACCTCGTTGGACCCGTTGGCGGCCCAGACCTGGGCGGTGTGCACGCCGAACCCGGCGTCCGGGGTGAGGTAGTAGGCGAGGTCGGCGCGCAGGGCCTCGGCGTCGCGGTCGGGGTAGCGGTTGGCCTCGGTGGCGGCGAGGGTCGCGGCCTTGCCGAGAGCGTCGACCAGACCGGCCGACGGCGGGTACGGGTTCTCGTTGGTGTTGAGCCGCACCGGCACGTCGAGCTGCGGCGCGCCGTAGGGGGACAGCCCGCGCAGGCTGTCGCGCAACGGCAGCCCGTCGATGTCCAGCGGGCGCCAGGGCCGGTCGTCGCCGGCGTGGCCGGCGTCGGTGCTGCGGGACGCCTGGATCGTCATCGGAATCGAGCCTCCACGGCGTCGGAATGTGCGGTGAGATCCTCGGCCCCGGCGAGCGCGGCGAGGCGCGGGGCGACGGCGTGCAGCGCGTCACGGGTGCTTTCGACGACGTGGACCTGGCGCTGGAAGGCGGCCACGGCCAGGCCGCTGGAGTGACGCGCCGTCCCACCGGTGGGCAGGACGTGGTTGGAGCCGGCGAGGTAGTCGCCCAGCGGAACGGGGGCGTGGGGGCCGACGAACACCGCCCCGGCATGGCGCACCCGTGCGGCGACCGCGCCCGCGTCGGCGGTGTGGATCTCCAGGTGCTCGGCCGCCCAGCCGTCGACGACCGCGAGCCCGGCATCGACGTCGGCGACGATCGCCACGGCGCCCTGGCCGGCCAGGGACTCCTCGACCCGCTCGCGGTGGCGCGTCGCCGGCACCTGCTTGCCGAGCTCGATGTCGACCGCGTCGGCGAGCTCCACCGAGGAGGTGACGAGCAGGCAGGCGGCCATCGGGTCGTGCTCGGCCTGGGCGATGAGGTCGGCGGCGACGAAGGTCGGGTCCGCGGTGGCGTCGGCGAGGATCGCGACCTCGGTGGGGCCCGCCTCCGCGTCCACCCCGACCACGCCGCGCACCAGCCGCTTCGCCGCCGTCACGTAGACGTTGCCCGGCCCGGTGATGACGTCGACGGGCTGGCAGCTCTCGGTGCCGTAGGCGGCCATCGCGACCGCCTGGGCGCCGCCGGCGGCGTAGACCTCGTCGATCCCGAGCAGGGCGCAGGCGCCGAGCACGACGGGGTGCGGCAGGCCGTCGTTGTCCCGCTGCGGCGGGGAGAACACGGCCAGCGAGCCGACCCCGGCCTCCTGGGCGGGCACCACGTTCATCACGACGCTGCTCGGATAGGCGACCCGCCCGCCGGGCACGTACAACCCGACCCGCTCGACCGGCACCCAACGCTCGGTGACCGTCAGGCCCGGCCCGACCTCGATCGTGACCGGCTCGCGCAGCTGCGCGCGGTGCACCACCCGGCTGCGCCGGATCGCCTCGACGAGCGCGTCGCGCACCGCCGGGTCGAGGGCCTCGGCGGCGGCGGTGAGCGCCGCCTGCGGCACCCGCAGGCTGGCCGGACGGACGCCGTCGAACCGGGCGGCGGCGTCCAGAACGGCGGCGTCACCACGGGTCCGCACGTCCTCGCAGATGGGCCGGACCGCGTCGACGGCGACGTCCACGTCGACTGCGGCCCGGGGCAGCAGGCGCCGAACATCGGCGGCGGACGGCACCGTATCCCGCAGATCAAGCCTTCTCAGCACGATACGAGACTAGCCGCCGAGTCGGGGGGTGGTGAAATCACAGCTCACGCCGGGGTGTCACGCTGATCAGCGTGACCGATCCCCGCACCCCGCCGCCCTCGGCCGGTCCGCCCCGCGCGCCAGATCCGACGCCACTCTCAGATGCGACGCCACTCTCAGATGCGACGCCGCCGCCCGCCGCGGCACCGGCCACGGCGGCACCGGCCACGGCGGGGCCCGCGAGCGCCGCACCCGGGGAGTCGCTGGCGACGCTGCTGCACGGCTATCGGGTGCACGCGCGGGCACCCCGCGGTGTTGTGGCGGCGCTGACCGAACGGCCGCGGACCCTGCGCGCCCTGATCCAGGACTCGGGGCTGCCGCGCCGCTCGGTCGAGGAGATCCTCGGCTGCCTCGGCGACGATCTGCGGACCGGTTCCGGCGGGACGTTCGTCCTGCGGCCCGGTGCCGTCGACCGCTACCGCACCATGATCCATTACGACGAGCTGCGCGCGGGCACCACGCTCGACCCGCTCGCCGCGGAGATCGGTCGCCACAGCGCGCTGGTCGCGACGATGCACGAGCTCATCGCCTCGGCTCCGCGCCCGAAAACCGAGCTGGACCATGTGCCGGCCACGGCGGCGACGGTGGTCCGCCGGGCCGTCTGGCTCTCGACGCACTACGACCTGCGCGAGGCCCACCTGCTCTGCGTGGGTGACCACGACCTGACGTCACTGGCCGTCGTTCTGCTGGCCGCCGCGGCGAGCCCGGACCCGGCTCGGCGCGGGCCCGCCGTCACGGTCGTGGACATCGACGAGGACCTGTTGGAGTTCCTCGACCGGACGGCCCGGTCGCGCGACCTGCAGCTTCGGTGCCTGTACGCGGACCTGCGCTTCGGGCTGCCGCCGGCGGTGGCGGGCAGTGCGGATCTTGCCTTCACGGACCCGCCCTACACCCCGCAGGGGGTGTCGTTGTTCGCCGCGCGCGGCGCCCAGAGCCTCGCCGACCGCGAGCGCGGCCGGGTCCTCGTCGCCTACGGGTTCAGCGAGCGGATGCCCACTCTGGGCTGGAAGGTGCAGCGAGCCCTGCTCGACCAGGGTCTCGTCTTCGAGGCGATCTGGCCGGCCTTCCACACCTACGAGGGCGCCGAGGCGGTCGGCGCCCGCGCCGACATGTACGTCTGCCAGCCGACCTCGGCCACCTGGAAGCACCTGGACCGGCCGGTTGCCGCGCGCGGGCCGGCGCCGACGGCGATCTACACCCGTGGCCGGCAGGCCACCGAGAGCCAGTCGGCGCCGCTCGCGGGGCCCTTCGTCGCCGCGGCGACCGGATTCCTGGCGATCTCGCCGGGCCGGGGAGTCTTCGTCGGCGAACGCCCCGAACTGGACGCGGCCCACGCGCACCTCGGGACGGTCCTCGAACGCGGGCTGCCGGCGGCCGCTGCGGGGGCGGGGGCGGGCTGGTCGCTGTCCGCCGTCGCCGACCTGTCCGACGATCCGGGCCCGTGGCTGACGCGGCTGCTGCTGGCGGTCAACGCCGACCGGCTCGCCGTGATCGTGGCGGCCGACCATCCCGTGCTGGGCGCCAAGAATGGCACGCGCCAGGCTCTCGACCCACTGCGGGCGAAGTGGGCGGCCACGCCCGAGTACGACGTTGCCGTCACCGACGGCGGGGACGCGGGTCGAGGCGGGGACGCGGGCCGGCTGGTGACGTTCGCCGCGGTGGACCCCGCCGTTCTCGACTCCGGCGCGCGCCTCGCCCGCTGGCTGCTGGACCGCCCGCACGGCAAGATCGGCAATGTCTGGCGCGACGGCCTGATCCGGATCGCCCGGCAGGCCGACGGTCGGGCGTTGTCCCAGCGGGAGGCCCTGGCGACCGCGCGCCGGGCCGTCGCCGACCCCGATCTGCTCGCCGTCCGGCTGATCGACCTGCCGCGGCACACGCTTGCCTCGACGCTCGCCGCCGCGGTGGCCTGCGTCGACACGCAGAGCGGCGGCGAGGCCGACGGCAGCGGGGTGAGGGCTCCGCGACGCGACGGACAAGCTGCGGGGACGTGGTAACCCTGACGTAGCGGCAGCCCTAGGCTGATACTCATGGCGACGCCCGCAGGCCACCATTTCAAGGGACACGTGCCGGACCCGCCGCCCCAGCCCGCCCTCCGAGGCCAGCCCGACCCGGCCGGCGCCCGGGTCCTCGTAGTCGAGGACGACGAGGGGCTGGGGACGCAGCTCGTGCGCGGGCTGAACCGGGCCGGCTACACGGCGAGCCGTGTCCGCACGGGCAAGGCCGCCCTCGCCCAGGTCACCGGTCCCACCCCGCCCGACCTTGTGCTGCTCGACCTGGGCCTACCGGACATGGACGGCGCCCAGGTATGCCGGGGCATCCGCGAGCGCACCGACACTCCGGTGATCGTCGTGACCGCCCGGGGGGACGAGGCCGACCGGGTCGAGGCACTTGACCTGGGCTCGGACGACTATCTCGTCAAGCCGTTCGGGTTCGCCGAGCTGCTGGCCAGGATGCGGGCCGTGCGCCGGCGCACGGCTGGCCGGACGGCCGAGCGGACGGCCGGTGCGGACGCGGACCTGGTCCGGCACGGCCCGCTCACCCTCGACCGCCGCAGTCACCGCATCACCGTCGGCGGCCACCCCGTCGCCGTCACCGCCCGCGAGTACGACCTGCTGGCTTTCCTCGCCGCCGACCCGGGCCGGGTGCGAACCCGCCAGGAGATCTTCACCGGCGTCTGGGGAGACTGGTTCGGCTCACCGAAGGTCCTCGACGTGCACATCGGCGCGATCCGCCGCAAACTAGGCAAGCCGGAGTTGATCGAGACGGTGTACGGGGTCGGCTTCCGCTTGGCCGGCGTGCCCGATCCCGATCCTTCTCGTGGGGAGCCGGCCGGGCAGCTGGTGGCGCGCGACGGTTGGGGACAGGAGCTGCCGAGCCGATGAGTCGGCGGATCCTCGCCGCCCAGCTTCTGCTGACCGCGGCGCTGCTCGTCGGGTTGTGCATCCCGATGGGCCTGGACGCCACCCGCCATGACCGGGCCCTGTTCGGCCTGCGGCTGACCGCGTCGACGGACGCCTATGCCGCCGAGGTGAAGTGGCGGCGGCTGTCGCCGGGCGCCGCGCCGCTTCCGGTGCCCCGCCGCGACAGCGCGGACGGGCCGCCCGACGAGCTGCGCCTCTACCGCGCGGACGACAGCCCCGTGGCCGGCACCGGCGACGACATCTCGGTGACGCCGGCGGAGCTCGCCCGCGCGCACCACCACAGCGTGACAATCGACCCGAGCGACGCCACCCGGCATCAGATGATCATCGTGACCCCGGTGTCCAATGCGAACGGCCTGGTCGGCATCCTCGCGGTCGCGCGCAGCGACCACGGGCTGCGTTCCTCGATCAACCACCGGTGGACGGTGATCGCCATCGGCGGCGTCCTGGTCGCCCTGGCGGCGCTGGCGATCTCCATCCTGCTGGCCCGCTGGGTGGGCCGCCCGCTGCGCCGGCTCGAACACGCCGCCGGCGAGCTCGGCGCGGGTGACCTGTCGATCCGGGCCCGGGCCGTCGGAGGCCCGTCGGAGGTCCGCCGGGTCGCGACGACCTTCGACGCGATGGCCGACCGGATCCAGTCCCTCGTCGACAGTCAGCGGCACTTCCTCGCCGACGTCTCCCACCAGATCCGCACCCCGCTGACCGCGATGCGGCTGCGCCTGGAGCTGTTGGAGCAGGACGTCGACGCGACGATCGCCGGGGAGGTGGCCGGCACCCTCGTCGAGGTGCACCGGCTGTCGCGCATGGTCGACGGGCTGCTCGCCGTCTCCCGGGCCGAGCACACGCCGACCGCCACCCGGCCGGTTCCCCTCGCGCCGGTCACCGCCCAGCGCTGCCTGATCTGGCGGCCGGTGGCCGCCGCCGCGGACATCGCGCTGACCTGGGACGTCGCCGACACACACATCGTGGCCAGCGCCCCCGGGCACCTGGAGCAGATCCTCGACAACCTGCTCAGCAACGCCCTGGAGGCCACCCCACCCGGCGGCCGGATCCGGGTCGAGTCC
>NZ_JANEZT010000372.1 GCF_025403405.1 Frankia tisae
GGGCGGTCGGGGCGACCCGCCCGCGGCGTCCGGGGCGACGGGGGGCGCGGCCCGCGCCCAGGTCAGCATCACCCGGGTGCCACGGCCGGGGGCGGTGACCAGCCGGACGCGGCCACCGACCTCGGCGAGCCGGGCCTGCACCGAGCGGCTCAGCCCAAGCCGATCGACGGGCACGGCGGCCGGGTCGAAACCCCGCCCCTCGTCGCGCACCATCACCCCGACCGCGGTTGGCGTGCGGTGCACAGTGACCCAGGCCTGGTCGGTGGCGGCATGCCGGCGGACGTTGGACAGCAGCTCGGCGGTCGCGGCGGCCAACGCGACGGCCACCTCCGGCGGCAGCTCCTGCCCGCTGCCGTTGCCCGACGACAGGGAGCCAGGCATGCCGACCGTGCCGGTCCGGCCGAGCCGCACCCGCAGCCCACGCAGCCGGGCGGCATCGGCGACGGCGTCGAGCCGGGCATCGAGGCTGCGCGCGCCGTCGCCGGGTGGAGCGTCGAGCAGCCCCCGGACGGCGGCGATGGCGTCCTCGGCCTGGGTTCGAGTGAGCCGCTCGTCATCGCCGCCGCCCCAGGCGATGCCGGCGAGGGTGTTGAGCACCGTGTCGTGCAGGACGCGTTCACGCTCCCGCTCCGCGCGGGCACGGGCCACGGCGATCATCTCCGCCCGCTCGTGGTCCGCCGCCGCCCGCAGCTGGTCGTCGGCCCTGCCCGCGGTCGCCCGCAGCCGCCCCGCCCCGAACCGGACGAGCAGGGACAGGAAGGCGATGAGCAGGATGGCGACGGCGACCCGGCGGTACGACCCGCCGGGGTCCGATGCCGAGCGGGCCGCCGCGGACGCCGACCAGCCCGCATCGGTGGGCACAGCCGCGGCAAGCCGGCCGCCCAGGCCCACCCCACCCACCAGGGCCGCGCACAGGGCGACCAGCGCGCCGGCGAGCACCCGCCGGCTGGTCATCGCGCCCGCGACCAGGGCGGCGTGGGCGCAGCCGAGGTAGATCCAGGTCCCCGCGCCACCGACGGACACCGCCGGCACGGCGGCGCCGGCGGCGAGCGCCCCGGCCGTGCCCACGCCGACGTTGGTGAGGACGAGGCCGGTGCCGAGCCCGCCGCGAAGGCTCAGCGCCACGTAGCCGAGCCCCCACGCGAGCATCAGCAGCACGGCGACGAGCCCCACCGGGTGCCGGCTGTACCAGGACCACCACACCGCCAGGTACAGCGCCGTGGTAACGACGCCCAGCACCCGCAGCACGGCGAAGGTGCGCACGAGGACGGCGGTGAGCGCGTCCGATGCGCTGAGCGATGCGCTGACGAGCACGGACATCAGTCTGTCCTGTCGGATCAGGGCATATCCGACGATCGGCCGCAATGGCTGGCCGAGATCGGCCGGGTCAGGTGCGGTCGGAGCTGAACCGCACCGCGCCGGCGGTGAGGACCGCGCCCGGGAACACCCGCGCGCCGGCCCGCAGCTCGTTGCCCCGCTCGATGACGGCGCCGTCACCGACGACCACGCCGTCGAGCACGACGCCGGGGCCGATCACGGCATCGCGGCCGATCACACTGTCCCGCACGGTGGCGCCAGCCTCGATGATCGCCCCGTCGAAGAGCACGGCGCCGTCGACCTCGGCGCCCGCGCCCACCCGGGAGCGCGCCCCCACGGTGGCGCCGCCGCTGATCTTGGCGTCGGCGGCGACGACGGCGCCGGCCAGAACCAGGCAGTCCCCGACCGGGCCGGGCAGCGCCGAGGAGACCATCCGGCCGGTCACCAGGTCGCGGCTGCCCTGGACGAACGCCGCCGGTGTGCCCAGATCGAGCCAGTAGGTGCTGTCCGGGTAGCCCATGACCGACGTGCCGGCGGCCAGCAGGCCGGGGAAGGTCTCCCGCTCGACCGACACCGGCCGACCCACGGCGATGGAATCGATCACTGAACGGCGGAACACGTAGCAGCCAGCGTTGATCAGGTTGGTGGGCGGATCGGGCGTCTTCTCAAGGAACTCGGTGACACGACCGTCCGCGTCCACGGGCACCACGCCGAAGGCCCGCGGATCGGGCACCTCGGTCAGGTGCAGGGTGACCGCCGCGTCCGCCGCGGTGTGCCGACGGATCAGCGCCCGGATGTCCAGGCCGGACAGGATGTCACCGTTGAAGATCACGATCGGGTCGTCCGGGCCGCCGCGCAGGCGCCCGGCGACGTTGCGGATGGCGCCGCCCGTGCCCAGCGGCTCCGTCTCGGTCACGTACTCCAGCTCGAGGCCGTGGGCGGACCCGTCCCCGAAGTACTCCTCGAAGACCTCCGCGCGGTAGGAGGTGGCAAGTACCACCCGGTCGATCCCGGCGTCGCGCGCCCGAGCCAGCATGTGCGCGGTGACCGGCACCCCAGCGACCGGCAACATCGGCTTGGGGGCCGACATCGTCAGTGGTCGTAGACGGGTCCCCTGACCGCCGACAAGCATCACTGCGTCCATGGAGAGTCAGTGTCGCAGGGCATGGGGTAGCTCTTGGAGACGGATGGGCAGCGGGACCACTACCCGAACGTGCCGCCATAGGGCAGATACGATCTGTTTACCATCTGGTCACGCCATGCGCCCGGGTGTCCGAGCAACGCCGAGGCTCATCCGCCGGGAGTGATCCCGCGGTTGGTGAGCAGCTCCGCGGATCGGGTGGCCCTGGCCCCGGCGCTGTCCTTGGCGAAGACGAGGGCGAGCAGCAGCCGGGCACCGAGCCCGACACCGAGCAGCAGCCGCAGGGGAGCGCGCCCCGGCCCCGGGTACTGCCGGGACAGATAGCGGAACATGCTGCGGTGGTGGGCCACCACCATCCGCCGGGACGACCGCTTCGTCGAGTGCCCGCCGAGATGCTCGACGACCGCGGTGGGCACGTACACCGACTGCCAGGACGCCGCCCCGATCCGCCGGCCCAGGTCGACGTCCTCCATGAACATGAAGTACGACTCGTCGAAGCCACCGACCGCCTCGAACGCCTCCCGGCGCAGTAGCTGGCAGGAGCCGGACAGCCAACCGGCGGTCATCTCCCGCGGGGCACCCCGCTCCCGCCGGTAGGAGGCGGTCCACGGATTCGCCGGCCAGCACCAGCCGAACAGCGCGTGGCCGATCCCCCGCCCCAACGACGGCAGGTCGCGGGCCGACGGGTAGAGAGCCCCGTCGGGGTTGGTGATCCCGGGGCCGAAGGCACCCCCACCGGGCCAACGCCGCGCCGCGGCGATCAGCTCGTCCAGCGCGCCCGGTTGGAACGCGATGTCGGCGTTGGAGATCACCAGCCAGGGTGCGCCGGCGTCGGCGGCGCCCCTGTTGACGGCGCTGCCGTAGCCGAGGTTGCGGCCCGGGCGCAGCAGCCGCACCTCGGGGCGCTCCCCCGCCGCGCCGGTGCCCGTGTCGAGCTTCGGAGAGTTGTCGACGATGACGACCTCGTAGGCCCGGGTCGTCGCCTTCGCCAGGGAATCGAGAAAAGCTCCGATGATCTCCCCGGACCGGAAGGTCACGACGACGACCCGAATCTCCGGCTCCACACCCATGTCCTCGCCCGCCCGTCTCACCGGCCCGCCCGCCTCGCCGGCCCGCCTGTCATCCGTCCGATCGGCACGGCCGGCCGCGCCGGGACTTGGTGACGTCGAGCGGCATCCGTGCCGAAGAGACCGTAGCGCGCCCTTTGCGGCGGTCTTCGCCCCGGGGTCGGACGCTCAGCGCTCGGCGACGGCCCGTGCGTAGCTCGCCAGGTGAGCCTCGGCGCTCGCCGCCCAGGTGAACTCCCGGGCCCGCGCGAGTCCCGCCTGACCGAGCTGGCGGCGGCGCTCGGCATCGTCGAGCAGGGCACCCATCTCACGGGCGATCGAGTCCGGATCCGGCTGGGTGTAGGCGACGGCGTCCCCGCCGACCTCCGGCAGCGACAGCCGCGGGGTGGTCAGCACCGGCGCACCGCAGGCCATCGCCTCCAGCACCGGCAGCCCGAAGCCCTCGCCGTGCGACGGGTAGGCGACCAGCGACGACCCGCCCAGGTACCCCGGCAGGTCGGAGAAACGCAGGTAGCCGGGCCGGATCACCCGCAGGTGGCTGGGCACCGAGGCGACGGCGGCGTCGACGTCGTCGTCCCAGCCCGAACCGCCGGCCAGCACGAGAGCGGGCGGCTCGTCCCGCCAGTGCACCGCCTCGGCCCAGCCACGGATCAGGTTCGGGACGTTCTTGCGCGGCTCCAGCATGCCGAGGAAGGCCACGTAGCGCGCGTCGCCGAGGCCGAGGCGGCGGCGCACGCGCAGCTTGTCCTCCTCGGTCGGCGGGTGGAACGTCGACGTGTCGACGCCGTGATAGGCAACATCGGTGGTCGTCGACTCGCCGTCGAGCACTCGGATCAGCTCGTCACGGGTCGCCTTCGACGGGACGATGATCCGGGCGGCACGGCGCACCGCGGTGCGCATCGCCGAGCGGAAGAACGTCCCCTTCACCGCCGTGTGCATGTCCGGCTCGGTAAAGAAGGTGACATCGTGGATAGTCACGCACACGGGCTGCTGCGCCCGTAGCGGCATCGTGTAGTGCGGTGAATGAATGACGTCGGCATTCACCTGCTCCGCAACCAGCGGCAGCCCGGTCTGCTCCCACGCCAGCCGCGCGGGCCGGTGGGCGATGGCCGCCGGCCCGGACAGAACGGTGGCATGAGGAGCCATCCGGCTGTAGCGTTCTTCGTCCGACCGTTGGCAGACCAGCGCCATGTCCGCACCAGCCGCGCCGAGCGCCGCGACCAGCCCGTCGACATAACGCCCAACGCCACCACGGTCGGCCGGGACCGAAGTCGCGTCGACGAGCACCCGGGGTCCCACGGCGCTCCTTCCCTGACGCGCCACCCTCGCAGGGGTGGCCGCTTGCTTCATGGTGACCGCTTGCTTCCCAACGGGGGCAACACTACGCCCGCCCGTCAGCGGCGACGGACACGGCAGGGGAGCCGCCGACTCGACGGTAGAGCGCCCACGTCGCCTCCGCCGCCGCATTCCAGGTAAATGCCTGCGCGCGCGCGCGTCCGGCATCTGACAGCCGCCCGCGCAGGACTGGATCGCCGACGATCCGGGCCACCGCGGCGGCCAGCGCAGCGGCGTCGCCGACGCCTGCCACCAGCGCGGCGTCTCCTGCCACCTCGACCAGCGCCGGGGCATCGGAGATCACAACCGGCACTCCGTGCGCCATGGCCTCCACCACGGGCAGGCCGAACCCTTCCGACTGGCTCGGCGCCAGCAGCACCCCGGCCCGCGAGAGCACGACCGCGAGATCCTCGTCACTGATTCGCCCAAGAGTGCGGACTCTGGAGCCGTCCAGACCGTGCCGCGCCGCCTCGGTACGCACGTCGAGCCCGCCCCAGCCGGCCGCGCCGACGTGCACCAGCGGCAGGCCCGGATCGTCGGACCGGCGCAGCGCCGCGAGCGCGGTGTTCAGCCCCTTACGCGGCTCCAGGGTGGCGAGGGTGAGCAGGTAGCCGCCCGGCGGCGGCAGGCCCAGCCGAGCCGCGCGGGCGTCGGCGTCGGGCGGCACCCGGGTAACCGCCTCGGCCACCCCCTCGCCGATGGCGTGCAACCGCTCGGGAGGAATCGGCAGATGCCGGGCCACCTCGGCGGCGACGGCAAGAGTCGGGACGATCACCGCGTCGGCGTGCCGGGCGGCGCGCTCGCCCATCAGCCGGTGCCAGCGGGCACCGTGCGGGGTCAGCGTCTCGGGATGGGTCCAGGGCACCGCGTCGTGGATCGTCACGACCAGTTTTGGCCGGGGCCGGCGGCGGTCGAGCGCGTCACCGAGCGCCGGGGCGACGCTGTGTGCGGCCCACTCGGCCAACGGCGGTCGCACCGGGCCACCCGCCGACCGGCCGCCGTCCCGGCCGGGCTCGCCCCGATGATCGGCCGCAGACCTGCCGGGATCGGACCGAGCCGATATGCCGGACCGGCCGGAACCGCGCAGGGCGTCGACCACCGAGCCGGTCGCCCAGCCGGCGGTCCCGCCCGCGGGCGGGAGCAGCAGCGTCGGCGCGTGGATGACGTCCACCCCGGTCGGCGCGGGACCGACGCCGCGCGACCAGGCCGTGGCCAGCGCCCGTCGAGGCAAGCCGAGGCGCAGCGGGCCGAGCACGCCCGGCAGGCTCGCGGCGTCGACCTCGCGCCGCGCGGCGCACCAGCCGACCACGCCGTCCCCCGGCGCGGCACGGCGGGCGAGGGCGGTCGCGAGCTCGGCGGAATAGCGGCCGGTCCCCCCCGGAACCGGCGCGAGCAGCTGTTCGACCAGGAAGCCCACACGCACGGGTGACAGTCTCCCCTGCCGCTCGGCGGCCCGGTTCGCGGGCCCGTCGACTCAGCGCTGGCGGCTACGCAGGGCGGCAGCGACCATGACCACGCAGAACAGGCCGCCGACGAGGTAACCCCACCAACGTTCGCCGTCGACAGCGTCGGCCGCGGCGCCCCCACCGAAGATGATCAGGCCGAAGAGCAGCACCGTGAGCAGGGCGGCGACCGCCCGCTGGGCATGGC